>URCK01000004.1 GCA_900546295.1 uncultured Eubacteriales bacterium | reverse complement strand
ATTGCATCGGCGGAGGGCTTTGCGCGCGGCGGCGTTGCGGTGCTGAACGCAACGGGGATCGTCAGTGTGCTGGCCTTTGGCAGCGAGTGCGGCGAAACGGAGCCGCTGCAGCGCGCGGCGGAAACGCTGCTGCGCGCGGATTTTTCTTCGGCGCTGCGCGAAGCGCTCGCGGCGGGCACATCCTTTGCAAGCGCGCGCGAGGCGGCGGCAAGGACGCTCGTCGGCGAGGATGCCGCCGTGCTCAAAAATCCGAACGACATTCTGGGCGTCGAATACTGCAAGGCGATCATCGAAAGCGGCAGCGTGATCGCGCCGCTGGCAATGGCGCGAAAGGCCGTGGGCCACGACGAGGGCGCGGAGGATGGATTCGCCTCGGCGAGCCATATCCGCGGCCTGCTTGCGCGCGGAGAGGACGCGTCCGCCTTTCTGACGGAGGAGAGCGCCGCGATCTACGCGCGCGAATGTGCGGCGGGCCGCGCGCCGGTGACGATGAAGGGGGCGGAGCGCGCGATCTTATCCAGACTGCGCGCGATGAATGAAGACGACTTCGCCCGCTTCGACGGCGGGCGCGAGGGGCTTTACCGCCGCTTTTACGACGCGGCGCACACAGCCTCATCCATTGAGGAACTGCTCGGCGAGGTGAAGACAAAGCGCTACGCCTATGCGCGGCTGCGGCGGATGCTGCTCGCGGCCTATCTTGGCGTGACGGCGGAGGATATGCCGCCGCGCATGCCGTATCTGCGCGTGCTGGCATGCAGCGGACGCGGGCGCGAAATGCTCAGGGAAATGAAACAAACGGCGCTTGCGCCGGTGCTCGTCAAGAGCGCCGACGTGCGCGCGCTGGATGTATGCGCGCAAAGGCTCTTCGGGCTTTCGGCGCGCGCAGAGGATCAGTATGTCCTCGCCTATCCCGACCTTGCCGCGGCGCGGGGCGGGAGCGCGTGGACGAGCGGACCGGTGATCGTTTGATCGCGGCGCCGCGACCGGGAAAGGAGATCACCATGAAAAAATGCTTGACGGCGCTGCTGGTGCTGGCGTTTGCACTGAGCCTCGCTGCCTGCGGCGCAGGAGGCGGGGATGGTACGGCGGACGATGTCTCTGACGCGCCGAAGCTGCATCTTGAAATGTCGAAGAACGTCTACGAGGACGAGTACAGGGCGGACGACGGCACGCTGCTCTATTCCGAGTACTATGAGCTGCAGGACGAAGAGGGCAAGGTCTATGCGCAGAATGACAACACGGCGCTCGGCGCGGAAAAGGCCAAGCTGCGCAAGCTCCAGCTCACGTTCAACAGCGAGATGGAAAGCGTGCTGGCGTCACTGCGCGCGAGTGCCGCAGAGGTGGCGGAAAGCGCGAAGGAAATGTATGCCGACGACGGATCGGATTTTTTCCCTGAAGGGGGATACTGGACGCACGAGCTGACGATCAGCGATGTGTATGAGACCGAGGCGGGACTTCTGAGCATCTCGGCGGAGGGCTACACCTACTACGGCGGCGTGCATCCCAACACCTACAGCTGCGCGTGGAACTTCGATTTGACGACGGGAAAATTCCTGTCGATCGATACGCTTGCCTCGGAGAAGGGCGACCTGGAGGGGGCGACGCTGCAATCGTGCATCAGTCAGGAGCTCTTTCAGCAGGTCTACGAGCAGAGCCTGAGCGATCTGTATTTTGACGATTACGAGTCCTATCTATCGGATTTCCCGTCGTTTGCAACGGTGCACTTTACGGCGTCCGGCATCACGGTGCGCTTCGATAACTACATCATCGCGCCCTATGCGGCGGGCCCGCAGGTGTTTGACGTGGGCTATGACGCTTTCTACAATGCGCTCAGCGAGCACGCGCAGTCCCTTCTGGAAATCTCTCCCGAAACGGCGGTGCTGATCGACTTTGACACGGCAGAGACGCTGTGGGCATGGTTCCACATGACCACGCCGCCGGCGAGATATGGCAGCGCGGACGAGGCGGAGATCAATGGATATACCTATTACAGAGCGGATATTCCCGGCGTTTCGACGATGGCAGAGCTACGGGAGCTGGTATGCCGCTACTTTGACAAAACGCTGGTCGACGAGTGGCTTGAAACGTCCGGGCGCTTTGCGGAATCGGACGGGAAGCTCTATGTGCTTTCTGCCGACCGCGGCTATAACATGGAGATCGCGGCGGAGGAGCACAGCGCCTCACTCAAGGGCAGGAGCGGCACGGTGACGCAGACGGTCTGGCTGCGGAACTGGGACGGCGACGCGGGAGACTGGGTGCTCACCGGCGAGACGGAGACTTACGAGTATCCCTTCACGCTCACGGACGGCCACGCGGTATTCTCCGCTTTCCCGTGCCCGTACTGAAAAAGAAAGACAAAAAGGCTGACCCGAAAGGGTCAGCCTTTTTCTGTGCTCTTATGTAGCTTAACGGTAGCGCTCGCGGTGCGCGGTCATGATGTCGGCGAGCAGCACGCCGTTGTCGGGCGGGGTGTAGGTGATGGCGTTCGCGCCCGCGGCGATGGTCTTGCGGATGGTCTCATCCCTCGGGCCGCCAGTGGCGATGATGGGAATCTCGGGGTGGCGCGCGCGGAGCGCGGCGACGAGCTGCGGCGTTTCCGCGGCGGCGGAGACGTTCAGAATGTCGACGCCCGCGGCGATACGCGCCTCGGTGTCCTGCGTGGCGGAGACGATGGTCGCCACAACGGGAATGTCGATATGCGCACGGATGTCGCGCAGAATGTCGGCCGAAACGGGGGCGTTGAGCACAACGCCGTAAGCGCCGCAGTGCTCTGCCTCCATCGCCTGAGCGACGGAGCGCGCGCCGGAGGTGAAGCCGCCGCCGACGCCGCAGAATACCGGCATATCCGCCACGCTGATGATGGCGCGCACAATGCGCGGCTGGGGGGTGAAGGGATAAACGGCGATCACCGCGTCGGCATTGCAGCTTGCGATGGTGGCAACGTCGGTGGAAAAGACAAAGGACTTGATCGTTCGTCCAAAGATGCGGATGCCGCTGCACTCCTCGATGCATTCGGGCACCATCAGCATATGATTGCGGAGCTTTCCGCTGTAGCTCGGTGTGGGCGTGGGGGTAAAATCGCTCATGGAAGCACCTTCCTTTCCGCAGGTAATGGTTGACCGTAAAAAATGATGTGGGAGATCAGTCGACGTGGCTGCTTGCGCGCATGGCGAGGATCGTCCGCTCGATGAGCGTGTCAAGATCCCAGCCGAGCATTTCCGCGCCGCGCTCGATGACCTCTCGCGAGCAGCCGGCGGCAAATTTCTTATCCTTGTATTTCTTTTTGACGGATTTCACCTCAAGGTCGCTGACGCTCTTGCTCGGGCGCATGAGCGCGGCCGCGCCGATGAGCCCTGTGAGCTCGTCGGTCGCGAAGAGGACCTTCTCCATCTCGTGCTGCGGCTCGGGAAGCCTATCGAAATGGAGGCCGTAGCCGTGGCTCGCGGTGGCGCGGATGAGGCGCTCGTCCAGTCCCGCTTCGCGCATGAGCTGCTGCGACTTGATGCAGTGCTCGTCGGGGTACATCTCAAAGTCAAGGTCGTGCAGAAGCCCGACGATCTCCCAGAAATCCGCCTCGTCGCCGTAGCCGAGCTGCTGCGCGTACCAGCGCATGACGTCGGCAACGGTGTTCGCGTGCTTTAAGTGGAACTCACCTTTGTTGTAGCGTGTGAGAAGATCCCACGCCTGCTCTTTGGTATACGCCATAAAAAGTGTTCCCTCCCTTTGGATTATGGCTGCTCGTCCGTAAAGTGGACGTGATTGAAGATGTGGTCTGAGCAGAAGCAGTGGTAGCCCGCGCACTTGCTGCAATAGCGGAACTGAAGCTCGGGGTTCGTCACATCCGTGCGGCCGCACACGGCGCACTTATGGCGGAAGCCCTGCGTCTGCTGCTGGTACTGCTCCTGGCGCTGTTGGGCGTGCACGGTGTTGTGGAAGTGCGAGGCCTGCCGGCTCTGGTGGCGCTCCAGCTTGAAAAAGTTTTCAAGCTCGGGCCAGAAGAAGATGACAAAGTTCAAAAGCGCCACGACCGGCAGGATGGAGTAGTACCACACGCCGGCGGAGATGTAGCGGAAGATATCGAAGAAGAAGTAAAATACGTCGAGATAGGCGATCCACTTGATGCGGATGGGGATGAAGAACATGAACAGCACGCGCGTATCGGGATAGAGCAGCGCGAAGGCCATGAACATGGCGAAGTTGACGTAGCTTGCGCCGTAGACGGGGAGGTTGTAGCCTGTGATGAGGCTGACGATGCTCGCGCCGAGGACGGTGAGCAGCATGCCGCTTAAATAGTAGGTCGTGAATTTTGCCGTGCCCCACTGCCGCTCGAGCGTCGAGCCGATCCAATAGTAGAAGTAGCAGGTGATGAGAAGGTAGAAGGGGCTGGTGCTTTCGGGAATGAGGACGAAGGTGACAAGCCGCCAGACCTGACCGTGCATCAGTCCGCTGAGCGAGTAAGCAAAGAGACTCAGCATATTGCCGGAGGAGAAGTTGGACAAAAGCCCGAAGACGATGTTGCCGATGACAACATAGAGCATCAGGTTCGGGACGCCGAAATTCGGGTGCAGGATACAAAAGCGGTCGATCGCGCGGTTGAGCTTGTTCAAAACGGAATACCTCACTTCGTTCACAAATAATCGAAACCAATAGTTTCAAACATTATGACACAACGGGAGAGAAAAGTCATCAATAAACTTTGAACAAATGACCATAACAAAATGGAATGAAGCGCAAAAATGCGGAAAGAAACGAGTTCTTTCCGCATTTTCTGAACGCGATCTTTACTTGATGTCGAGCTCGGGCGGCACGTCGATCTCCTCGCCGACGTACTTGCCGTTCTTTTTCCGCTGGCGCACACATTCGGTGAGCAGGTACTCGATCTGACCGTTGACGGAGCGGAAGTCATCCTCCGCCCAGGCGGCGATGGCGGCGTAGAGCTTGGGCGAAAGGCGCAGGGGGACCTGCTTTTTGGCGTTGTCGTTCATGGCGGCCCTTTAATTAATAGAGGCTTCCGGAGTTGACAACGGGCTGCGCGTCGCGGTTGCCGCAGAGCACGACGAGCAGGTTCGAGACCATCGCCGCCTTGCGCTCCTCGTCAAGCTCCACCGTGCCGTTTTTCGCAAGGCGCTCAAGCGCCATTTCGACCATGCCGACCGCGCCGTCGACGATCATCTTGCGCGCGTCGATGATGGCGCTGGCCTGCTGGCGCTGGAGCATGACCGCCGCGATCTCGGGCGCGTAGGCGAGGTAGGTGATGCGCGCTTCGATGATCTCAAGGCCCGCGTCGGCGACCTTGGACTGGATCTCGTCGCGGATGCGCGCGGCGACGACCTCGCTCGACCCGCGCAGGCTCCCCTCGTCGGCGTGACCGTCGCCGGTGGTGTCGATGCCGGGGGCGACGTCATAGGGGTAGATGCGCACGATGTTGCGCAGCGCCGCGTCGCACTGGAGGGAAAGGTATTCCTTGTAGTTGTCCACGTTGAAAACCGCCTTGGCGGTGTCGGTCACGCGCCACATCACGGCGATGCCGATCTCCACGGGGTTGCCCAGGCAGTCGTTGATCTTCTGGCGGGCGTTGTTGAGCGTCATGATCTTGAGGGAAATTTTCTTATTGCCGCCCACCTCGACCGTGGTGGACGAGGCCTGCATGGCGGCAAGGAGATTGGCGCTCTTGCGGCCGTCGTCCACGTCGCCGGACTGGTTGAGCTTCGTCTTGGCGGCGGGGTTGAAGGATGTGCAGAAGGGGTTGACGCAGTAGAAGCCCTCGCCCTTGAGCGTGCCGATGTACTTGCCGAACAGCGTGAGCACGAGCGCCTCCTGCGGCTTTAAAACGCGAAGTCCGCACAGCGGGATCCAGCCGAGCGCAAGCACGATGACGCACAGGACGATGAGGGGCAGAAAGCCCGCATGGATGCCGACAATCAGGAAAACGACCGCAGCGATGTAGAGAACAAGCTCGAGCAGCAGCACGAGCATGCCGTTTTTATGACCGGTGATAATCTTTTCTTCCATAAAAAAGCACCTCCCAAGTTTGATATCAAAATAATATCACAACAATATGAGATGTCAAGAGGGAAACGCAAAAAAAGCGCCCCGCACGTTTGTGCGGAGCGTAAATATGACAGAGGGCTTTATGCGTAGTGGTATTTTTTCCGGCCGAGGAGGAAAAGCGTTCCTGTGACGAGCAGCGTGAGCGTTTCGGCAACGGTGATGGCAAGCCAGATGCCGTCGATGCCGAGCAGCTCCGGCAGGAGCAGCACGGCGGCGACCTGAATGACGAGCGTGCGCAGAAACGAGATGAGCGCGCTGGCGATGCCGTTGTTGAGCCCCGTGAAAAACGCCGAGCCGAAGATATTGAAGCCGCAGACGAGGAACGAGAGGGAGTAGATGCGCAGGGCATTGACCGTCATGTCGCGGAGCTCTGCGTCGTAGCCGACGAAAACGTGGGCGATGGGCCGGGCAAGCAGAATGGCAGAGGCGGTCATGACAAGGCTCGAGAGAAGCGTGACGGTCAGGCTCTTTTTAAGAAGGCTCTTGAGCTCAAAGTGGTTCTGCGCGCCGTAGTGATAACCGATAACGGGCGTGACGGCGATGGAGTAGCCAAAGAAAAAGGCCATGAAGATGAAGCTGACATACATGAGAACGCCGTAAGCGCTGACACCGTTTTCCTGCGCGATGGCCATGAGGCGGATGTTGTAGAGGACGCCCACGAGCGAGGTGGAGAGGTTGCTGACCATCTCACTCGAGCCGTTGCCGCAGGCGCGCGCGAGCGCGCGCAGGTCAAAGCGCGGGCGCGTCAGACGAAGCGGCGAATCGTTCGGCCGCAGAAAATAGACGAGCGGGATGAGCGCGCCGACAAGCTGGGAAAATGCCGTTGCAAGAGCTGCGCCGAGAAGTCCCAGGGGGAAGACATAGACGAGCAGAAAGTCGAGCGCCATGTTCGTAAGACCCGCGCAGACCGTCACGCGCAGGCCGAAGTGCGGCTTTTCCGCCGTGGCAAGAAAGCTCTGAAAGCTGTTTTGCAGCATGAAAAAGGGAAGAGACGCGAGCAGCACGCTCCCGTAGAGCAGGCAGTCGTCGATCGTGAGGTCGGTCGCGCCGACGGCGTAGGAGATGGGCCGGAGAAAAAGGAGGCACACGCCGCTCAGCGCCGCGCCGCCCACCGCGAGCGCCACGACGAGCATGGAGAAGATCTCATTCGCCTTTTTTCGCTTGCCCTCGCCGAGCGTTTTGGCGATGAGCGCGCTGCCGCCCGTGCCGATCATAAAGCCGAAGGCCGCGAGCGCCATGATGACGGGGAAGATGAGATTCAGCGCGGCGAAGGAATTTTTGCCGACGAAGTTCGAAACGAAAAACCCATCGACGATGCTGTAGATCGAGGTGATGATCATCATGAAAATGCTGGGCGCGACGAAACGCAGCAGCTTTTGATAGGTAAAATGATCGGAAAGAGAAATTGCCATGGAAAGCCTCCGTTTCGCTGTACATTGATAAAAAAAGCCCGGTCATTTCCCTGACCGGACGCATCCGACATCTTTTCGACTGCTGCGGCTGCGGCCGCAAGTCCTCCGATGACATTCAATTCACGGCCAATATTGTAGCATAAATCCAGTCAAAGTCAAGGTTTTGCGCAAAAAGGTAAAATTTCAATTGACAAAACGCACAAACGCCGTTAGAATACGGTTCAGCGAAAGCAACAAGTGAATACTTCATCGAGAGTGGTTGAGGGAACGGCCCAATGACACCACGACAACCTGCCCGAAGAGGCAAGGTGCCAAATCCGACGAACGAATCGAAAGATGAGGAAGAGCAGAAAGTGCGATACTCTGTCGGTTCGACAGAGTATTTTTTGTTTTTCCCGGAAATGAGAAAGGAAGAAAGAATCATGGCAAAGCGTTTATTTACCTCCGAATCCGTCACCGAGGGGCATCCCGACAAGATCTGCGACCAGATCTCCGACGCGGTGCTCGACGCGATCCTTGAAAAAGATCCCAACGGCCGCGTGGCCTGCGAGACGGCTGTCTCCACCGGTCTTGTCCACATCATGGGCGAGATCACCACGAACTGCTATGTCGATATCCCCAAGATCGCGCGCGGCGTTATCCGCGACATCGGCTATGACCGTGCGAAGTACGGCTTCGACTGCGACACCTGCGGCGTCATCACGAACATCGACGAGCAGTCGAGCGATATCGCAATGGGCGTGGACAACTCCTTTGAAAATAAGGAGAGCGGCGCGAGCGAGCTCGACAACGGCGCGGGTGACCAGGGCATGATGTTCGGTTACGCCTGCACCGAGACGCCCGAGCTGATGCCGCTGGCGATCTCTCTTTCCCACAAGATGGCGAAGAGACTCACCGACGTGCGCAAGCAGGAGCTTGTCGACTATCTCCGTCCCGACGGCAAGACGCAGGTGACGGTGGAGTACGACAAAAACGGCAAGCCCGTGCGCGTTGACACCGTCGTGCTCTCCACCCAGCACGCGCCCGAGGCCTCTCTTGAGCAGATCCGCCGCGATATGATCGAGCTTGTCATCAAGCCGACCGTTCCCGCGGGACTGATGGACGAGAACACCAAGATTTATGTCAACCCGACTGGCCGCTTTGTCATCGGCGGCCCGCAGGGCGACAGCGGTCTCACCGGCCGCAAGATCATCGTCGATACCTACGGCGGCAGCGCGCCCCACGGCGGCGGCGCCTTCTCCGGCAAGGACCCGACGAAGGTCGACCGCTCTGCCGCTTATGCCGCTCGTTATGTCGCCAAGAACATTGTGGCCGCCGGCCTTGCCGACAAGTGCCAGGTCCAGCTCGCCTACGCTATCGGCGTTGCGCATCCCGTGAGCGTGCTCGTGGAGACGTTCGGCACCGGCAAGGTCGATGACGGTAAGCTCGAAGAGGCCGTCGAGAAGGTCTTCGACCTGCGTCCGACCGCCATCATCCGCGACCTTGACCTGCGCCGCCCGATCTACCGCCAGCTCGCCGCCTACGGCCACATGGGCCGCGAGGATCTCGGCGTTGCCTGGGAGAAGACCGACCGCGTGGATGCCCTGCTCGCGGCAGTCAAGTAAAGAATTCGAAGACATGGCAAAAGCCGCCGACCATCAGGTCGGCGGCTTTCTTGCGTAGCGGGGAAGGTTACATGAAAGGCATTGATTCGCGGTGCTCCTCATCCCAGAGCTTTTCCGCCTCGGGACGACGGCAGGCGGACATTCTCAATCAGGAGGAAAGGCTGCGGTCTCTTTCCTCCGTTGCCTGTGCGGCGATCTTCTGGAGTTTTTCCATGCGCGCGTCAAGCTGCGCGCTGATCTCGGCGCACTCGTAGAGCTCGCGCTCCACATAGTCCATTTCGGGGAGGTTCTTCTTATAGCGGATCTTATGCTCAAGGCTGGCCCACCAGTCCATCGAGATCGTGCGGAACTGCACCTCGACCTTCATAAACCGCTTCTGGTCATGCAGGAAGATGGGCGTTTCCACGATGAGATGGAGGCTGCGGTAGCCGTTGGGCTTGGGGTTTGCGATGTAGTCCTTGCGCTCGATGAGGCGGATGTCATCCTGACGCAGCAGCGCGTCGGAGAGCTTGTAGATATCCGACGGGTGCGAGCAGATGACGCGCACGCCGGCAATGTCGTTGAGGTTCTGCTCGATGCTCTCCACGGTCATGGGATAGCCGCGGCGGTTGAGTTTTTCCATGATGCTCTCGGGGGACTTGAGACGCGTTTTGATCGTTTCGATGGGATTGCGGTCGTATTGCAGGGAGAGCTCTTCGTTGAGCACGTTGAACTTCGTTTCCACCTCCATGATCGCGCAGCGGTAGTAGCTCATCAGCTCGCGATACGGCTGGAAATATTTCTGGACCCAGAGCTGCACCTCGCCGCGGGAGAGACGCGAGAGCAGCACCTGCTCAAGAGAGGTGCGGTCCATAAGAGGACGGATCGGCATAAGACCATCAGGCTCCTTTGTATCAGTCGTTGGTGCAGGATACAGGATCCTGCATGAAAAGCTTAACAAAGAAGCGGCAGCGAATCAAGGTAAAATTGTAAACATTCTGACGATTTGCCGCAAACGACAGGGGGAGAAGGCGGGCTGACCCTCTTTCCTTCGGCGTAACAAGGGCAAAAAAGAAAACCATGGACAGTCGGGCGGGGAAGTCGACTTTTGGGCAAAGGGGCGGGATTGCCCAAAAACAAAAAGCAGAAGGCCCGGGGAAAGGGACCTTCTGCTGATGGTATGGAGTTCTGCGCGCGTTATGCGCCGAGCGCGCGCCGGCTCATCATCTCCCAGAGGATGGAAAGCTGGTCGGTGGAGGAGAGCAGAAAGGCGAGCGCAAAGGCAAACCAGAGCTTGTGCATATCCTCTGCGTCCTTTGAAAGGAAGAAGCAGTAGCAGAAATAGGCCACGGCATCGATGAGGAGAACGACGGAGAACATGGCAAGAAAGCCCTCTGCGCTCTGGTCGGCAAGGCCTGTGACAAGGGAGAGGATGGCGTAGTACAAAAATGTGGCGGTGAAGGGCCATTTGAGCTTGCGCCAGTCGTGGATGCGGTTTTTCTTCTGCATGGGAGCGCTCCTTTTTTCTGTTTTCCTCAGTATACCCTGTGCCGGGTCGGATTGCAAGGGGAAATGACCTTGCAAAGTGCGCGGCGGAATGATAGACTGCGGAAAAGAGGTGATCTGAAATGCTGGATACGCTGATCCGGGGAGCGCGGGTGGTCGACGGTACGGGACGCGCGGCGTTCACGGCGGATGTGGGCCTTTGCGGCGGAGTGATCGAGGCGGTCGGCGAGCTGAAGGACGCGCAGGCGTTTGAAACAATCGACGCCAAAGGACGTGTGCTGACGCCGGGCTTTATCGACATCCACCGCCATGCTGACGCTGCGCTCTTTCGCGAGGATTTCGGCAGGGCCGAGCTTTCGCAGGGACTTACGACAATTGTGAACGGCAACTGCGGCATGTCGCTTGCGCCGCTCGCGGGAAAGTATGCGTCCGCCTGCGCGCATTATCTTGCGCCCATCACGGGGGAGATACCGCCGGAGCTGCGCTTTGATTCGCTCGAAGCGTATTTTAAGGCGGCGCAGAGCCGCGGTTTGCCGCTCTCCTGCGCGCAGCTTGTCGGCATGGGCACGCTGCGCACGCTTGCCGCGGGCTTTGAAGCGGGCGACTTATCGCCGCTTGAAATGAGAGAGATGCACTATCACATGGAAAAGGCGCTTGCCGACGGCGCGTGCGGCGTATCGCTCGGCCTTGGCTACGCGCCGGAGATCTTCTATTCGACCGACGGACTCATCCGCGCGCTCGCGCCGCTTCATCAAAGCGGCGTGCCGATCTGCGTGCATATGCGCCAGGAGGGCGACGGCGTGGTGGACGCGCTGCGCGAGATGATCGAGGTCGCCCGCGCGCTGCAAACGCCGCTGGAGGTGAGCCATCTCAAGGCGATCGGCGCGCGAAACGCACGGCGCGCCGTGCCCGAGATGCTCTCGCTCATCGCGAGAGCGCGGGAGGAAGGGCTTGACGTGATGTGCGACGTTTACCCCTATACCGCCGGCTCGACGCAGCTCATCCATGTGCTGCCGCCGGAATTTCAGGCGGGCGGAACGGAAACGCTCACAGAGCGCCTGCACGACCGCTGTGCGCGCGAGGAAATGCGCGCCCGGATGGAATCGGGCAGCGATTTTGAGAACATCACGCTGCTCGTCGGCTTTGAAAACGTCGTTGCCATCGGGCTTCGAACGGACGAATACCGCCCCTTTGAGGGAAAAAACATCGCGGAGATCGCGCACTCGCTCGGGAAAGACCCCTTCGCCGCACTCTTTGACCTGCTGGCGGCGGAGAGGTGCGAGGCGGGGATGATCGACTTTATCACAGACGAGGAGGACGTGCGCGGCATCCTGCGCGCGCCGTTTTCGGGCGTCATTTCGGACGCGACCTATCCCGGCGGTGGGCAGGTGCATCCGCGCGTATACGGCGCCTTCGCGCGCCTTATCGAAACCTACGTCATGCGGGAAAAGGTGCTCACGCTCGAGCGGGCGGTGCATAAGGTGACACTTCAGGCGGCAGAGCGATTCTCCCTTGCGGGAAAGGGAAAGATCGAGGCGGGCGCGGATGCGGACCTGCTGCTCTTTGACCCCGCGAATGTCCGCGAGAAGGGGACGTACCTTGCGCCGCGCGCTTGCGCTGCGGGCTTTGACGAGGTCTTCGTGCTCGGCGAGCGCGTGATCGAAAACGGCGGATACCGCGGCGGGAGGAACGGCGAAATGCTGGGTATGCGGATGGGGTGCTAAAATCTTAAAAAAGATTTCAGGCGCATTTTTGCCGCCGTGTGATATGCTGTAAAGCAGATAACAGGCGTGGAGGTCTGAGTACGTGGAACATTTTTGGGATACGATCGAAACGATCGTAGAGGGATACGGCTTTTCGCTCTTCGGAGCGAGGCATCTTGTGACGCTCGCACTGTTCGTGCTGACGGCGGTGCTGTGCTGCCGGGGATATGCCCGTGCGGATGCGGAACGGCGCGCAAAGATGCGCAGGGTATTTGCCATCCTGCTGCTTCTGGACGAGGTGTTCAAGCAGATCGGTCTGCAGATCGGCGGAAATTTCGATGCGTCATATCTGCCGCTGCACTTGTACTCGATCAACATTTTCCTCATTGCTGTCCACGCCTGGCGCAGGAGCGAGGTGCTCGACAACTTCCTATATTATATTTGTATCCCAGCGGCAACGGCGGCGCTGCTGTTTCCGACGTGGACGTCGCTCCCGGCGATGAACTTCATGTTCCTGCATTCGACGAGCGTGCATATTCTGCTCGCGGTGTATCCGATGATGCTCTTTGCCGCGGGAGATATCCGGCCGAGCGCGAAGGGACTGGGAAAGAGCCTGCTCCTGCTGCTCGTGATGGCGATACCGATCTACGGGGTGAACCTGCTGCTGGATACGAACTATATGTTCCTGATGTACGCGCCGGACGGCAATCCGCTTGCGTGGTTCCAGGACCGGTTCGGCAGCCATTGGGTGGGATTTCCTGTGCTGCTTGCGGCGGTCGGCGGGCTCATGTATCTGCCGGTGCTGCGGAGAAGAAAACGTGAAACGGCGGCCAAAGAAGTGCTCGATCGATGAAAAAGAATGTCGCGGCGGGCCTGAATTCGGGGGCCGCCGCGCTTTTTCGCGTGTTTTGCCTTGACGAAAGGGCGGGATTCTGCTACCTTTAAATGCAAATGACGATGCCTGGGATGATTCCCGGCTGTGAAATAAAGGAGGCGGGAGCATGGGCGAGACGAATCTGCTGCGCGCGATCCCGAAGGTGGATGAATTGCTGCGCAGGCCGGAGCTTTCTGCGCTGGAAATGCCCGCGAGCACATTGCGCGAGGCGGTGCGCGCGGAGCTTTCGGCACTGCGCGAGGCCGTGCTGAGCGGAGCGAGGAAGGAACTGCCCGATGTGCTCGAGCTCTGCGCGAGCATCCGCGCGCGGGCGGAGGAGGCGGAGCTGCCGTCGCTGCGCGGCGTTATCAACGCAACGGGCGTGGTGCTGCACACGAACCTTGGCCGCGCCTGCCTGAGCGAGCGCGCGGTGCGTGCCGTGGAGGATGTGGCGCGCGGGTATTCAACGCTTGAATACGACGTGGCGGGCGGCTGCCGCGGCTCGCGCCACAGCCATGTGGAGGAGCTTCTCTGCCGCCTGACCGGCGCGGAGAGCGCGATGGTCGTGAACAACAACGCGGCGGCGGTGCTGCTCATCCTCTCGGAGATCGGCTGCGGCGGCGAGGTGGTCGCTTCGCGCGGCGAGCTCGTCGAGATCGGCGGCTCGTTCCGCATCCCGGAGATCATGATGCAGTGCGGCTGCACGCTGCGCGAGGTGGGCGCGACGAACAAGACGCACCTGCGCGACTATGAGCGCGCCATCGGCGCAGAGACGCGCGCGCTTTTGAAGGTTCACACGAGCAACTTCCGCATCGTGGGCTTTTCTGAATCCGTGCCGCTCGAGGACATGGTCGCGCTTGGCGCGAAGTACAGCCTGCCGGTCATTCAGGATATCGGCAGCGGCTCGCTGGTCGATCTCGAGCAGTTCGGCATCCACGATGAGCCGACGGTGCAAAAGAGTATCCGCGCGGGCGTTGACGTGGTGTCGTTCTCGGGCGACAAGCTGCTCGGCGGCCCGCAGGCCGGCGTCATCATCGGCAAAAAGGAATATATCGACCGCTTCAAGCACCATCCGCTCGCGCGTGCGATGCGCGTGGACAAAATGACGCTTGCGGCGCTGAACGCGACGCTGCATGCCTATCTTGACGGCGCCGAGGCAGTACGCGAGATCCCGACGCTTGCGATGCTGGCGGCGGACGAGTCCGCGCTGCACGCCAAAGCCGCGCTGCTGCAAAAGGTACTCGCGGATGCGGGCGTCGGCGCAGACCTTGTGGCGGCGGACGATCAGGTAGGCGGCGGCAGCGTGCCGACGCAGCTTCTGCCGGCCTGGGCGGTCGCCGTGGACACGGGGGAGAAGAGCGTGGACGCCTTCGAGCGCGCGATGCGCTGCCGCGTGCGTCCCGTCATTGGGCGCATCAGCAAGGAGCAGTACCTGCTCGACGTGCGCACGCTCTTTGAACAGGACTATGACGAGATCGCTTCGGCGGCAAGGGAGGCGCTCAGATGAAACACGTCATCATCGGCACCGCGGGCCATGTGGACCACGGCAAGACGCTTCTCGTCAAGGCTCTCACGGGCATTGACACCGACCGTCTCGTGGAGGAGAAAAAACGCGGGATCACGATCGAGTTGGGCTTTGCCCACCTCGACTTTGACGACGGCACGCAGGCGGGCATCGTCGACGTGCCGGGACATGAAAAGTTTATCAAGAATATGCTCGCCGGCGCGGGCGGCATCGACCTTGCGATGCTTGTTGTCGCGGCGGACGAGGGCTTTATGCCGCAGACGGTGGAGCACCTCGGCATCTTGCAGCTGCTGGGCATTCGGGAGGGCGTTGTCGTCATCACGAAGACCGACATGGTGGATGGCGAGTGGGTCGAGATGGTGAAAGAGGACGTCAAGGAGCAGGTCAGGGGCACTTTCCTGGAGGGGAAGCCTATCTACCCTGTTTCCGCCTACACGGGTGAGGGCATCCGTGAGCTGCGCGAGGCGCTCAAAGCGCTTGTGGCGCAGGTGCAGGAAAAGAGCCTGCGTACGCCCTTCCGCCTGCCCATCGACCGCGTGTTTTCGGTCGACGGCTTCGGCACGGTGGTGACGGGCACGCTCATCGAGGGCGCGGTGACGGTCGGCGACGATGCGGCCATCATGCCCGACGGCCTTGAATGCCGCGTGCGCAATTTGCAGGTGCACGGCAGCGATGTGAAGACCGCTTATGCCGGCCAGCGCGTGGCGATGAACCTTGCGGGTGTCAAAAAGACGGACATCACGCGCGGCGACACCATCGCAAAGCCCGGTTCGATGCGCGTTTCGCTGATGCTCGATGTGCGGCTGCAAAACCTCAAAAACTCCCAGCGTACGATCGTCAACGGCTCGCAGGTGCACCTCTATCACGGCAGCGCCGTGCGCCTTGCCAAGGTCGTGCTGCTCGAGCGGGACGCACTGCAGCCCGGCGAGAGTGCCTATGCGCAGCTGAGAATGACTGAGGAGATCGCGACGCGGCAGGGCGACCGCTTTGTGATCCGCTTCTATTCGCCGCTCGAAACGATCGGCGGCGGCGTCATTCTGGACGACCATCCCTACCGCCACAAGAGAAACGACGCGCAGGTGCTGCGGATGCTCGAGGTGAAAGAGAGCGGATCGGACAATGATAAGCTTGTGCAGGCGGTGGCCGAATACGGCACGGAGCTCGTGCCGCTCAAAAAGCTTGCCGACCGGCTGAGCATGGACGCTTCCGAATTGGAGGCTTCGCTCGAGGACCTTTGCGGCAGCGGCAAGCTCATCGAGCCGCTCGAAAAGCGCTATATGGCGTCCTCCGAGTTCGACAAGGTATGGACGAGCTGCGAGAGTCTGCTTGCCAAATACCATAAGGACAACCCGCTGCACGGCGGTATGAAGGTCGCAGAGCTGCGCCAGAAGCTCTTCAAGGGTGCGGACCGAGCGCGCGCGGACGCGATCCTCTCCTGCCTTGCGCGCGAGGGGAAGATCAAGTCCGTGGCCGACCGCTACGCACTTGCGGACTTTGAGGTCCGCCTGACGAAAAAACAGAATGCGCTCAAAACGAAGCTATTGCAGATCTACCACAAAATGGGCCTTGAGGTCGAGAATCTCGACGATGTGTACGTTCAGTTCGAGCGCAACGAGCTTGCGGACTGCAAGCAGGTGCTCGAGAGCCTTGTCAGCGGCGGCGAGCTTGTGATGCTGACACCGCAGCTTTGCATCGAGCGGCGCATCTACGAGGGCATCTGGGAGAAAACAAAGCAGCATTTTGCCGAGCACGGGGAGCTGACGCTCGCGGAGTTCCGCGATATGCTCGGCACATCGCGCAAATACGCGCTTGCGGTGCTTGAATACTACGACAAAAACAAGATTCTCAAAAAGGACGGCGATGTGCGCCATCCGGGGCCGGAGTTCTGAATAATCAGGGGAAAAATCGATAACAGCGAAAAAAAGCATTGATTCGGTTGCAATCATTGAAATTGTGTGTTATGATGGCGTCCGCACCTGGGAGTAGATGGGTGCTGGTGTGCCCCCTGGTCTTCAAAACCAGTGATAGGGGTGAGGAGCCTCTTAGGTGGGTTCGATTCCCACATATTCCCGCCAACGTCCCGCAGCGTTTGTTGATGCTGCGGGACGCTTTTTTAATGAAAAAATGCATGGATAAAAACAGAATTTTCCGTCGGGAAATACGGTTTATTCTCATTTGCGATTTTTTCTCTCAAACAGCTATAAAGGTTATCAATAACTGAAAACTTTATTTTGTAAAAAACCATGGTTAAAGCTCTTTACAAATGGGCGTATCTGAGATATATTAGCATCAGAAATTTACCGATGACGGAATAATGCCATCGAAATTTCAGATAATAAGCCGGATGAGGCTTTTCGGGAAATCCGCGTTAGGCGGAGCCGAAGGAATAAGGAGAAGGAAAGCCTACAACTTCTCTGAATATCTCAGGCAAACAGACCGGAAGCGGACGGCACTCTGGAGAGCGAAAGCGCCGACGGAGCAACCTGCTTTTGAATGCGGGGAATCTCTCAGGTTAGGGAACAGAGCAAACCGGTGGCGGCGCCTCGGTTTGCTCTATTTTTTTATGCTGAAACAGAAAGGAAGTCGTTTGGATGGGAATGATCGGCAACCCGCATGACTATCTGATCCTGACGAACAACCCCCTCGTGGCCGACTGCCTCGACGGGCGCGGGGACTACACCATCGCATATCATCCGGAGCTGAGCTTCCGCGAGGTGCTCGTTAAAGCGCGGGACCTCATTCACAAAGGACACATCCTGTATACGCACCCGCTTGCCGGAAGCGTCAAGCCCAACGAAACGCCGTATAAATCGCTGATCGTCTCCATCGAGCCTCACGGTATGGAGCCTGAGCATGAGAGCATGATCGGCAACGCCATCGCCGTGCACGACAAGCTTTGCAAGATCGACTGGACGGACAACGAGCAGGCGCTGCGCGATTTTCAACTAATTGACTATACCTTGCTTTGCGGCGCGATCGGCTACGACGCTGCGGCGGGTCTTAGTAATAAAAATCATTGAGAGAAGGAGGTGCTTTACTTTGAAATTGGAACTTGGTTTCATCCACATCAACAATATCCAGATTTCAAAGGAGTGCAAGGTAGAAAACGGTACTCTGTACGTTGACCCCGAAGCTGTCAAGGCCTTCATGTATGAAGATGATGACGTGAAGGCATGGGTCAAGGACTTCAGCTTCGACGTTGCCAAGCCCGGTGAGAGCGTTCGCATCACCCCGGTCAAGGACGTCATTGAACCGCGCGTGAAGGTCGAGGGCCCCGGCGGCGAATTCCCCGGCGTCATCGCCAAGGTCGACACGGTCGGCAGCGGCAAGACCCACGTTCTGCGCGGTATGGCTGTTGTCACCGCCGGCAAGATCGTCGGCTTCCAGGAGGGCATCATCGATATGTCCGGTCCCGGCGCCGACTACACGCCGTTTTCCAAGCTGAACAACTTTGTCGTTGTTGCCGAGCCTGCCGATAACTACCAGGAGCACAAGCACGAATATGAGCACGCCGTCCGCATCGCGGGCCTCCGCGCTGCGACCTTTATCGGCGAGCTGGGACGCAATGTTGCTCCCGACGAGGTCAAGGAGTTCGAGACCTACGGCATCAAGGAAGGCATCGAGAAGTTCCCCAACCTGCCGCGCGTGGCCTATGTTCACATGCTTCAGTCCCAGGGCCTGCTGCATGACACCTATGTTTACGGTGTGGACGCCAAGCGCAGCCTGACCACCATCCTCAACCCCACCGAGACGATGGACGGTGCGATCATCAGCGGCAACTGCGTTTCCGCCTGCGACAAGAACACGACCTACCATCACCAGAACAACCCCGTTGTGGCAGACCTCTTCGAGCAGCACGGCAAGACGCTCAACTACGTCTGCAACATCATCACCAACGAGAACGTCTACCTCGCCGACAAGCAGCGTTCCTCCGACTGGAGCGCCAAGCTCTGCAGACTTCTGGACCTCGACGGTGCGATCATTTCTCAGGAAGGCTTCGGCAACCCTGATACCGACCTCATCATGAACACCAAGAAGATCGAGCAGGTCGGTGTGAAGACCACCATCATCACCGACGAGTACGCCGGTCAGGACGGTAAGTCCCAGTCGCTCGCGGACGCCGATCCTCTGGCGGACGCTGTTGTTACCGGCGGCAACGCCAACCAGGTGATCGTTCTTCCCGCGATGGACAAGGTCATCGGTACGCTCGACTATGTCGACAAGATCGCCGGCGGCCACGCCGGTTCTCTGCGCGAGGATGGTTCCATCGAGGCGGAGCTGCAGGTCATCACCGGCGCGACCAACGAGATGGGCTTCAACTGCCTGAGCGCCCGATAAGCAAGGAAAGGAGGAAAAAACAAGATGAGTTTCAAAGTTGTTCATTATATCAACCAGTTCTTCGCCAACATCGGCGGTGAAGAGATGGCTCATGTCGCTCCCGAACTGCGCGACGGTATCGTCGGCCCGGGCCTTGCCTTCCAGCAGGCTTGGAAGGGCGAGGCGGAGATTACCAAGACGATCGTCTGCGGCGACTCCTACTTTGCCGAGCACGAGAAGGAAGCCAAGGCGCAGATTCTCGAGTGGGTCAAGGCGGAAAAGCCCGACCTCTTCATCGCAGGTCCCGCGTTCAACGCCGGCCGTTACGGCTACGCCTGCGCGACCATCTGCAAGGCTGTTCAGGACGAGCTGGGCGTCAAGGTCCTCACGGGTATGTACGAGGAGAACCCCGGCGCTGACCTGCGAAACAGCATTCTGATCGTTGCCACCACGAACTCCGCTGCCGGTATGCGCAAGGCTGCGCCCGCCATGGCGAAGCTCGCGATGAAGATCATGAAGGGCGAAGCCCTCGGCGCCTCCATTGAGGATGGCTATATGAACCAGGGCGTTCGTGTCAACTTCTTCGACAAGGAGCGCGGCTCCAAGCGCGCTGTCAAGATGCTGCTGAGCAAGCTGGCGGACAAGCCCTTCACCACTGAGTATCCCATGCCCTCTTTCGACCGCGTGGCGCCCAACCCCGCCATCAAGGACCTGAGCAAGGCGACCATCGCCCTGTGCACCTCCGGCGGTATCGTTCCCAAGGGCAACCCCGACCACATCGAGTCCTCTTCCGCCTCCCACTACGGTGAGTACAGCCTCGCCGGTGTGAACGAGCTGACGGAAGAAACCTACGAGACCGCTCACGGCGGCTACGACCCGGTCTATGCCAACGCCAATCCCAACCGTGTCCTCCCTGTGGATGTGATGCGTGATCTGGAGCGCGAGGGCAAGATCGGCAAGCTCCACGAGACGTTCTACACCACCGTCGGTAACGGCACCTCTGTTGCCAACGCCAAGAAATTTGCTGCCGAGTACGCACAGAAGCTGCTCAAGGCCGGTGTTCATGCCGTCATCATGACCAGCACATGAGGTACCTGCACGCGTTGCGGTGCAACGATGGTTAAAGAGATCGAGCGCGCTGGCATCCCCGTGGTGCATATGTGCACGGTCACTCCGATTTCCCTGACGGTCGGTGCGAACAGAATCGTTCCCACCATCGCCATTCCTCACCCGCTGGGCGATCCCTCCCTCCCGCATGACGAGGAGAAGGCGCTTCGCCGCAAGCTGGTTGAGAAGGCCCTCAAGGCCCTGACCACCGAGGTCGAGGACCAGACTGTTTTTGAGGACTGATTTCCCCGTAATTCCAGCGATCCCGTGCGGCGCAGCCGCGCCGCACGGGATGATATCGAGACCTCTAAGGGGGACATAGAACAAAAATGAGCAGGATTTATGACGTTATCGTTCTGGGCGCGGGCCCCGCAGGCCTTACCGCCGGTCTTTATTCCGGGCGTGCCAGACTCTCTACCCTTGTGATCGAGAAGGGTCAGGATGGCGGCCAGATCGCCATCACCAATGAAATTGAAAACTATCCCGGTCAGGTCGAAGGCGACAGCGGCCCGAGCCTGATCGCGCGTATGACAAAGCAGTGCGAGCACTTCGGTGTGGAGCGCGTGAGCGACATGATCAAGGAAGTGGAGCTCACCGGCCCTGTGAAGAAGCTCATCGGTGTGAAGGGCGAGTATGAGGCCAAGTGTGTCATCATCGCCACCGGCGCGTTCCCGCGCCCCATCGGCTGCAAGAACGAGGGCAAGTTCGTCGGCAAGGGCATTTCCTTCTGCGCGACCTGCGACGCCTCCTTCTTCCAAGATCTGGAAGTTTACGTGGTCGGCGGCGGCGATGCTGCCGTGGAAGAGGCCATGTACCTCACCAAGTTCGCCCGCAAGGTGACCATCATCCACCGCCGCGACGAGCTGCGTGCCGCCAAGTCCATTCAGGAGAAGGCCTTCAAGAACGAGAAGCTCCACTTCATGTGGAACACTGTCGTTGACGAGGTCGACGGCGAGGACGACATCCTCTCCAAGATGATCGTGAAGAACACCAAGACCGGTGAGCTGACGACCATCGAGGCAGACGAGGACGACGGCCTGTTCGGCCTGTTCGGCTTCATCGGCCTGCTGCCCAAGAGCGACCTCTTTGAGGGCGTGATCGACATGGACAAGGGCTACATCAAGACCGATGACAATATGCACACCAACGTCGAGGGTGTTTATGCCGCGGGCGATATCCGCGTCAAGAGCCTGCGTCAGGTCGTCACGGCCGCTGCGGACGGTGCCATCGCCGCCATGCAGGCTGAAAAATATATTGCCAATCTTGAATAAGAAAAGGAGAAATTATCATGCTTGAACTCGATAAGACTACCTTTGAAGCCGAAGTGCTTCAGGCTCCCGGCAAGATCCTCGTTGACTTCTACGGCGACGGCTGCGTTCCCTGCGCTGCCCTGATGCCCCATGTCCACGGCTTTGCCGACGTTTACGGCGACAAGATCAAGTTCTGCGCCCTGAACACCACCAAGGCCCGCCGCCTTGCCATCTCTCAGAAGATCCTCGGCCTGCCCGTCATCGCGATCTATGAGAATGGCCAGATGATCGACTCCTGCGTTAAGGATGATGCTACGCCCGAGAACGTGGAAGCAATGATCAAAAAGTATATCTAATCTGCGATAGTCTGCTTTTCGAAAGAAGGGCTGCTATATAATTCTGAGGAAAAGGAGGAAAGAGTAATGAGCATCTTAGCTGGTAAGAAAGTTGTCATTATCGGTGACCGTGACGGTATCCCCGGTATGGCGATCGAAGAGTGCGCAAAGTCCGCTGGTGCGGAAGTCGTGTTTTCCTCGACGGAATGCTTCGTCTGAACGGCCGCAGGTGCAATGGATCTGGAAAACCAGAAGCGTGTGAAGGAATTCGCTGAGCAGTATGGCCCCGAGAACGTCGTCGTTCTCCTGGGTGCTGCTGAGGGCGAAGCTTCCGGCCTCGCTGCTGAGACGGTCACCGCCGGTGACCCGACCTATGCCGGTCCGTTGACAGGAGTCTCGTTGGGACTCACGGTTTATCACGTGTGCGAGCCCGAGGTCAAGGCTGAGTTTGATCCTGCCGTCTATGACGAGCAGATCAGCATGATGGAAATGGTTCTGGATGTTGATGATATCATCAACGAAATGAGCGCCATCCGCGAACAGTACTGTAAGTATCTCGGCAAATAAGCAAACTGCACAATCAGACAGGTGTCTATGAAGGCGGCGGCTTCTGCCGCCGCCTTCCGCAGTTTGGCCGCTTTCAATGGCTGCAGCAGCCGGAGGCCGCGGTGTGATAGGCAGCGATACCCTCGCTGCAGCGATTTAAGGCGATCAACAGAAGAAGCAGGACGATTCCGAAGGATTCGACCAAAAACTGAAACAAATCAGAAAGGGAAGGACTACACTATGAAAGCAGTGATCAAGGGCGCCGGTTACATTCTGGCACACACACCCGATATGGTGCTTCACAATGGTACCACCCAGACGACCGAGCGTATCGTCAACCCCGACAGCGAGTATCTCAAGGAGCTGCCGAGCCATATCCGCTCGTTCGATCAGGTTCTCTCTTATTGGCCCAACCAGGTCTACATCGGTAACAAGACCCCCGATGACCTGGCAGCCGTTCCCCAGCCTTGGTGCGACAAGACCTGCGATGTCAACGACCGTTACGGTAAGTTCGGCCAGATGATGCCGCAGGAGGAGTTCCTGCTGCTGATGCAGGCGTGCGACGTGTTCGACCTCGTCAAGCTGGACGCGAACTTTGTCGCCGCTCATCGCGGCGAGCTCGAGGCCAACCCCCTCATTGATGAGACCATCATGGCCCGCATTCCCGAAGCACAGACCGAGAAGGCTGAGATCGAGCGTCTCGTTGCCGAGGAGCATTCCGAGGGCCTGTACAACAATGGCGAGCTGGTTGGCTGCGTCAACCGCGCGCACGACATCGATGTGAACCTCTCCGCTCACGTCATGCACGAGAACATCGTCTCCAAGGCGTCCTCCGTGCTGGCGCTGCTCGCAGCGCTCAAGCAGAGCGGCGTTGCCAAGGAAGATGTTGAGTATGTCGTGGACTGCTGCGAAGAGGCCTGCGGCGATATGAACCAGCGCGGCGGCGGCAACTTTGCCAAGGCTGCGGCTGAGATCGCGGGCCTGAGTCACGCGACCGGTTCTGACGTGCGCGGCTTCTGCGCCGGCCCGTCCCACGCGATGATCGATGCTGCATCCCTCGTCGCCTCCGGCGCATTCAAGACCGTCGTGGTTACCGCCGGCGGCTGCACCGCCAAGCTCGGCATGAACGGCAAGGACCACGTCAAGAAAGGCCTGCCCATCATGGAGGACATGGTTGGCGGCTTCGCGGTCGTTCTGACGCAGGATGACGGCGTGAGCCCCGAGGTCAACCTCGAGATGATCGGCCGCCACACCGTCGGCACGGGCTCCGCGCCGCAGGCTGTTATTTCCAGCCTTGTCACCGATCCTCTCGACAAGTTCGGCATGAAGATCACCGATATCGACAAGTATTCCCCCGAGATGCAGAACCCCGACATCACCAAGCCGGCCGGTGCGGGCGATGTGCCTCTGGCCAACTACAAGATGATCGCGGCCCTCGCTGTCAAGCGCGGCGAGCTCGAGCGCGCAGATCTTGCGAAGTTCCCCTTGGAGCACGGTTTGACCGGCTGGGCGCCCACGCAGGGCCACATCCCCTCCGGTGTGCCTTACATCGGCTTCGCCCGCGAGGATATCCTCTCCGGCAAGTGCAAGCGCGTGATGATCATCGGCAAGGGCTCGCTGTTCCTCGGCCGTATGACCAACCTCTTCGACGGCGTGTCCTTTGTTATCCAGGCCAACAGCGGCGAGGAGAAGTCCTCCGGCATCAGCGAGGCTGAGGTCAAGGACATGATCGCCAAGACGATGCGTGATTTCGCTGCGACGCTGCTTGCGCAGGCGGAATAATGGAGGAAGCATCATGAGTGATTTGCAGAAGACCATTGCAAGGACCTTCCTCGAAATGGCCGAGGGTCTGGAGAGCGGCTCCTACGGGCCGCGTCCTAAGATCGCGCTGACCGGTATGGGCAGCGAGCATGGCGAGGAGAACGCCATGCAGGCGGCGATCATGGCCAGCAAGCGCGGCGTGGATGTGTACTACATCGGTTCTCTCGAGGCCGAGGGCGTCACGACCGTCCACGTTGCCGACGATGAGGAAGGCCACAAAAAGATGGAGCAGATGGTGGAAAGCGGCGAGGTCGATGGCGCTGTGACCATGCACTTCCCGTTCCCCATTGGTGTTTCCACGGTCGGCCGCGTTGTGACTCCGGCGAAGGGCAAGGAGATGTTTATTGCGAACACCACCGGCACTTCGAGCGGAGATCGCATCGAGGGTATGATCAAAAACACCATTTACGGCATCATCACTGCCAAGGCCTGCGGCGTGAAGGACCCCACGATCGGCATTCTGAACGTGGACGGCGCACGCCAGACGGAGCTTGCGCTCAAGGAACTGCGCGAGGGCGGCTATGACTTTAAGTGGGCCACTTCCGCCCGCGCGGACGGCGGCGCGGTAATGCGCGGCAACGATGTGCTGCAGGGCACGCCCGATATCATGGTCATGGACAGCCTGACCGGCAATGTGATGATCAAAATGCTCTCCGCCTATACCACCGGCGGCAGCTTCGAGTCCACGGGCTTTGGCTACGGCCCCGGCATCGGCAAGGACTACAACAAGCTCATCCTCATCATCTCCCGCGCCAGCGGCGCGCCGCTGATCGCCAACGCGATCGAATACGCGGCCCAGCTCGTGCGCGGCAAGGTGTTTGAGATCGCCCGTCAGGAGTTCGAGGCCGCCGAAAAGGCCGGCCTGAGCCGTATTCTTGAGGCGCGCAAGGCTGCCGCCAAGGGCGCTTCCGCCGCAGCGGAGGAAGAGGTCAAGTGCCCGAGCGCCGAGCCCTGTACCGCGAGCATCCCCGGCATTGAGGTCATGGACCTTGAGGACGCCGCCAAGGTGCTGTGGAAGGCCGGTATCTATGCCGAGACCGGCATGGGCTGCACGGGGCCTCTTGTCATGATGAGCGAGGCGAACCACGATAAGGCTGTCGAGCTGCTCAAGGGCGCGGGCTATATCGGCTGAGGAGGATATTACAATGCTGGTGAAAGACACCGTAAAGAAGACGGAGCTGGATCTGAGCACGGCGGAGCTGATCGATCTGGTTGCCAACGGCAACCGTCAGGTCGACCTGGTGTTTGACGAAAAGCAGAGCGATGAGGACGGCTATCTGCACTGGGACCGTGAAAACTGGACCAGCGTGGACGGCAAGCGCTTCATTCGCAGCTATTTCCTCGATGGCCGTGCGCTGAGCGATTTCAGCGGCTACAACAAGTACGACATGAAGGGTTATTTCCAGCCGGAAAAGGCCAAGGAAGTCCTGCTTGGTTGACGAAAAGCGGAGCGGCGCGCCGAAAGGCGCGCCGCTTTCCAAATTTTCTTTCTTTCGGGCTTGACAGAAGGAAAGAAAACACTTATAATACTACTGTTCTGCGACGCAGAACGCAAAAAGTATATATCCGGGTGTAGCGCAGTTGGTAGCGCGCATGGTTCGGGACCATGAGGCCGTGAGTTCGAATCTCGCCACTCGGACCATGTGCAGAGTGTCCTTATAGGATCTGAGTATCCTGTAATGGACACTCTGCTTTTTTATTTCCCACAAAATTCATACTGCAAGGCGTTCCGGGGCGTAGCTGAATGCTGCGCCTTTTCTCGTTTCTGCGACCATGATCGGTTAAAAAGCCTCTTTTTGTGGAGCACTTTTCCTTCGAAGGGATAGAAAAGTTCATAATCATCTGCTATACCATATTTAAAAAATGACAAAATCCGGAGGTATTCAATGAACAATGAGTACAGAAATATCAGATAAACCCTATAAGGTTCTAAATCGTGATACGATAAAGTATATTGCGATGTTTACGATGCTTCTCAACCATATTGCGACTATTTTTTTGACACCCGGCATGTGGCTGTTTGAATTTTTCCTTGCCATTGGATATTTTACGGCAATCACCATGATTTATTTTTTGGTAGAGGGCTATCACTACACACATTCAAAGAAAACATACATATCACGCTTATTTGTCTTTGCCCTGATCTCTGAAATTCCATACTGCTTGGCGTTTACCACAAACGGCGTGATAGAGTTTTATGGCTTGAATATGCTGTTTACTCTTTGCGTGTGCTTTGGAATTTTATATGTCCTCGATACAACAAAAAGTAAACTTGCGAAAGTGTGTCTTGTAATCCTCGGAATTGTCATTAGCCTTTTTTGCGATTGGGCGTTGCTGGCACCGATATTTACCTTGCTGTTTGTTTGGGCAAGAAACTCTGAACACCGCACAAAGATTGCTTTTTGCCTTTCCATAGTGATTTTCGGGGCCTTTAATTTCTTGGGTGGGCTTGGAAGATTTCCTCTTGCCACAAATATGCTGTATGCTCTGCTAAGTGTCATTGGAATGGGCATGGCTGCGATTTGCATTGTATTCTTCTACAATGGCAGACGCATGGAAAAGGGAAAAACATTTTCTAAATGGTTTTTCTATCTTTTTTATCCGGTGCACTTGCTCATTTTAGGCGTTTTACGGCTTGCCTTTGCCAGATAACTTCCTGAATATCAGCGGTCATGCTCTCCGGCATGACCGCTTTTCCTGTTTTATTGCCTTTCCTGTTCCTGCCGCATGAGCGCGACACAGACGCGCAGCCGCCGGAGTTTGTCAGGCCCCTGGATGCCCACCTTTTCATAGATGTCTCTGCGATAGGAGTAAACCGTGCTCACCTTTTTTCCCAGCCGATCGGCAATCTCTTGAACGCTGATGCCGTCGGCCATGGCGTTGACCACGATTTTGGACTCAGGTCTCAGATTCTGATAAGATGTGAGAAATACCTGATACTCTTCCGGGTCGATCTCGTCCCTGCGCTTTAGCGCAAGATGCTTTGCGTCGGCTTCCGCCTGCTCCTTCTGGCCTTGCAGGTCGGTGATCGTCTGCTCGTGGCAGCGCAGCTTCGCAGACACGGGCTGCAGCTCGTCAAAGGTCACCTGCCCGCCGCCGCAGTCCGCCTCGTTGAGCAGCGCAATGTCCCGCAGGACCGGGCGGAGAAAGCGGCGGGTATAGTACAGGCAGCAGACCACGCCGAAGCACAGCAGCAGCGTCAGCAGCGCGGCGGCCTCCAGCCTGCTTTGCAGCATCGCCCGGTCATAGTCCTGCTTGGGGATCAGCACCGTCAGGGCATGAGGCTCCGTGTCCCCGCTGGCCGCCGTAAACGGCTGGGAGAGACCGACAAAGGAGAGCTCCGTCCCGCTGAAGGCCGTAAGGTCATCGTGGAGAGGTGTTCCCGCCAGCGTCTCGCCGGGCACAAAGCAGAAACCGCCCGAGGGATAGGTCAAAAGTCCCCTTGCCATGTCTGCCCCATCCGCCCTGTCCGACAGGACGCAGGCAAGACGGCTGATGCCGGAGGGCTGGACGTGATGCGCCGAAAAGTAGGTCTGATTGACGGCAAAACCGCACAGTCCGTATAGCGTGCCGTCCGCGCCAAACATGGGAACGGTGAGAAGGATCGCCTGCTCGGAGGTGCCGGGCAGGGTCAGGAGCGCCGTCGTGCGGCAGCTGCGCTCAAGAGGCAGGGACGCAGTGCGCAGATGCTCGGCGACACCGGGAAACGATGCCAATTCAAATTCCTGCGCCCACTTCCGGTGGGGCATTACGTCGTGCCGGCGTCCGACGTCCGCCATGCCCCGATAGAGCAGCAGCGCGCTGGTGATGTGCTCGGCGTTGCTCCGCTGGACGTACAGTCCACTGTGCGAACCGCTGCGAAGAGAGGTGTTGAGCAGCACAAAAGCGCCGGAGCAGTCCGCCTGGCGGACATACTGGCACAAGGGCTCGAGCATCGCTTCCTCCAGCTGCTCTATGGCGTCGGCGTCTCCTGAGAGGGAGGAGAGCGAGGAGGTGTGCGCTTCCACGATCGCGGTCATGTCATTGGAGAGATGGACGCTCATCACACTGACATTCCGCCACAGGCTTTTCATATCCGATTCAAAGGCCTCCATCCGGAAGCGCAGCGACGTGGCGATCTCCTCCCGCGGACTTTTAAGCTGGTTGAGGAGAAATAGCCCCGTGATCAGCGCTGCCGTCAGGATGGCGCCGAGAGTGAGCATATAGACGGTGAGGCGCTTTTTCATGGAGCGCCGGATGCTGTCAAAATCAGAAAGCGTGAATCGTGTCACGTTCCATTCCCTCCTGAAAGGATCGAAGATCGGCGGGCGGAACGCCGCAGCGCCCGGCGTACGCCGTTTTGCCCAAAAAGGAACTTCTTTTCTGTGCATTGTATCATATCCCGCGGCAGCTTTACAAGACGGAAAACGAAAGACGCTGCCTCTGCCGCTTGGAGATTATCGGTTTCCGTCTTTATCGGACGGGCGAGCGGTGATGTCGCCGCTCCTGGTGCCGTAGGAGATCACATCGCGGCCGAATTTCTGCCGCAGCGCGTTCATCGCGGACTCGACGGCCTCCTGCTTTTCCTGCTGCGCCTCGCCCGCGCCGAAAAGGTCCATCTGGCGGAAGGACTGCGCCTCGTCCGTCAGGTGCAGCGCCGTGACGGACAGAAGCCGGATGGGATCCGGCGCTTTCCACAGCTCCTTCACGAGCCGCAGCGCCGTGTCGTTGATCTCGCGCATCAGGTGTGTGCTGTGCGGGAGCATCGTCTGGCGGGAAAAAGTCTGAAAGCGGCTGTTCTTGATGCCGACCTGCACGCCGCCGCAGTAGAGCCCGTGCCGCCGCAGGCGCATCGCCACGCTGTCGGAGAGCAGGGAAATGCCGCTTTGCACCTCGTCCCAGCGCGTCAGGTCGCGGCGGAAGGTCGTTGAATTGCCGACGGATTTGATCGGCTCACGGTCGGATTCCCCGCGCACGGGGGCGTCGTCCAGCCCGTTTGCGTAGCGGTAGAGCTGTGTGCCCATCTTGCCCATCAGCGTTTCGAGCATTTCCTCGCTGCACCGGGACAGTTCGCCGATCGTGCGCACGCCGTAGCGCCCCAGGATCTCCTGCGCGCTGCGCCCGACGAACAAAAGATCGCCTACCGGCAGTGGGAAGACGATGTCCTGCCAGTTCTCGCGCGCGATGACAGTCGTGGCATCTGGCTTTTTATAGTCGCTGCCGAGCTTCGCAAATACCTTGTTGAAGGAAACGCCGACGGAGATGGTCAGGCCGAATTCGCGCCGGATGCGTTCTCGCAGCGTGTCGGCGAGCGCCTTGGCATCGCCGCCGAACAGGTGCAGGGAACCTGTTACATCGAGCCAGCTCTCGTCGATGCCGAAGGGCTCGACAAGATCGGTATACTCGCTGTAAACGGCGTTGAGCTTCTTCGAATATTCCTCGTAGAGCCGGTGGTGCGGCGGCAGCAGGATGAGGCCGGGGCACTTCTGCCGCGCCTCGCGGATCGTCTCCGCCGTCTTTACGCCGCAGCGCTTGGCTGCTTCGTTTTTGGCAAGGATGATGCCGTGGCGCTCCGTCGGGTCGCCGCAGACCGCGACGGGCAGCGAGCGAAGCTCAGGATGGCTCAGAAGCTCGCAGGAGGCAAAAAAGCAGTTGCAGTCGCAGTGCAGAATGATGCGGTCCATCGCGTTCACCTCGTTTCTTTTTTCAGTGTACCATAGAAGGAGAAATAGAACAAGCGTTTCAAAACAAAAAGTGCCTGCCGCAAGGCAGACACTTTTTTGAAATTCGGGCTGCAAGAAATGCTCAATTGCCCCGTACGCTGTGCAGTGCCGCGCCGATGGCGGTTGCAAACGTGGCATTTTCGGGAATAATAAAGTCCACACCGTAGAGCTGCTTGAAAAGCTCGAATGTCGGCTTTGCGGGCGGCAGCATCGTCAGCGCGCCCGTGAGCACGACCGTATCCGTCCCGCAGCACTTGCACGCGAGGACAGACATCGTGCCGATGGACTGGAGAACGAGATTGACGATGCCGAGCATTTTGTCCGACGGTGTCGCATCGTCGGCGACTTTGGCAAAGTTTGCCGCCGTGGCCTCGGGCGGGAGATCGCCCACCTGCTCGCGCGAAAGGTCGGCGAGCGTTAAGTCGATGTGGCTGAGATCGCCGTCCTGACAGAGCTTACGGATGAGCGCGTACTGGTGCACGCCCGTCGTCAGCGAGCTGAGGCCCGCGAGCGTGCCGCCGCCGACGCCGCTGCCGATGAGGTGGCGCACCTCCTGCCCCTTGTTTGCCCATAGGAACGACGTGCCCGTGCCCATGCTCACGACGACTGCGTGCTCTTTGCCCGAAAGGGCAAGACCGCCCGTGCCGACGGAGGGAAATTCTTCGACCTTGATGGTCTTTACGTCGTAAATATCACCCTCGACATACGAAGCGCCAACGCCCGTGAGGGCGATGTGGTCAATGTCGGAAAGCTGGAGCTGATGCGTCGAGAGGAAGTTGCCCATCGCCCCGTAGAGCGAGGTGAGCGGATCCTCCGCCTTGACGCGCAGCATATCGATGACTGAAAGGTCGCTGGAGAGGCTGACGATCTTCGTGCTTGACCCGCCGATGTCGATACCTAGAATAACACCCATGATGAGATGCTCCGTTTCTTTTGTTCTTCGCGCCTGCGCGCGTATTGCAGGAAGTCCCTTTATCATAGGGGACGGGCCGGGCAAAGTCAAGCCGAAATGAGGAAAAACGACCAAAAGCCTTGCTTTCTCCGTGCCCAAAGGATATAATGCCCATATCACAAGGCGCGGAAATGATCCGCGCCGCGACACTATGAGGTGACTATGAAGACCGATCAGAAGCTGAATATGACCATGCTCTGCGACTTCTATGAGCTGACCATGGGCAATGGTTACTTGAAAGCCGGATTCCAGGATCGCATAACCTATTTCGACGTTTATTTCCGCTCCGTGCCTGACGGCGGCGGGTACGCCATCGCCGCCGGCCTCGATCAGTTGATCGACTATATCGAGGATCTGCACTTTGACGAGCAGGATATCGCCTATCTCCGCTCGCGTGGCATCTTCTGCGAGGAGTTTCTCGACTATCTTACAAACTTCCACTTCAGCGGCGACATTTACGCCGTGCCCGAGGGCACGCCCGTGTTCCCCAAGGAGCCGATGGTCGTTGTGCGCGCGCCCGCGATCGAGGCGCAGCTGCTTGAGACCTTTGCGCTTTTGACCGTCAACCACCAGAGTCTCATCGCCACCAAGGCCAACCGCATCGTCCGCGCCGCCAAGGGCCGCGCCGTGATGGAGTTCGGCTCCCGCCGCGCGCAGGGCTCCGCCGCCGCCATCGACGGTGCGCGCGCTGCCTACATCGCGGGCTGCTGCGGCACCGCCTGCACCATTTCCGACCAGCTCTACGGCACGCCCGCGCTCGGCACCATGGCCCACGCATGGGTGCAGATGTTCGACACCGAGTATGACGCCTTTGCGACTTACTGCAAGCTCTATCCGCAGAACGCGGTCCTGCTTGTGGACACCTACAATACCCTCAAGTCCGGCATCCCCAACGCCATCAAGGCCTTCAACGACGTGCTCAAGCCGCTTGGCATCAAAAAGTGCGGCATCCGCCTCGACAGCGGCGACATTGCCTATCTCTCCCGCAAGGCGCGCAAGATGCTCGACGAGGCGGGCTGGGAGAACTGCACCATCACCGTTTCGAACTCGCTCGACGAGTACCTTATTCAGGATCTCTGGATGCAGGATGCGAAGATCGACGCCTTCGGCGTCGGCGAGCGCCTGATCACGGCCAAGAGCGAGCCGGTCTTCGGCTGCGTCTACAAGCTCGTCGCCGTGGAGGACAAGGACGGCAACGTCATCCCCAAGATCAAGATCAGCGAGAATGTCGGCAAGATCACGACGCCGCACTTCAAAAAGCTCTATCGCTTCTACGGCCGCGACACCGGCAAGGCGATCGCTGACTACCTCACCGTTTATGACGAGACCGTGGACGACAGCAAGAATCTTGAGATCTTCGACCCCGACGCTACGTGGAAGCGCAAGGAGGTCTATCACTTCGAAGCGCGCGAGCTGCTCGTGCCCATCTACCTCAAGGGCAAGCTCGTCTATCAGCGTCCCAGCGTTGAGGAGATCAAGAAGCACTGCGCCGAGCAGGTCGATACCCTTTGGGACGAGGTCAAGCGTTTCGATAACCCGCACAACTATTATGTTGACCTCTCGCAGAAGCTGTACGACATCAAGACGCGCCTTCTGAACGAGAAAAATTGACGCGGCACTTCCGCGCCGGACCAGCAGGAAAGGATACCGGACCGACCGGGGAGGAACAACAGAAAATGAAACGAGTGCAGATACGGCAAAAGGGCGAGCGCCGCATTTCGGCGGCGCTGCGGATCATGTTCGTGGTCCTTCTTCTGGCGGTGCAGGTCGCCGTCGTCGTGCTCATTTCCCACGCGCTCAGGCAGTATGTCGCCATCGGCTATGCAGCATTGCAGATCATCTCTGTCCTCCTTGCTATCCATATCTACAATGAACCGGGTGAGCTTTCTTATAAGCTCATCTGGTTCATTCTGCTTTTATTGGCGCCGGTGACGGGGCTGATCCTGTGGTTTTTGTGGGGCGGCGCCGCGCAGAAGCGCCGCCTGCCCCGTGCCGCCCAGCGCGCGGCGGACGAGCCGGAGAGCGTGCGCGCCCGCAGCGAGATCGCTATGGATAAGCTCACGCGCCAGATGCCGGCGTGGTCGCGCACGGCAAACTTTTTGTCCCGCCGCGGCTTCTGCCTCTATCAGAACACGAAGACGACGTATTTCCCCGACGGCGCGCCGCTGCTGCGCGACCTCATCGACCGTGCGGCAAGGGCCGAGCGCTTCATCTTCCTTGAATACTTCATTTTGGCCGAGGGCAAGCTCTGGGATGAGCTGGAAGCGATCCTCTGCGCCAAGGCGCGCGCGGGGGTCGAGGTCAAGATTATTTTCGACGATTTCGGCAACATCAAGCGCTTTTCCGGCGAGACGATCGACTCCCTGCGCGCAGCGGGCGTTGAGGTCTTCATCTTCAACCCCGTGCACGAGTATGTGAACCGCCTTTCCTTCAACTATCGTGACCACCGCAAGATCGCCTGTATCGACGGCGACGTGGCTTACACGGGCGGCGTGAACATCGCCGACGAGTACGCCAATATCATCGAGCGCTACGGCTACTGGAAGGACAGCGGCGTGCGGCTCGAGGGGGAGGGCGCATGGGGGCTTACACAGCGCTTCATCCGCATGTGTGTCACCATCGGCGGCGTGATGCACGACGAGCACGACTATTACCGTCCGCACATGCCGGTGAAGAGCGACGGATACTGCCAGCCCTTTGTGGATGGCCCGCAGAATAACCCCGACAATCCGGCCGAGGATGTCTTCTTGCAGATGATCAGCACCGCGCGGCGTTTTATCTATATCACAACGCCCTATTTTATCCCCGATGAGAGTGTGATGCGTGCGCTGTGCATCGCAGGCGACGGGGGCGTGGACGTGCGGCTGATGCTGCCGGGCAAGCCCGATCACTGGTATGCCGACTGCGTGGCCTCGTCCTACTTCGGCAACCTCATCGCGCACGGCGTCAAGGTCTACCGCTACACGCCGGGAATGCTGCACGCCAAGAGCGTCATGGTCGACCGTGAGGCCGCCTTTATCGGTTCGGTCAACATGGATTACCGCAGCTTTGAACTCGACTATGAGTGCGGCGTGATGGTCTACGGCGCGCCGATGATCGAATCGCTGCTTGAGGACATGGACTTTATCGTTGAGCAGAGCCATCTCGTTACGGCGGAGGAGTGGGAGAAGCGCGGCGTCCTGCGCCGTGTGTTCGAGCCGCTGCTGCGCCTGTTCGCCATCTGGATGTGAGGGCGAAAAAGACGAAGAAAAAGAGTTTTGCCAAAATTCGATTTTTTGAAAAATTCCTATTGACAAATCGAGAGTTCCTGCTATAATAACGTTTGTTCGCTGAACGACACAGCGCGGCGGACAACACAATATAGCGGGATTGTGTAATGGTAGCACAGCGGACTCTGACTCCGTATGTGAGGGTTCGAATCCTTCTCCCGCTGCCAAAGAACCGCAGCCGAAAGGTTGCGGTTCTTTCTTTTTGGCGCATGATTTAGGCACTTTTGACGCAGAAAAGTTGCATTTGTATTTTGACAGAATACGTTTTACCCCTAAGTTTACCCCAATTAAAAGTTTTACCCCTTAACGGGGACAAAAGCAGCTCCGCCGATGATGAGATCGACGGAGCTTTTTTCATGCCTTTTTGAGATTTTCAAAATAGCCCTGCATCCGGGCGGCGCTGTCCTCCTTCATGCGCTCTGAGACGTGGCCGTAAACGTCCAACGTAAAAGCGGCGGTCGCATGGCCGAGATTTTCTTGCACGGTCTTCACGTCGTCACCGTTTTGCAGGGAGAGCACGGCGAAGGTGTGCCGCAGATCATGCACCCGGGCGTCCGGCGCTCCTGCGTTGGCTGCGATCTTCTTGTGATGCGCATAAAGTCGCTGAGGGTGCAGGTGGTCGCCGAGCACATTTGTGAAAACAAGCCGACAGGCGGCATACTGCTTGGCGGGGTCTATCCAGTCCTGCCAAAGATCACCGGCCTGTAAACGCCTTTGCGCCTGCTTAGAGCGAACGGCGCGCAGCATATCCATGACGAAGGGGGCGGGGCGCAGGATGCGCGTCTTGTCATTTTTGAGGGTGGCAAACTGGAAACCGCCAGCTTCGGCGGGGCGCTTCTGTAACTGCTTGCAAATTTTGAGCGTGCCTTTCTTGAAGTCGACACAATCCCATGTCGGCCCCAGCGCTTCGGCTTCACGCAGGCCGGTAAAGAGAATTACTTTCAGAATATCTCCATAGTCATTGTCGGTATCCGCTGCGGCGAGATAAGACTTGACCTGTTCGTCGGTGAGCGGCATGATCTGCGCTTTCTCGACGCGGGGAAGGTCTACCATGTCACACGGATTGCGTGCGATGTAGCCCACCTTGACGGCCTGAGAAAGGGCCTTTGTCAGAACGCCGTGAACATTGCGCACGGTCTTTGCGTTGAGCGGTGCGGTCTCCGTGACGGCGACGCCGCCCTTTTTGATGATCTTGCCCTGCTTGTCCCGTTTGGGAACAATGCGGCCATTGGCGAGCAGATCGTTGTAAAAGCCCTGGATGATATGCGGCGTGAGTTTGGTGAGTTTCACCGCGCCGAGGGCGGGCTTGATGTGCGTTGCGATTTGGGCCTTGTAGGTCTTGACCGTGCCGTATTTCTGCGAGAGCAGATAATCGCTCTGCCAGATATCGAGCCATTGCGCAAGCGTCAGGCGCGTCGGCTCTATGTAAAGTCCGTCGTCGATCGCTTTTTGCGCGTCGCGCATGGCGGTCAACACTTCTTTCTGCGTGTCTCCGTAGATGCTGCGGCGAATCGGTTTTCCTGTGCCCGGGTCATTGCCGACGGTCACACGGGCTTCCCATCGACCGTCAGGACGCTGCCGGATGCTGCCTGCGCCCGACGCGGCGCGCGTATTAGATTTTCTCGGCATGAGTCGTACCTCCTTCTGTTTTTTGCAATTTTGGAAGAAGTGTCTCGCGTGATATCCTGTCAATTACGCGGAAAAACATTTCTTGCAATGACTTTGCAATGGCAAGTTTTGAATACTTTAGAGCATCATTCCTGCTGACAACCGCTTTGCCATATAAGAGCATGGCTGGATCAAGCGAAATGTCTTTCAAAATTTCCTGAACATCGCTGTCTGATTCTACACGAGGCGCAAGAATATCCATAGTATGAAGCTTCAATGCCTCCGAGGTTTCATGAATGAGATTATGAATCTCCTCATCCTCGAGGAAAGCGGAAATAAAATTTCCTGCTGCCCTATTGTCGCAGATAATTACAGCCGCATTTTTAGACAGCCCAGTCTGTGTACAGACATCCTCGACCTTTCGCGTAAAGCTATCATACTCTGCGAATAGATACCCAACATCGCAAGACAGTGCTTTGCAGACGTAAGGGATCCATTTAATAGTGACGGCGTTTGTACCATTTTCCCATTGCTTATATGTCGCGGCGGCCAATGCTTCCCCAGCCATACCGGAAACTATATCAGCAACGTTCTGCTGTGTTAGGCCACGCTCTTGCCGAACTGCTTTCAATCGTTCAGCAAGTATCATTTTTGCATTAAGGTAATTTTCCGTTACATTTATCACTAAAATAATCTCCAAAAACATTTTTAAATGGATTTACTAAATTCATTTTACCTAGTATGATGGAAAATGTCAAGGGGAAAGGCAATAAAACGTCACCTGTCAGAGGGGCGGCAAAAAATGCCTTGGAGGTATCAGTATAATATAATTAGTCGAAAGGAAGGAGCAAAAAAGAATGAACAATAAGCAGTTGTTGATCTCTGTACCGGAGATGGCGGATATGCTGGGCGTCTCAACGCCGACCGCATACGAGCTTGCCAACATGGAGGGCTTCCCTTCCGTGAGGATCGGTCGCCGCCTGTTAGTATCCGTCAGCGGACTGGAGGATTGGATCGCGGCGCAGGCTGGCACGGGGAAGTGAGAGGGCATCATGAGTGATTGTGTACTCGACTCATTTGTTTTTTATAGGTCGTTCCGCGATGCAATCAGGGAGATGGATGAGCAGGAGCAACTTGAGACGCTGCTGGCGATCTGCGACTATGCACTTTACGGTGTAGAGCCAAATCTATCAGGAGCACTGCCTCGCGCTGTGTTCATTGTCGCAAGACCAAGCATTGATGCAAATAAGGCAAAACGAGAGAATGGGCTTAAAGGCGGTCGCCCACCCCAAAAGGCAAAACAGGAAACCTGTGGTTTTGAAGCAAAAAACCATAGGTTTGAAAACATCAAAAACACTGAAACTGAAACTGGAACTGTAGATGTATCTGGCAAAACGCCACGACCTCGTTTTATTCCCCCAACGGTCGATGAGATTAAGGCATACTGCACCGGACGGAAGAACACTGTTGACGCGGAACGCTTTTTCGACTACTACTCGGCGAACGGCTGGAAGCAAGGGAAGGGAAAGCCCATTGTCGACTGGAAAGCGGCAGTCAGAACGTGGGAGCATCAAAATAATGCGGGACAAGCTGTACCACCACCCCGGCAGTACGACGCGGTTACGGACACATGGAGGTGACGCATGGACTCGATTTTGAATGAGTACGGAGTACTCGGTGCGCTGCTGATCGATCCGTCGTTGTTTCCAGAAGCAGCAGAGCTTTCCGATAGTGCGTTTTCTTCCTTATCGTTGCAGGCGGTCTTCCGGGCGATGCGTCGGCAATATGAAGAGAACGGCGGATTCGACGCACTGACCATCCGAGCGGAAGCAGGACGCAACTGCACCGACGTGACGGACAAGCTATTGACCGGGCTGATGGACACGACGCCTACCACTGCGAACCTCGACGCGTACCTAACGGCGGTCAAAGAGGCCGCGCTTGCACGTTCCCTGAGAAAGATCGGTGAAGAACTGATGACCGCCGAGCATGACCCTACAGACGCGCTTGGACGCGCACAGGAGGCTTTGCAGCGGCTTGCCGAGGAAAACACACGCGGCGATTCGCAAACGATTACGGCGGCGCTCACACAGCTCGGATACCGCGTTTCTGAGCAGGTCGGCGGCAGAGCGCCGTGTGTGGCATCTGGTCTGCTGAAATTCGATAAACTGCTTGGCGGCGGCTTTATCAACGGTGGCTTGCACATCATCGGTGCAAGACCGGCAGTCGGAAAATCAGCGCTCGCCTTGCAGATAGCGCTCAACGCGGCAAGAAACGGCGTCAAGGTGTTATACTTGTCACTTGAAATGAGCGCAGAGGACTGTTCCGCCCGCCTTGTCGGCAACATCGGCGGTCTGTCATCGGCGCGGCTCATGTTCGGCGGCAGGCTTACGGACAACGAGTATATGCGTTTTGCCGAGGGTACGACGGAGCTTTCCGCGCTGCCGATTGTATTTAATAAGCGCACTGGTATGAACGTTCGGCAGGTGGAGGCATTGGCTTACCGCGAAAAGCCGGGGCTGCTGATCCTCGACCACCTCGGGCTGATTGAACCGCCGGATACTCGACTTTCACTCTACGAGGCGACCACAAAGAACAGCAGGGCCTTGAAGCTGCTTGCACTGAGGCTGAACATCCCTGTGCTGTGTTTGTGCCAGCTCAACCGCGCGGCGGCCTCTGACCGCTCCGGCGGTTTTCGGGCCACAATGGCAAATTTACGCGAGAGCGGCGCTATCGAGCAGGACGCCGATACGGTGACGCTGCTGCATAACCCGCCGTGCGAGACGGACGACTGCATGGAATCGCCGTCGCTGCTGGAACTATGGCTTGACAAGTCCCGGCGCGGCGCGACCGGACACCTTGACGCAAACTTCTACAAGGGTACAGGGCGGGTAATGGCATGAATTTCGAGACCGCAGCCAACATCTTAGCGGCAACCAAGCCCGCACGCCGAAAGCGCGAGCGTTATCGCCAGCGTGACGAGATGCAGCACCGTGTAATTCCGCTTTTGCCTGCTGATGACCGAGACAGGTTTGAGCGGGCGATGAATAAACATTTCAGGCTTTAAGCCTATGAGTAGAAAGGACAACAGCCATGAACGAAGATAAAATCCTCCAGATCATCCCTGCCCCTGTACATCTTGAGTACTTCTATGAGGGTGATGACAAAGCCCGTCATGTCACCTGCCTTGCGCTTGTCGAGCTGAGCAACGGCGACCGTGAGGTGCGTGCGATGGGTATTACCAACTCCGAGATCATAGAGGATCTGAGCGGCACCGGTGCATTGCTTATCGATAATTAAAAAAGCCCTCCCCAAATCGGGGAGGACCGCTCTTGTGGTGAGTTCAAGTTGCTAATTCAGATTTTACCACAGGAGGTACAGCGATGCAAGGAAAACCACTTGTCGTGCAAAGCACGCAGACAAACGAGATCGCGGCGGCGGTACAGGCCGGTAACGCGGACATCTTGGCCCTCTGGACGGCAGCCGAGCGTTACGCGGCGAAGCGTGCCAATCGCTGGAACAAGGCGTTCCAAGGGTGTTACGGCGTTACGCTTGATGACCTCATGCAAACGGCGTTTATTGCGCTCACCAAGGCCGTGGAACTCTGGGATCCAGAGCGTGGGGGATTTATCGGCGCCTATGAGCTGCAACTCAAAAGCACCTTTGCAGAACTGTACCGGCAGCGCAGCAAGCGCAACGCCCTCGACCCGCTCAATGCCGCGGTATCGCTCGATGCACCCGCCGAGGGTACCTGTAAAGACGGGAGTACCCCGTTGCCACTCGAGGACGTACTCCCGGACCCAGCGGCACAAGCAGCATTTTTCGGCACTGAGCAGGATGAGCTTATTACAGCGGTACGCCGTGCAGTTGTCTCGCTGCCGGAACCGGAGCGTCAAGCTGTGATCGCTTATTACTGGCAGGGGCAGAGGGTTGGCCGCGTCACAAAAAGCAAGGCACTGCGCCTGCTGCGGCGGCCGGAGGTAAGCCGCAGGCTATGGCAGTTTTGGAGGTGATGGGACGTCGGGGCGTGACGAAAAAGCAGCCCCGCCATACGGCGGAACTGCTCCGGCATAGACAATCCAAAATTGGATTTTGTGAGGAGGTGGCCAGTAGTAGGTCGTGGTGCGAAAGTCATCCAGCGTGACCAGTATTTTATTGCACCCAGTTCAGTGCGGGATGGCGAAAGCCATCGTTATACGCTTGTACCTTTTAGTTTCGTCATAAACTCCACGAACGGGAGTCTCGGGATCTTAACGCGGTTGCCAATTAATATCGTTGGGAACCGCAGCTGCTCCGGCGCTTTTTTCGCCGCAATGCGAATCGCGTGAGGGTCGCATTCCAAAATCTCTGCCACTTCCGCCGGCGTCAGGTACGCCTTGTCCATTTTTGCAATGTCGTTCAGTGTCATAGTCTCATCCTTTTTCTCTCTTAATGGTCGATGAAATCCTTTTGGGCTTGCTTGTCCTTTTTGTTTTGCTGCTATGCCGATGGTAAGCGCGGCAACCTACACAGGTTATCCTTGACGACAACAATAGGCTTATTCATCCTCATGCTGTACCAGGTCTCCTGGCTGGCACCTCAAAAGCGTGCATAGCGTATCTATCGTTTTCCACGAAACAATCTCTCCATTTCGGAGTTGCTGGATTACACGCTCACCCATAAGCTTTTCTTGTCGAAGCCGATAAGAGGTGTAGCCCGCCTGCTTCAACGCGTCCAAAACATCTATCTTGTACTGAATAGGCATCCCTCGCCCTCCTTTCCTGTGCAATAAATCATAACATCAATATGAACGCAAATCAAGTGTATACTCTGCACATAGCGTGAACGCAAAATGTGTGTATATCGTCAATGGACAAACACGCAAAATAGGTGTATATTGTAATTACAGCAAGGGACAAGAGATCGAGCGAAGGTCGATAGCCAACGCGACAACATAAGAGCTGGAACGGAGAAGATTGATAGAAACTCCCAGAGGGATAGATACTCAGAGCCGCCAGCCGCCGATCTTACCCGCAAATAACAAGGAGGATAAGATAATGAGCATCAACGAAATGGAACATAAGGCCCGTGAGCTGCGGCAGCTGCAAGCCCTCATTGACGAGGCGACCGCCGAGGCCGAGGCCATCAAGGACGCGCTTAAGGCCGCTATGGGCGACGCTGAGAGCGTTCAGGCAGGCGAGTATAAAATCACATGGAAGACCGTCACGAGCGCGAGAATCGACACAGGCGCGCTGCGCAAGGCTCTGCCTGATGTCGCTGCGGCATTTACCCGTGAAACTACCGTGCGCCGCTTCTGCATTGCATGATGGAGACCATCGTAGCTATCGCCGGAGCAATTCAAACTGCGAACTGGCTCATGGCTCTGATTGAGGCAATAGAAAAGCCCCCTGCGCCCAAGCCGTCCAAAGCAAAGCGCAGAGAGCCATAACCACCAACCACCGCAAGGGAGGCCGGTACGGTCATTATACCGGCCTCCCGACCAAAAATCAACAGGAGGATTTTCCATGTCACCCAAAGACCAAGAAAAACGGATCGAGAACGAGATTCGAGCCCTCTACGCGGCAATGACGGACAAAAGCAAGGCAAGGGCGCTGGCCTATCTTGCCAAGATCCGAGCGGAGCAGGCGGCAGCGCAGAAATGAGCTATTACAACGTATGCGCCCGCTGCGGCGCAAATCTTGACCCCGGTGAGCGCTGCGACTGCGGCGCGGCGGTATCTGTCAGATCAGTTGCGCCCGGCAGACCTATGCGGACAGCGGGCGGGAGTGATTCTTTCCTGCAAGCTGTCCTACCCCTTACCACACCAGGACTACTGCGGCGGTACGCCGCTAAAGAAAAGGAGAACGAAAAATGAAGTATTGCGTTGAAGAAACTACCCACACTCAGCGAGAGGCCATTGCCAACGTCATGGGTGACATCATGGAGAAAGTAGGCCGCTCCCAGCGCTTGCTGGATGCTCTGGGAGCGCAGTATCTGGAGGCAACGGCTGACGAGTGCAGCGGCGATCAGGAGTACATCACGGATATGCTGGCCGCAATCAGCGGCACGCTGCACAGTGCGATCACTGAATATCAGCTCATAACTGGCGGGGCATACATGGGGCGTGCTGGGAGAGCAGATCAGATACAGCTTGCGCATGAGGTAAAGGAGGCGCATGAGACGATCGGCGAGATGCTGACGGGTGTGCCGGCGAATCTGCAAAACACTGTGATTGAGCGTGACCGCGCCCTCGGAGACCTCACGGACGAGGAAGCGCTGCCGCAGCTCGAAGCACTCATGCACAAGATTGCTGGGCAAACTGCTGGCGAGTGCATCGGTTGAGGGTTCCTGTCCAGTAATGATTCAGCGGCCGTAAATATGGAGAAGAAGGGGCGGGGCCACTTCTTCTCTTTCGCTGCACGGGGGGATGGTTTACGATTCGAAGCGACTTTTTCAGACGCACCAGCCCCACAACTCTCCCTCTACCGCAGATGTTCTTTTTTCGAGTCAAAAAACACGTTAAAAACAGCAAAACATTTGTTCGATGTATGATCTTGATGATGTTGCAAATTTGCTGGGCGTGAGCCGCAAAACGGTCTATCGGTATTGCAAAAGCGGGAGACTCCCATCAAACAACATTGGAGGCAAAGTGCTGGTATCAGAGCGGACGCTCGTTGCGTTCCTCAATGGGGCCAAACCGCAGAAGTCAAACACCCGTACCGGCAAGTACGCGGCACGCGGTCAGGTCATGGAAGCTCCCAAATTTGATGAATTTAAGCCGGATGATCTCGCAGATTTGCAAAGAATCGAAGAGGATTGAGATCCGCTTCTTCTCGATATGTGGACACTTCAAGGAAATGTCTCCCCAAAAGACGACGAGAAAAAGGGAAAAATAGAAAGCGGGGAGAGAGTCCACGGCGCGCCCATGTTCTGATAGCGGGATTTTGTTGTGATGAGGATGACGGCTTTCGCTCTGTATAGGACGAGAGGCAAAACAAAAAAGCCTCGGAATAATCCGAGACTTGACAGAATGGGATCGTTTGCTATAATGATTATAGAAAAGGGCGCTGCGACAAGCGGTTAGCCCGGTAAGTTAGATGACTTGAGCGAACTCAAGAAACCGTCACTTGGCCGAGTGGCGGTTTCTGCTTTTCACGATAATCGTAACCGTAAAGGCTCCGATATGTAACGTAATCCGCATGAGCCTCACCCCCTTTCGGGTGGTGTGGCTAACCGCCTGCCGTTCGTGTAGCGCCATAGGTAGAGTACCATGAAAATCGACAAAATGCAACGTCGATTTTTACCCCTAAGTTTACCCAAAACAGGATTTTATTCCATTATACGCCATTTGGCGAAAAACAGAAAATCATTGATTTTTCAATGTTCTTTCAAACTCTGTATAACGTAGTTATACGGAGTTTTATGTATATTCAATAATTCGAATCCTTCTCCCGCTGCCATATTGAGTGACCAAAATAGATGCACTCACCTGAAACCCCTGAGAAATCAGGGGTTTCAGCGTTTTTATGCCCTGCTTTTTCAAAAAAGAGAGATTTTCCGACAGGAAAACCTCTCTTTTTTAAAATTACAGCAGCAGCACGCCTGCATCCTCGCACATTTTGCGGGTATCGGCGTCCCAGAGGGAGGCCTGCACCTCGCCGATGTGCGCCGTGCCGATGAGCAGCATGCAAAGCCGGCTCTGGCCGATGCCGCCGCCCATCGTCAGCGGCAGCTCGCCCGCGAGCAGCATCTTGTGGAAGGGCAGGGCGCGGCGGTCGTCGCAGCCTGCGAGCGTGAGCTGTGCGTCGAGCGACTCGGGGTCGACGCGGATGCCCATCGAGGAGACCTCGAAGGCGTGACCGAGGACATCGTTCCAGTAAAGGATATCGCCGTTGAGATCCCAGTCATCATAGTCGGGCGCGCGGCCGTCGTGCTTGATGCCGGACTTGAGGACCTTGCCGATCTGCATGATGAAGACAACGCCCTTTTCCCGGCAGATCGCGTCCTCGCGCTGCTTGGGCGTCAGGCTGGGATAGAGGTCCTCGAGTTCCTGCGTGGTGATGAAGAAGACGTCGCGGGAAAGCTTGGTGCGCAGGGAGGGGAAGGCAATGTTCAGCGCGTCGCTCGTCTCGCTGATCGCGCCGACGATGTCGCGCACGGTGCGCTTGAGGTATTCAACGCTGCGGTCGTCCGCGGAGATGACCTTTTCCCAGTCCCACTGGTCAACGTAGATGGAGTGGAGGTTGTCGACCTCCTCATCGCGGCGGATGGCGTTCATATCGGTGAAGAGGCCTTTGCCGACGTTGAACTCATAGCGCTTGAGCGCAAGGCGCTTCCACTTGGCGAGCGACTGCACGACTTGTGCGTTGGTACCGACATCGGGAATATCAAAGGAAACAGGACGCTCCACGCCGTTGAGGTTGTCGTTCAGACCGGAATTTTCATCCACAAACAGCGGGGCGGAGACCCGGCGCAGATTGAGCGCATTGCTCAGATTCACCTGAAAATTACTCTTGATGAATTCAATGGCGCGCTGCATTTCATAAACAGACAGCGGGGTGTGATAGTTCTGAGGGATGTAAGATTTACTCATCGGGTCTCACTCCTTATTAAAAATATGCATTTATTATAATCACGCTTATTAGCATTGGCAATAGTGAAATTTGGAAGAATTCCCATTGCAAAATGAAAAAAATTTGTCAACGCAAACAGCATTGCAGAAAAACTTAATTCTTTTGCCCGTTGCAATCCGGGGGCGTGCGTGTTAGACTGCACAATGAGATAAAATGCAGATAGGAGGACATTTTGTGAGAACACTGCTGACAAATGCAGATATCCTGCTGCGCAAGGAAGAGGGCGGCTATGAAACGCTGCGCGGCGCGTATCTCGGCATCAACGACAGTACGATCGATCATATCGGCACGGTGCGTCCCGCCGCTGCCTACGACTGCGAAAAGAACATGACCGGCAAGCTCCTTGCCCCGGGACTCATCAACTGCCACAGCCACATCGCCATGACGCTCATGCGCGGCATCGGCAGCGGACTGCCGCTGCAGGACTGGCTCTTCAAGGCGATCTTCCCCATCGAGGACAGGCTCGTGCGCGAGGACATCGCTGCGGCGAGCCGCTTTGCCCTCCTTGAGATGATCGCGGGCGGCACAACGAGCTTTTCCGATATGTACTTTTTCCCCGAGGAAACGGTCTGGGCGGTGGAGGAGGCAGGCATCAAGGCAAACCTGAACCGCTGCGTGCAGTGCTTTGACGAAAATCAGACCGTGGAGCAGAATACCCAGATCCCCGAGTCGCTCGCGCTCTTTGAAAAGTACCACGGCGCGGCGGACGGGCGCATCCGCATTGACTTTTCTGTCCACGCGGAGTATACCTGCAAGAGCCATATCGTGAAAGCTTACAGCGAGCTTTGCCGCGAAAAAGGCGGGCGGATGCACATCCATCTTTCCGAGACCGCGCGCGAGCAGCGCGAGTGCATCGAGCGCTACGGCAAAACACCGGCGGAGTGGTTCGAGTCCCTCGGCACCTTTGATTCGCCCACGGCAGCGGCGCACTGCGTCGCCGTGACGGAGAGCGACATGGACATTCTGAAGGCGCACGGCGTGAGCGTCATCCATAACCCGACGTCGAACCTAAAGCTCGGCAGCGGCTTTGCGCCATTGCGCCGGATGCTCGACAAGGGTATCAACGTTACCCTCGGCACCGACGGCACGGCCAGCAACAACAACCTCAATATGTTCGAGGAGATGCACCTTGCCGAGATCATGCACGACGGCTACCACAACGACCCCACGCTCATCTCGACGAGCGAGGTGCTCGACATGGCGACGGTCAACGGCGCGAAGCTCCAGGGACGCGGCGATACGGGCGTACTCGCCGTCGGCAAAAAGGCCGACATCATCGCCCTTGATCTCTCCAAGCCCCATCTTTACCCTAATTTTGATACGGCGGCGCTCCTTACCTGCTCTGCGCAGGCGGGCGACGTGTGCATGACGATGGTGGACGGCAATATTTTGTATGAAAACGGCGAATTCAAAACGCTGGATGCTGAAAAGGTACGCGCCGACATGGAGCGCGCTGTGGAGCGCCTTTACAGAAAGTGAGAGAAACGAACATGGAAAGAGCCGATAAAGACCTTGCTTTTCTGCTGCGCTACGAAAACGTCGCGTGGTTTGAAAACGGCGAGGTGCGCATCTTAGACCGGCGCGTCTATCCTGCAAAGGTCGAATTTGTCACCTGCCGCACGCACGGTGAGGTCGCGCAGGCCATCACCGACATGGTGACGCAGAGCGCGGGACCCTACACCGCCGTGCCGATGGGCATGGCGCTCGCGGCATGGGAATGCCGCGACAAAACGGCGGCAGAGCAGATGGAATATCTCAAAGCGGCAGCGTATACCATCTCCCACGCCCGTCCCACGACGCAAAAGCGCATGGGACTGCTCTGCGATATCTGCCTCAAGGAAGCAGAGCGCGCGCTTTCGGCGGGGGAAAACGTGGCCGAAGCCATCAAGAATAAGACGATCGAACTCAACAACGTGCGCTATGAGCGCATGGCGAAGATCGGATCATACCTGGTCGATATGTTCCCGGACAACGGCACGGTGATGACGCACTGCTTTGCTGAGACCATCGTCGGCACGATGCTGCGCGAGTGCAGAAACCGCGGCAAGAACATCCGCCTTTTCTGCCCTGAAACGCGCCCGTATTTTCAGGGAGCGCGCCTCACGGCATCTGTCTGCCACGACATGGGCTTTGACGTGACGGTCATCTCCGACAATATGCCGGCTTTCGTCATGCAGAACGAAAAGGTCGACGTTTTCACCACCGCGGCGGATGCCATCTGCTGCGACGGGCATGTTGTCAACAAGGTCGGCACCTTCCAGAATGCCATCGTCGCGAAGTACATGGGTATTCCGTACTTCGTCACCGGCGCGCCCGATCAGGGACATGATACGGTGGAGAGCGTCCACATTGAGATGCGCGATCCGAACTTTACGCTTCAGGCCATGGGCGTGCGCACGGCGATGGAGGGCGTGAAGGGCTACTATCCCGCCTTTGACATCACGCCACCGCACCTCGTCTCGGGCGTTGTGACCGACCTTGGCATTTACTCTCCTTACGACCTGCACCGCTATTTTGAAAACGGCAGCATCGGCAAGGACAATCTGGTGATCTGAGATGGAAGAAAGACTGGAATCGCTCCGGCAGGAGATCGTGGACAAATCGCTCGAGGCGTTTCGAGAGGGCCTCTTTTCCGGCACGAGCGGCAACATGAGCTGCCGCGTCGCGCCCGATGAAATGCTCATCACGCCGACCTCCGTGCGCTACGACGTGCTGCGCGCGCAGGACATCGTGCGCATGAAGCTCGACGGCACGGTGCTCGAGGGCGCCTTGCAGCCGTCGAGCGAGTGGCGGATGCACGCGGCGGTATACGAAGCCTACGGCGAGACGAACGCCGTTTTTCACACCCATTCGCCCTATGCCACGGCCTTTGCCGTGGTGCGAAAGAGCATCCCGGCCGTTTTGATCGAGGCGCGCGTCTTCCTAGGCGGCGACATCCGCTGCGCGGACTATGCCACGCCCGGAACAAAAGAGGTGGGCATGAACGCCGTGCCTGCGCTTTTTGAGCGCGGCGGCTGCACACTTGCAAACCACGGCGTGCTCGCCGTGGGAGAAGACCTTGCGCAGGCCTGCCTGCGCGCGGAATACATCGAGGATGTCGCGAAGATCTATGCCTATGCCAAGGCCATCGGCGAGCCGGTGGCGCTCGATACACTTTAAATTACCCTGCGCGTGGGCGCAGAAGGAGAACTGCCAATGAAAAGGTTTCTGAAAAAAGACAAGCTTCTCGTGCTTCTTGCACTGCTGGCGCTGCTCGTTTCGCTCGTGCCGATCAGCGGGCGCGTGCAGACCGAGGAGAACAACAAATATTACGAATGTGTCCTTGACTATTCGAGCCTGCGCGCCATGGCGCGCCAGTCTGAAATGAGCGAGGATGAGTGGCTCGACCTGTTCCGCTCCCTCGGCGTGGACAAGGTGGCGCTCAGCGAGGCGAGCGCGCTCGACCTGCACCAGAGCGCGGCCATCCCCGTGCACGCGATGACCGTGAAAAAGGCGATGGAAAACTACGGCTGGGAGGATAGCTACCCCGCCGAGGTCGCATCGTGGCTGCGCGAGAGCACCGACGTGAGCGACTGCCTCATCTGGACGGAGACGGCGGCGGGCTACGAGTGGATCCTCGATGCCTTCACCGCCCGCTTTGAAGATTTTGAAGCCAAGACCTATCTTGAAGGCGAGCACGGTTTCCTCTTCATCCAGCAGCAGAAAAACGGCATGAAGGGCGAAAAGCTGCTCGACCTTTGCCTCGGCATCTGGCCCGATACGGTAGAGCTGCTCGAGCGCCACGGCTACGAGATCATTCCGCGTACCGTGACGAAAAAGGACATGAACGGCACAAAGTTTGCGGCGGCCTATATCGATGTGCTCAAGCACTATGATGCGCCTTACTTTATGAACAGCGGCAAGGAGCTTGTCGGCTACGAGAGCGACGAGGGCTGGGATATGCTCGTGCAGTATCTCAACGAGAGCGGCGCGAGCATCGCAATGATGGAGCAGAACGACCAGAGCCTCAACCTCACCTGGCCGGGCATTGAGGATCTGCTCGATGAAACGGGCTATCACGGCGTGCGCGTCTTCAACGAGTGGGCCTATATCCAGAACCGCTACCAGTACTGTGGCTACGATGGCCCCGAGGAGATCACGAACACCTTCTTCCGCGCCATTGCCGAGCGCAACTGCAAGATCGTCTACCTCAAGATGATCCTGGAGCCGGACAACGACGTGAGCTGGGATGCCGACGAGAAGGAATGGACCTATGTCACCGATCCCGCCGACTATGAAAAGATGCTCAAAGACCTTGACGCGCGCCTTGCCCCCCTCGGCTACACGCGCGGCACGGTGCCGGCGATGGAGCTGAAAACGCCGCCTTTGGCGCTGCGAATCGTGCAGAGCGTCGGCACGGCGGCACTGCTGGTGCTGCTCTTTGACCTCTTCTTCCACATCGGCGCGCGCTGGCGCATGATTCTTCTGGCGCTCGGCGTGCTGGGCTTTGCCGCGCTCAGCGTGCTGAAGCCCTCACTCTTCCGCCTGCTGCTTTCGATGTCCGGCGGCATCGTGATGCCGTCGCTTGCGGCGGTGGGTCTCTGCCGCGTGCTGATGGAAAAGAGAAGGAGCGAGAAGCGCGTGCGCTTTGGAAAGCTCCTTGGCTACACGCTCGGCGTTTCCGTTTTGACCATCCTGACCGCGTTCTGCGGTTCACTGCTTGCGACCTCCGCGCTCTCGCAGCTCTCTTATATGATCGAGATGGAGCTCTACCGCGGCGTGAAGATCATGCAGCTCATCCCCATCGGACTTTTCATCCTCGCTTACCTGATCGTATTCGCTTACGAAGAGACGGGTGCGCGCGAGGCGGTGCTTGCCCATGCGGGCAAGCGCGGCGAGAAGGGGCGCGTCAAGCGTTTCAATGCATACCTCGCCCAGCAGTTCAGAACGCCGATGCAGCTCGGCTGGTTTGTGGCGGTCGTGGTCATCGCGGTGGCGGCGGTCTTTATGATGCTGGTGTTCGTCTACTACATCTACCGCACCGGAAACTCCACCACGACCTCCGAAACGGAGCTTGCCTTCCGCAACTTCCTTGAAAACGCGCTCATCGCCCGCCCGCGCACAAAAGAGATGATCATTGGATGGCCGATGCTGATGCTCTTTGTCTGGTCGCTGCGCCGCGGGATGAAGTTCCTGCCCCTGGTCTTCGGCATGGGGATGAGCATTGGGCTTGTCAGCGTGGTCAATACCTTCCTGCACATCAGAACGCCGTTCCTGCTCAGCCTGCTGCGCACCGGCTGGGGCGTGCTCTTCGGCCTTCTCATCGGCCTTGCGGCCGTGGTGGCCGCGGAGCTCATCTACCGCCTTGTGCGCAGGATCTGCGGGGTGGAAAATGTATAATATCCTGATCTCGGGCTATTATGGCTTCGATAACATCGGCGACGAGTCCATTCTGCGCACGCTCGTCTCCTCGCTGCGCGAGCACATCCCCGGCTGCTCGCTCACGGTGCTCTCGCACAACCCCGCCTCCACGCGCGAAAAGTACGGCGTCGAGGCGGTGGAGCGCATGTCGCCGATGGCGATTTTGCGCGCGGTGAAAAAGTGCGACATGCTCATCTCCGGCGGCGGCAGCCTTTTGCAGGATGTGACGAGCAGCAAGAGCTTACACTATTACCTCTCAATCATCCGCTGCGCGCAGTTTTTCCGCAAGAAGGTCTTCATCTACTCGCAGGGCATCGGCCCCATCGACCGCCCCGGGAATCGCCGCGCCGCGGCGAAGGTGCTCAAAAAGGCGGACGGCATCGTCGTGCGCGACGAGCGCTCGGCGGCACTGCTGGAGGAGATCGGCATCGCGCGGGAGAAGGTCGTCATCACGGCCGACCCCGTCATCCGCATGAAAAAGCCCGATGGCGACGTCGGCGCGGAGATCCTGCGAAAGGCAGGTGTCTCGCTGGATGGCCGTCTAACTGTCGGCTGGGCCATCCGCGAGCGGGACACAGACAGCCGCTTTGTCAAAGAGCTTTTGCGCTCCATCCAGATGATGAAGGACAAGTACAACGCGCAGTCCGTGCTCATCCCGTTCCACTATGAAGAGGACGGCGAGGTCTGCCGCCACATCGCCGCGCAGCTGCCCGACGACACGGCGGTGTGCCTGAATGAAAAGTACCTCTCCGAGGATATGCTCTCCATCATCGGCAACATGGATCTGCTCGTGGGCGTGCGCCTGCATTCGCTCATCTATGCCGCCATCATGGGCGTGCCGCTCATCGGCATTTCCTACGACCCCAAATGCACGGCGTTTTTGAACTCCGTGGGCCTCGATAAGCTCAGCACGCGCGAGACGTTCACCGCCGAACGCTTTGAGAGCGAGGCCGAGCACGTGCTCAAAACGGGGGAGGAACAGGTGCGGTGCGTCGAGGCGCACATGGCGGAGCTTTCAAGAAAGCTTGACACCAACGAGAAAATGATCTGTGCGATCATGGGAACATCAAGGAAGGATACCATGCAGGAACCTCAGAAAAACACGGAAAAGAAGGAAAAGTCCGGCGTTCGCACGGCGGGCGCGATCAGCATTGTCTTTTTGCTCACGCTCTTTGCAAAGCTGCTCGGCGTGGTGCGCGAAATGATGCAGGCCAACATCTTCGGCACCGGCATCGACGCGGACCTCTACACCGCGTCGTATAACTCGACGCTCTATCTCTTTACGACGATGTGCTACGCGCTGTGCATCGCGGCGGTGCCGATTTTGACGAAGGAATTTGCTGCCGACCGCAAGCGCGGCGAGAAAGCGGCCAACAACCTGTTGACCATCACGCTGCTCGGCTCGCTCGCGGCGGTCGTTTTGTGGCAGGTCTTTGCCTCGACGCCGCTTGTCGGCACGATCTGGGACCTTGACGCAGCCGAGCTGCCGCGCCTTGCGAGCTATATCCGCATCATGGCCTGCGCGCTGCCGGTCGTGGCGGCGGCGTATCTGAACGTCGCCATCTTCCAGGCGACCGACCACTATGAATTGCAGGGCAGCATGAGCATCCCGTACAACGCATTCCTTGCGATCTTCCTTGTGAAGCTGGGCGCAAAGTGGGGCATCAAGGGCGTCGTCATCGCGAGTTCGTGCGCGTGGCTCTTGCAGCTTGCCATGAGCATCCCGTATGCGAAGAAGGAACATTATGTCTACCGACCGATGCTCGACCGCAAGGCGGACTACGTCGGCACGTACTTCAAGACCGCGCTCGTCACGGTGCTGACGACATCGATCTTCCTGTTCTGCTATCTCATCGACACGGCGACCGCCACGGCGCTCAACGACAGCGCCGTCAGCGCGTTCTACTATGCCGACAAGCTCTTTACCCCGCTGACGACGAGCGTGCTCTACAGCATCAGCGCGGTCATGTTCCCGCGCTTCAACCGCGAGTTCACGAAGGAGGACTCGGAGGGCTATCTCGGCTACATCTGGAACGTGACGGAAAATACGCTGCTCTTTATCCTGCCGGTCTGCGCGATGATGAGCGCCTTTGGCACGGATATCATCCGCGTGATCTTTGAAAGCGGCAGCTTCACCGCCGAATCGACCGAGATGACAGGCAGCATCTTTGCCCGCTATGCGCTCGGCATGAGCGCCTTTGCCGTGCTCGACCTTCTGAACAAGGCCTACTACGCGATGAAAAAGACGCTGGTGCCGCTGCTCATCAACCTCGGCGTGCTGGCGCTGAACATTGTTTTGAACCGCGTCTTCTACACGGATACCGGTGTTGCCGCGGCGACTTCTCTCGCGCTGACCATCGGCGCGGTCTGCATGACGGTGCAGCTTTTCCGCGGCACGAAGATCGTGCGCCTTGTCCCGCTCCTCAAGGGGCTTGCCGCCACGGCGGTGATGGCGCTCGTCCTCTACGGCGGGCATGCGCTGCTTGTCACGGCGGACGACAGCAAGCTGATGCTCATCGTTAAATGCGGTTTCACGGGCGTTGTGGGCTGCGTCGTCTATGTGGCGGTCAGCATGCTCCTCAAGCAGACCATCATTACGGACACACTAAAGAAATTCAAGAAATAAAGAAGCGGGAGGGACATATATGCTGTCCTTTGTCAACGATTATTCCGAGGGCGCTCACCCGAAAATCCTGGAGCGCCTGAATGAGACCAATTTTGAGCAGCTCGCGGGCTACGGCTCTGACCGTTACTGCGAGCAGGCCAAAGAGAAGATCCGCGCTGCCATCGGCTGCCCTGAGGCGGAGATCTTCTTCCTCGTCGGCGGCACGCAGACCAACCAGGTCGTGCTCGATTCGCTGCTGCGCTCCTACGACGGTGTGATCGCCGCCGAGAGCGGACACGTCAACGTCCACGAGGCGGGCGCCATCGAGCATGGCGGGCACAAGGTGCTCGCACTGGGACACCGGGACGGCAAGCTCTCGGCGGAAACGGTGCGGGAGTATGTGGAGACCTTCTACTCAGACGGGAACTATACCCACATGGTCTTCCCCGGCGCGGTGTACATCTCGCACCCAACGGAGTACGGCACGCTCTACACGAAGGCGGAGCTTGCCGCGCTGCACGAGGTCTGCGCAGCGCATCACATTCCGCTCTTTCTTGACGGCGCGCGCCTTGGCTACGGCCTTGCCGCAACCGGAACGGACGTGACCCTGCGCGACATCGCCGCGCTGACGGACGTTTTCTACATCGGCGGCACAAAGGTCGGAGCCCTGTGCGGCGAGACGGTCGTCTTCCCGCACGGCGGGATGCCCGCGCACTTCCTCACCGTCGTCAAGCAGCACGGCGCGCTGCTCGCCAAGGGACGGCTTCTCGGCATACAGTTCGATACGCTCTTCACCGACGGACTTTATGAGAAGATCAGCCGCAACGCCATCGAGACGGCGGATCGCATCCGCGCGGCGCTGCGTGAGAAGGGCTATCGCCTCTTTTGCGAGAACCCGACAAACCAGATCTTCGTCGTGCTGGAAAATGCGCAGATCAAAGAACTGGAGCAGCAGGTCGCAATGGGCTTTACGGAGAAGTTCGACGATACCCACACGGTCATGCGCATCTGCACCTCATGGGCGACGCGCAGCGAGGACGTGGACGCGCTCATCGCACTGCTGTGAGCGGAACGATAGCAAAATAAGAAAAAGCGCTTTTGCGGTGTCGCAAAAGCGCTTTTTGGAAGAGAAGTGTCACTGCTGGCGTTTTTTGAAGGTGAGATACCCTTCAAGCATCAGGCTTGCTGCCACGGCGTCGACGGTTTTCTTGCGCTCCTTGGCGCGCTTGCCGTTGCTGAGCAAAATATTGTGCGCATCGACGGTCGTGCGCCGTTCGTCCCAGAGCGTGACGGGGAGCGACGTGGCCTCGCGCAGAAGCTCTGCAAAGCCCTCGGCCTTTTCCGCGCGCGGGCCGCGCGAGCCGTCCATGTTGAGCGGGTGGCCGAGCACCAGCTCGCTTACCTCGTGCTCCGAGATGAGCGGCAGCAGCTTTTCAATGACTGCCTCGGGCCGGTAGGCGGTGATGACGGTCGAAAAGCCCGTGAGCGTCAGCGTGCGGTCGGAGATCGCGACGCCGGTGTGCGCGTCGCCGTAGTCGATGGCCATGATCTTCATAGAATATGCCTCCTGCAAACGTGTTTTTTCCCTGCCAGCATACAGGATTTTTGAAAGAAAAGCAAGCGCGCGGCGCGCGGGAAGATGGGACAAAGACGCAAAAGAACTGCCAAGCGGCCTGTGCAGGGAGAAAAAGAAGGGGAAAGAGCGCAAAACGGCACCGATTTTCTGCAAAATCGTTCAAAAAGCACTTGACGGACGAAGGGAAACTGTGTTATCATCTTACTTACCTGTGAAAGAGGGCTTTCTTTTTGCGCGCATTCGCTTCTCGGCGCGCGGGGGAGAGCGCCCCTTTAATTTGAAAGCAGGGAGGCAATCGCCAGCCCCGACACCGCTCGGGACTGAGTAAATAAGGAGGTGCCGTTAGATGCGCATTAAGATCACGCTCAGATGCAACGAGTGCAAGCAGAGAAACTACAACACGATGAAGAACAAGAAGAACACCCCGGACAAGCTTGAGCTGAACAAGTACTGCCCCTTCTGCAAGAAGCACACCGTCCACACCGAAACCAAGTAATTAGGAAAGGCTGTTGAAACATGGCAGAAGAAAAGAAGAAAAAGGACCGCGCCAAATGGTTCCGTGAAATGAGAAGCGAACTGAAAAAGGTCGTATGGCCCACCGCATCCTCCACCGCGAAGAACACCGGCACTGTGCTGCTGTGCTCCCTCGCCGTCGGCGCCTGCATCTGGATCTTCGACTATGTCGCCGTTTCCGCAGTTCATCTGCTGATCGGCCTCGCGGGTTAACAGGAGAGCAGTCATGGCTGATAATGCTAAGTGGTATGTTGCGCATACCTACTCCGGCTATGAAAACGCAGTCAAGACCGCCATCGAGAAGTTCGTCGCCAACCGTCATCTGGAGGATAAGATCTTCGATATCCAGATCCCGCTGGAGACCGTCACGGAAGTGACCGACTCGGGCGATATGAAGGAAGTCGAGCGCAAGGTCTTCCCGGGCTATGTGCTCGTCAAGATGATCATGACGGACGACACCTGGCATCTGATCCGCAACATTCGCGGTGTGACCGGCTTTGTCGGCACGGCGAATAATGAACCCATCCCCCTCACGGAAGAGGAAGTCCTGTCCCTCGGCATGGAGCGCCGCGAGATCGTGGTGCGCTACAATGTCGGCGATCAGGTCAAGATCACCGACGGCCCGCTTTCGTCCTTCCTCGGCACGGTCGAAGAGATCGACGCAGAGAAGAACAGAGTGTGCGTGGTCGTGTCCATGTTCGGACGCGAAACGCCGGTCGAGCTCGAGCTCGATCAGGTCGAAGTGGTGGAACCGTAATCACCGCCAGAAGCGATGAGCCGCGAAAGCGGCAAACGTGGGAGAGACGCTGCGCGTCTCGCCAAGGGCGGCCGGAATCGCCGGCCGTTACCACATCAATATTAAGGAGGTGCCTCTCATGGCACAGAAGATCACCGGTTACGTTAAGCTGCAGATCCCTGCAGGTAAAGCAACTCCCGCACCCCCCGTTGGCCCCGCGCTCGGCCAGCACGGCGTCAACATTGCTGCGTTCACGAAGGAATTCAACGAGCGCACCAAGAACGACATGGGCCTCATCATCCCCGTTGTCATCACGGTGTATGCCGACCGTTCCTTCTCCTTCGTCACCAAGACTCCTCCCGCTGCCGTCCTCATCAAGAAGGAATGCAACATCGAGTCCGGCTCCGGCGTCCCCAACAAGACGAAGGTCGCCACCATCTCCAAGGCTTCCGTCCAGAAGATCGCCGAGATGAAGATGCGCGATCTCAACGCGAGCACGCTTGAGTCCGCGATGAGCATGATCGCCGGTACCGCACGCTCCATGGGCGTTGTCGTCGAAGAATAAGGAGGGTGTGAACAATGTTTAGAGGTAAAAAGTATCAGGATGCTGCAAAGCAGATCGAAAAGAACACTCAGTATGACGCCGCAGAGGGCTTCGGCCTGATCTGCAAGACCGCTTCCGCGAAGTTCGACGAGACCGTCGAGCTGCACGTCAAGCTGGGCGTCGACTCCCGCCACGCCGACCAGCAGGTCCGCGGCGCCATCGTCCTCCCCAACGGCACGGGCAAGAACGTTCGCGTTCTCGTTTTCGCCAAGGGCGACAAGGCCGAGGCTGCCAAGGCTGCCGGCGCCGACTACGTTGGCGAGATGGACCTCGTCGAGAAGATCCAGAAGGAAAACTGGTTCGATTTCGACGTCGTCGTCGCTTCCCCCGACATGATGGGTCTTGTCGGCCGTCTCGGTAAGGTGCTCGGCCCCAAGGGCCTGATGCCGTCCCCGAAGGCCGGTACCGTCACTCCCGACGTCGCCAAGGCTGTTCAGGAGTCCAAGGCCGGTAAGGTCGAGTATCGTCTCGACAAGACCAACATCATCCACTGCCCCATCGGCAAGGTTTCCTTCGGTCCCGAGAAGCTCGCCGAGAACTTCAACGCTCTCATGGGCGCGATCCTCAAGGCCAAGCCCGCCGCTGCCAAGGGCCAGTATATCAAGTCCTGCGTCGCTGCCTCCACCATGGGCCCCGGCGTCAAGATGAACACTGCGAAGATCTGATTTTCTTCGCAGAACGCGATATTTGGGGTTGACAATTCCGTCAGCCTTGGATATACTATCAGAGCGTTCCAAAGACAGCAGGTGAGGCTTGCCTTATAAATCCTGCCGAGGATGGCAAACAGTGATTGATTGCTTTACCGTCCTCATGCCCGCATGAGGACGGTTTCCTTTTTTAGAACGCCTCTTTCCCCTGGCACGCGGGGCGTGCCGCAAAATCCAACGGAGGTGAAATCAAGAAAATGCCTAACGCAAAAGTTCTGTCTGAAAAGCAGGCGATCGTGGCTTCCCTGACCGAGAAGCTGCAGGGCGCAGCGGCTGGCGTCATCGTTGATTACAAGGGCATCACCGTCGCGGAGGATACTGCTCTCCGTGCCGAGTGCCGTAAGAACGAGGTCGAGTACGCTGTTGTTAAGAACACCCTGCTCCGCTTTGCTTTCAACAACGTCGGCCTCAGCGAGCTCGATGATCAGCTGAACGGTACCACGTCTCTTGCCATCGCTGCCGATCCCGTCGCTCCCGCGCGCGTGATCGCCGAGTATGCCAAGAAGCTCAACGGTAAGTTCGAGATCAAGGGCGGCTTCATGGAAGGCAAGGTCGTCGACATGGCCACCATCAACGCGCTGGCCTCTATCCCCGCGCTGCCCGTCCTGCAGGCGCAGGTGCTGGGCACCATGCTGGCCCCCATTTCGGGCCTCGCTTGCGTCCTCAAGCAGATCGCCGAGAAGAACGGCGCTCCCGCCGAGGAAGCTCCCGCCGCAGAGTAATCGTCTGCACCCAATACCTAACTTAAAACAAATATCTTAAATCAGGAGGATCATTACAATGAGCGAGAAAGTTACCGCTATGATCGAAGAAATCAAGGGCCTTACCGTCCTGGAGCTCTCTGAGCTCGTCCACGCTCTCGAGGAAGAGTTCGGCGTTTCCGCCGCCGCTATGGCCGCTCCCGCTGCCGGCGCTGCTGCTCCCGCTGCCGAGGAGAAGACCGAGTTCGACGTCGTTCTCACCGGTTTCGACGCTGCTGCCAAGATCAAGGTCATCAAGGCTGTCCGCGAGATCGCCGGTCTGGGCCTGGCCGAGGCCAAGGCTTTCGTCGAGTCCGCTCCGAAGGCTCTGAAGGAGGGCGTGTCCAAGGAGGATGCCGAGAACTTCAAGAAGCAGCTCGAAGAGGCTGGCGCGAAGGTCGAGCTCAAGTAATTATACTTGCACCTCACGTTCAAAGATGCCCGTGTCTGATGACACGGGCATCTTTTGTTTGCTGCGCACTGCACCGGATGCGCGCAGAAGGGCTTGACATTTGGCCGCCCGCGCTTTATGATGAATAAAAACCCGCAGGAGCGGGTATGCAATAGAAACAGGCGGATGGATCGCGCGGGCCTTGATCGCTTGCGCGCTTCTTTTTTCGCTGGGATGGGAGAAACGATGAAGACTTCAAAAAACTTTGCGAGCCGGTGGGGCTTTATTCTGGCATCCGTCGGTTCAGCGGTCGGCATGGCGAACGTCTGGGGCTTTCCCAACAAGCTCGGCAGCAACGGCGGCGGGGCATTTTTGCTTATTTATCTGCTGTTTATTTTCATTTTCAGCTACGTGGGTCTGCCCGCGGAATTCGCCATGGGCCGCCGCGCGGCGACCGGCACGCTTGGCGCTTATGAAAAGGCCTGGGCCACGCGCGGCGAGCGCATGGGGAAGACCGGCGGCCTTCTTGCGTGGCTGCCGCTTGCAGGCTCGCTGTGCATCGCGCTCGGCTACGCGGTCATCGTCACCTATATCCTAAAGGCGCTGGCGGATTCACTCGTTGGTACGCTCATGAGCATTGACGCGGGCGCGTGGTTCGGTGCGTTTTCCTCCACGCCCTATGCCGTCATCCCCTATCATGTGATCGTGGTTGTAGGCACGCTGCTGACGCTCTATCTGGGCGCGCGCAGCATCGAAAAGACGAACAAGATCATGATGCCGCTCTTTTTCATCATCTTCCTCATCCTCGCGGTGCGTGTTGCGATGCTGCCGGGCGTGAGCGAGGGCTACCGCTTCATGTTCACACCGCGCTGGGAGGCGCTCAAGGATCCGATGATCTGGATCTGGGCGATGGGACAGGCATTCTTCTCCCTCTCCGTCACGGGCAGCGGAATGATCGTCTACGGCGCGTATCTCTCGAAGGATGAGGACGTGGTCGGCGTGGCGCAGCATACGGCGCTCTTTGACACCATCGCCGCCGTGGTCGCGGCGCTCGTCATCATCCCGGCGTGCTTCTCCTATGGGCTGGACGTCGGCGCGGGTCCAAGTCTGCTTTTTGTCACGCTGCCGACCATTTTGCAGGATATCCCGCTGGGCCGTCTGTTTGCTATCATCCTCTACCTTGCGATGATCTTCGCGGGGGTGAGCTCGCTGCAGAACATGTTCGAGGCGGTGGCGGAGTCGCTGCTGCACAAGTTCCCCAAGCTCAGCCGCACGGCGGTGCTGGCGATCCTGTGTGTGCTGTGCCTCGGCATCGGCATTTTTATGGAGCCGATCAGCAAGTGGGGCCCGTGGATGGACCTCGTTTCCATCTACATCATCCCCATCGGCGCGACGCTTGGTGCGATCTCGTGGTTCTATGTGATGAAGAAGGATGAGCTGCTTGCTGCGGTGAACACCGGCAGCAAGAAGACGCGCGGCGCGCTGTGGTACAATGTGGGCCGCTTTGTCTATGTGCCGCTTGCGGTCATTTTGTGCTGCGTGGCGCTGTTCATGCACGTGGCGTTTTAAATCACTCTGCCTAACTGAAAAGGGGGGGTCATCCGACAAGCGGGCGACCTCCTTTTTTGATAAAAACTTGTTGACAAGTCAACAATAATGCGCTATGATGGGCAAGCTTGTTGATTTATCAACAAATGAGCTGAAAAGAGGAGGGCGCAGCCATGGAAGAGCGCTTTGAAACCTTTACCGTTCTGATCGCGCGTATCAGCCGCGGCATCAAGCGCATCAAGGCGGAAGAGATGGCGGAGTTCGGGCTCAAGGGGCCGCACGTGTCGAGCCTCTACTACCTCTCGCGCTGCGGTGAAATGACGGCCGCGGAGCTGTGCGAGCGCTGCGACGAGGACAAGGCGGCCATCTCCCGCTCGCTGGATGATCTGGAGAAAAACGGCTACATTACCTGCGCGAGCGGCGCGGGAAGGCGCTACAAAAGTCCCCTTCGCCTGACGGAGAAGGGGAGAGCGGTCGGACACGCGATCGGAGAGAAGATCACGCACATCGTGGATGCCGCCTCCGAGGGGCTGAGCGAGGAGGAGCGGCGGACGATGTACCGTGCGCTTGTGCGCATCAGCGGCAATCTGGAGAGCATTTATATCGAAAAAAAGACGGAGGGCGGCACTGCCGCCCGGAGCGAAAAATAACGGAGGAACAAAACATGAGTGTTCAGATCATTGTGGATTCGACGGTCGATATGCCCGAGCGCATCAAGGACCGCTTTCGCATCGTCCCGCTGACGGTGCATTTCGGCGACGAGGAGTTCGTCGACGGCGTGACGATCGACAAGCAGCACTTCTATGAGCGCCTTGTGGAGAGCGACCAGCTGCCGACGACGAGTCAGGCGACGCCTGCGGCCTTCGACAAGGAGTTTGCCGCGGTGCAGGCTGCGGGCGACAGCGCAGTCGTCCTGACGATCGCCTCGGACTTTTCCGGCACCTATCAGTCCGCCTGCATCGCCGCGGCGGAATATGACAACATCTTTGTCGTGGACAGCAGGAGCGCGGCCATCGGCGCGGGTATCCTCGCAGAGTATGCGCTTGAATGTGTGCAGCAGGGCATGGACGCGCGCGCTATCGCCGAGGCGCTTGCCAAAAAGCGCGAGAAGGTCTGCCTCATTGCGCTGCTCGATACGCTTGAATACCTCAAAAAGGGCGGGCGCATCTCCAAGACCGTCGCCTTTGCGGGCGGGCTTCTCAACATCAAGCCCGTCATCACGGTCGTCGACGGAGAGATCCAGCTCATCGGCAAGGCGAGAGGGTCGAAGCAGGGCAACAACCTGCTCGTGCAGAAGATCCGTGAGAGCGGCGGCATCAACTTTGACGAGCCGATCCTGCTGGGCTACAGCGGCCTGAGCGATACCTATCTTAAAAAATATGTGGAAGACAGCCGCGACATCTGGCAGGACAGGGTGGAGACGCTTGATTCCACGCTCATTTGCAGTGTGATCGGCACGCACGCCGGTCCCGGCGTGGTCGCCGTGGCGTTTTTCAAAAAAGACTGAGCGCAGGCCTTCCGTTCTCCTCTTTGGGAGGATGGAAGGCTGTTTTTTGCAGAAAAAGCGGAAGCGGGGTGGAGGGAACGGCGGGATTTGTGCAAAAACGATGCAAAGATGTAAAAAACGCGTTAAAATACGTCCCTTTTGCCATTTGCGCCCCTCCATGGCGCGTGCTATAGTTTAAAGGCATGTGTTTTTTGGAGGATTTGCTATGATTTCTGCGTTTTTTGGCAGCCTGAAACAGGAGTTTGCAGGCTACAACTCGAAAAAGCTGCTCGCCGACATGATGGCGGGTCTGACGGTCTGCGCGGTCGCGCTGCCGCTGGCGCTGGCGTTCGGCGTTTCCTCGGGCGCGAGCGCGGCGTCCGGCCTGGTCACGGCCATCATCGCGGGCGTGGTGATCGCCGTGCTTGGCGGCGCGTCGTTCCAGATCTCAGGGCCGACGGGCGCGATGAGCGCGGTGCTGGTCGGCATTGTGGCAACGTACGGCTTGCAGGGCGTGTTCTTTGCCTGCTTTGCCGCGGGTGTTCTCCTGCTGCTCTCGGGCATCTTCAAGCTCGGCCGCCTTATCAGCTTCATCCCCATGCCGGTCATCATGGGCTTTACCTCGGGCATTGCCATCATCATCGCCATGGGACAGATCGACAATTTCTTCGGCACGGTGTCGGAGGGGGGGACGAACCTAGAAAAGCTCGCGTCCTATGGCCGCCTTGGGTTCCACCCCAATATGCAGGCGGTGCTCATCGGCATTCTTGTGGTGGCGGTGATGGTCTTCTGGCAGATAAAGTGGGGTGCGCGCGTGCCCGG
>URCK01000003.1 GCA_900546295.1 uncultured Eubacteriales bacterium | reverse complement strand
CCGACCGCTGCGCCGGAGCGCTGCCGCGCGCGGACGCGCTCTGCCGCGCCATCGTCTGCGAGTGCGCCCGGCGGCACTTTCGCGGCGTGCTGGCGGACTTTGAACCGGGCAGTCCCTCCGACCGCCTTGCTTTTCTCACGCGTCTTACAGGCGCCCTGAGCGCACGCGGGATACGCCTTTACTGCCCTGCCGCGCTCCCTGCCAATGGCGCAACGCTGCTCATCGGCACGGCGGTGAGCGGCGGGTCGCTGCAATCACTCCTTGAGCGCAGCATAAACCACTTTGCCTCCGAGCGCCTCGCGCTCGATTTAGAGCGCGTGCAGATGGACTTTCCCCTCCCCTGTCCCACGGGCTGCGGCACACCGCTGCGGCACGAAGAACTGCTCGCACTGCAGCAAAAGCACCATGCCTCAATCTATTATTCCCGCGAGCTTGCGGCAAATTACTTTACCTACCCCACTGAGCGCGGCACGCACTTCGTGCTCTTCGATGATGCCGAAACGCTGCGGCGCAAGGTTCGGCTTGCCGAAGGCTATGGCATCCGGGAGGCCTTCGTCATGTATCCCGAGATCTGCGATCTTCTCTCACCGCCGGAAGCGTAAAAAAAGACCTGCCACGGCTGTGACAGGTCTTTTTTCATAGGATCTTAGTAATAACGCTTGTTGCGGTTCTTACGGGCGGCCTCGCTCTTCTTGCGGCGCTTGACACTGGGGCTCTCATAGCACTCTCTCTTGCGGACCTCCGCCACGATACCGGCCTTGGCGCAGCTTCTCTTGAAGCGCTTGAGCGCGCTGTCGAGAGACTCGCCCTCCTTGACATGGATCTCGGACATTTATATTTTCCCTCCCTCCGATACACCCGGCTTGATCCTGGGCGCTCTTTAAGAGTCACTTACATGACTAACGGTGGTATTATATGAGAAAAAGCGCAGCTTGTCAATAAGCTTTTCTCATTTTTTCAAAAAAATCCGAAATTCCGCTCAGCAGGGCTTCACGATCAGGTTGACGAGCTTGTTTTTGACGTGAATGACCTTGACGATCTGCATGCCAGCAAGCGCCTTGGCGACCTTTTCGTTCGCCTTGGCGGCCTCGACGACGGTATCCTGATCGCTGTCCACGGGAACGGTGATCGTGCCCTTGAGCTTGCCGCCCACCTGCACCGCCATCTCAACGGAGGAGGCAACGGTCTTGCTCTCGTCGTAGACGGGCCAATCGCACTGCATAGCCATCCTGCCCTCGTGCTCGGCAGCAAAGCCCTTCTGCTCCCAAAGCTCTTCGACCATGTGGGGCGCGAAGGGTGAAAGCATGAGCAGCAGCGCCTCGAGGTCTCCGTGGCTGAGGCCATTCGCGTAGAACTCGTTGACCATGGCCATGAGCGCGGCGATGGCCGTGTTCATCTTCAGCGTGTCGATATCGTCCGTGACCTTCTTGATGGTCTTGTGGACGATGGGCGCGTTCTTTTCAGAAATGCCCTTCTCCTCCGTCGCCTGCTCGGCGAGGTTCCACACGCGGTCGAGGAAGCGCTTGCAGCCCTTGACGGCGTCGTCCGACCAGGTGGCGACCTTTTCAAAGTCACCGATGAACATGATATAAAGGCGCATCGTGTCCGCGCCGTAAGCCTTGACCACATCATCGGGGTTGACGACATTGCCGAGAGACTTACTCATCTTGACCGCCGGGCGCAGCGCCTGATTGCCGTACTTGGCGATGAGCGCGTCCTTCTCCTCCTGCGTGGAGACGTTGCCGACGTAGTGCGGGTTCTGGCCGAGGATCATGCCGTGGCTCGTGCGCTTGGCGTAAGGCTCCTTCGTGTGGACAACGCCGATGTCGTAGAGGAACTTGTGCCAGAAGCGGGAGTAGAGCAGGTGGAGCGTGGTGTGCTCCATGCCGCCGTTGTACCAGTCTACAGGGCCCCAGTACTGCTCGGCCTCGTGAGAGACGAGCTCGTGATCGTTGTGCGGGTCCATATAGCGCAGGAAGTACCAGGAAGAGCCGGCCCACTGGGGCATGGTGTCGGTCTCGCGCTTGGCGTCGCCGCCGCACTTGGGGCACTTGGTGTTGACCCAGTCGGTCATCTTGGAAATGGGGCTCTCGCCGTCGTCGGTCGGCTCATAGCTCTCCACCTGCGGCAGCACGAGCGGCAGCTCCTCCTCGGGCACGGGGACCCAGCCGCACTTGGGGCAGTTGACAAGGGGGATGGGCTCGCCCCAGTAGCGCTGGCGGGAGAAGACCCAGTCGCGCAGTTTGTAGTTGACCTTCTCACGGCCCCAGCCCTGCTCGACGGCGTACTGCTTCATCGCGGGGATGGCTTCCTTGACGGTCATGCCGTTGAGGAAGCCGGAGTTGACCATAATACCGGTGTCATCCTTGAGCGTGAAGGCTTCCTTCGTGATGTCGCCGCCCTCAACGACCTCCACGATGGGAAGGCCGAAGGCCGTGGCGAAGTCCCAGTCGCGCTGGTCGTGGCCGGGAACGCCCATGACGATGCCCGTACCGTAGCCCATGAGAACATAGTCGGAGACGAACATCGGCACGACCTTGCCGGTGGCAGGGTTGACGACCTCGATGCCCTCGAGGCGCACACCGGTCTTTTCCTTGTTGAGCTCGCCGCGCTCAAAATCGCTCTTGCGGGCGGCGGCTGCCTGATACGCCTCGACCTCGTCCCAGTTGCCGATGATATCCTTCCACTTCTTGAGCAGCGGATGCTCGGGAGAGATGACGGTGTAGGTCACGCCGAAGAGCGTATCGACGCGCGTGGTGTAAACGGTGATATCGTCGCCGGTGTTGGTCTTGAAGGTGACCTCCGTACCGGTGGAGCGGCCGATCCAGTTGCGCTGCTGGGTCTTCACGCGCTCGATGTAGTCGACCTCGTCGAGATCGTCGATGAGGCGGTCGGCATACTTCGTGATGCGCAGCATCCACTGGCTCTTTTCCTTGCGGATGACGGGCGCGCCGCAGCGCTCGCACACGCCCTCGACGACCTCTTCGTTGGCAAGCACGCACTTGCAGCTCGTGCACCAGTTGACGGGCATCGTGGTCTTGTAGGCAAGGTCATGCTTGAACATCTGCAGGAAAATCCACTGCGTCCACTTGTAGTAGCTCGGGTCGGTCGTGTCCACCACGCGGTCCCAGTCAAAGCCGTAGCCGAGCATCTTGAGCTGACGGGTGAAGTTCTCGATGTTCTGCTTGGTGATGATGGAGGGATGGATGTGGTTCTTGATGGCAAAGTTCTCCGTCGGCAGGCCGAAGGCATCAAAGCCGATGGGGTTGAGGACATTATAGCCCTGCATGCGCTTCTTGCGGCAGATGATGTCCATCGCCGTGAAGGGGCGCGGATGGCCGACATGCAGGCCAGCGGCGGAGGGATACGGGAACTCGATGAGGCCGTAGAACTTGGGGCGCTTGTCGCCCGTCACGGCGGCGTAGGGCTTTTCCTGCTCCCACTTTGCCTGCCATTTTTTCTCAATCGCTGCGAAATCGTACTTCATGGATCTTCTCCTTTATGTGAAATGGTTTTTTGATGCGAAAAAAATCCCTGACCGTTTTTTCAGAAAACGGTCAGGGACGTAAATAACACCTTACGCGATACCACCCTGCTTCGGCACGCAGTCGCCTGTGCGCCCTCAGCGGCTCAGATAGCCTCGTCCGTAACGGGAACGGCCGTTCCGCCCTGTTCAGGCGGACCGCTCGGGAGTGAGTCATACCCGCGTGCTTCCCCACCGGCTCGCACCGACCGCCGGCTCTCTTGGGGCGGAAATCACACGTCTTTATGCTCCGTCATCGCGTTTTGCATCATCATAACACGCTTATATTAGGCGTTTTGTTCCGCCTTGTCAAGCGTTATTTTTGCCTTACTCGGCGTGAGGCAGGATCGTGCTCAGGTCGATCTCCTCGCCGTCGGCCCAGAGGTGCTCGAGAGAATAGAACTTGCGCGCCTCGTCATTGAAGATGTGCACGACCACGCAGCCGTAGTCGAGCAGCACCCACGTGCCGCCGCGATAGCCCTCGCGATGCAGCGGTTCCTCGCCCGCGAGCGTCAGTTCCTTTTCCACCTCGTCGCCCAGCGCGTTGATTTGTGTGTTGGACGTACCGGTGCAGATGACGAAATACTCCGCGAGCGTCGTGATCTTGTCGATGCGGATGAGCTTGATGTCTTTGCCCTTTTTGCCGTCGAGCGCCTTGGCGGCGATCTCAGCGAGTTCTCTTGCAGGAATCATGGATGTCTCCTTTTCGTATTTCATATTTTCATGCCTGTTGTCTTCTCGTATCGCCGCGCTCAGGTCTGCGGGCGCAGCCAATCGGGCATCTCGCTGCCCGCGCCGGTATCGCCGGTATTGCCGCCCTCTCCCGTGCCGGGGTCGGTCGTACCGGGATCGGTCGTCGTACCCGGGTCAGTCGTCTCGCTGCCATCCCCCGTGCCGGTCTGCGAGCCGGAGGAGGAATGATGGTTCTGCGGCTTGGCCGCCTTGCTGTCTTCCACATGGCCCGTGGACGAGGACACCGAGCCGTCCGAATTGACGGACATGATGTCAAGGTCGCTCATCGTAAACTTCTCGACAAAGGGGCTGAGTTCATTGTTCACGAGGTTCAAAAGCTCCTGCGCATTCGGCACGACATAGGAAAGCGGGCCGCCGATGGAGCGGCTGTAAACGTATTTTCCGGTATTGGGCATGGTGACGAAATTCACATCATCGACCTTGAGCCCACCCATGACGGCCTGCGAGCCGAACCAGAGCATTTCCTCAAACGTGAGGTCGGAGGTAACGTTATTCTTCACCACGCGGGCAAATTCGCCGATCTTCGTCACGTTCTTGAGCTGCAAAAGCTGCTTGACCATCTCCTTGAGAAGCGTCTGCTGCGTCTTGATACGGCCAAGATCACCGTCGGGGTAGCCGTAGTGCCTGTCATTATCGTGGCGGTAGCGCAGCACCTGCATGGCGTCTTCGCCCGAGAGCAGGCGGTAGCCCTTGGTCTGGTGAATGTGCAGATCCTGATAGGGATCGTCGTAGTTCATGTTGCGCGGCACATCGTAGTAAACGCCGCCCATGGCCTCCACGATCGCGCCGACCGCATCCCATTCGATAATGACCTGATAGTCCGGCTCAAATCCGACGAGCTGGGAAACCTCCTTATAGAGCGCCTTGATGCCCTTCTCGCCCGCGCCGTAGTAGTTGTAGACGGAGTTGATCTTCTTGATGTCCCAGGGGACGTTCACCATTGTATCGCGCGGGATGGACATGACGTTCGCCTTCTGGTTCGTCACGTCGTAGCTCGCGAGCAGCATCGTATCAGTGTTGCCGCCGCCGCCCGTGTCGCGGCCGAGGACGAGAACGGTATAGAAATCCTTGCTCTTTCGCTCGCCGTCCGCGCGCGGACGCACGCCGTCGCCGTAGTCGATCTCTTCGACCTGCGTCTGGCTGGGGTCCTTCTGCGTGTCGCCCTTGTTCGGCAGCTGCGGCGCGCGGATCTTCAGAAGGTAGCTGCCGCCGGCGACCACGCCGCACAGCAGCGCGATCAGCAGCACGCGCCCAAGCAGCCGTCCGGGGTGGGAAAAGGTCTCCTTGACCTGCTCCCAGGCCTCGTCACAGTTGCGCTCGAAAAAGCCCTCTTTCTGGTGCGTGTGCCGCCCCTCGTAATAGGGGTCTTCCCTATCTCTTTCGTAAAAGTCCTTGCGATCACTCATGGTTATGTCCTCTCAGATATTCCAGCGCTTCCAATGTGTTGTGGTGGACGGGATTCCCCCGCTCTTTCATTTCCTCCACCGTCATGGCAAGGCCCATTTCAAGGCCCTTGTCCAGATCCTCCCACACGACCTTGCGGAGATCGTCCACGCCGTCAAAGTCGCGGTTTGGCTCGATGTAGTCGGCAAGGTAAATGACCTTGTCGAGCAGCGCCATATCCGCCTTGCCCGTCGTGTGCCAGAGGATGGCGTTGTAAACTTCGTCGTCCGCGCCGTACACGTCGCGCGCGAGCGCCGCGCCGGTCTTGGCGTGCAGCAGCTTGAGCGCGTGCTGCTCCAGCTCGTCGAGTTCGATGTGGTAGTGCTCGCAGAGCGCGAGCTGTTCTTCCATCGAAAGGCGCTTGGTCGAGTCATGCAGAAGCGCGGCAAAGCGCGCCTTTTCGACGTCCGCGCCGTACTTTTCCGCGAGCGCCTTGGCCGTCTGCTCAGTGCCGAGCACATGCGGCATCCGCTTCGCCTTGAGGTAGGAGAGCGCAATGGGTCTTAGCTCCTGTAAGCTTAGACGTTTCAAATCGAAATTTGTTCCATACAAATGCTCACGCATGATGTAGCCGAGCACCGCGGGGGCAAGAAGTCCCTCCGTCTCCCCTTTCGGGATGCGCTCGCGCAGCTCGGTGGACGAAACATCCACAAGGTTCGGCAGCGTCATCGTCACGATGCGGCTGCCGGGGAATTTCTCGCCGAGAAAATCGCGCTGCGGGGCGAACAGCGCCTCGCCGTCCTTCTCCGTGCGGCCGAAGGCGCAAAGGCCCGCGTAACGCAGGATCTCCTCCGGCTTGTACCAGTTCTGGAACGAGAGGAACATATCCGTCCCCATCAAAAGCCACAGCTCCGCGTCGGGATACTGCTCGTGCACCTCGCGCACGGTGTCGACGCTGTAGCTCTTGCCCTCGCGCTCGATCTCCATCGATGAGACCTCCACCTCAACGCGTGTGTCGAGCGCGGCCTGCTCGCCCATGAGGCGCGTCATCGCAAGGCGGTGTGCCTTGCCCGGCTCATCGGTTGAAAGCGCCTTATGCGGCGGGATGCCCGCGGGGATCAAAATGAGTTTGTCGAGCTGCAAGTACCTTGCCGCGCTTTCCGCCGCGGCCATGTGACCCAGATGCGGCGGGTTGAAGCTGCCGCCGTAAATTCCGATCTTCATCCTTCTCGACCTCGTTTTCTCACAGCCGCTCAAACGGTCTTCTTTGCCGCCTTGGGCAGCACGATCTTATCCTTCTTATCCTTTTTGTGCGAGGGGCGGTAGAGCACGAACTTCGTGCCGATGACCTGCACCTGTTCGCTGCGCGTCAGCGCGCTCAGCTCATCGCACGCCTCGCGCGCGGTGAGCATGCTGTTCTCGAGCACGCGGCACTTGATGAGCTCGCGCGCCTCGAGCGCGTCGCTTGCCTGCTTGACGAGATTTTCGCCGATGCCGTCCTTGCCGATGTGCACGATCACATCGAGATCATTCGAAAGGCTGCGCAGATATGCGCGCTGTTTGCTGCTCAGTTCCATAAATCACCTAATCCTTTTTCTTTTTTTACTGTTTTTCCGCAAGGTACGCTCTGAGCGTCTCCTTGAATGCCCGCAGTGCCTTGCCGCGGTGCGAGATCTCCGCTTTCTCTTCCGCCGTGAGCTGTGCAAAAGTCTTTCGCTTGTCAGGCACGAAGAACACGGGATCGTAGCCGAAGCCGTTTTCGCCCATGGGGGCGAAGGCGATCGTACCCTCCACGTCGCCGTCGTTCTGCAAGATGTCCCCATTCGGGAACGCGCAGGTGATCGTCGTGTGGAAGTGGGCGCGGCGGTCCGCCTGACCGTGCATCATCTGCAAAAGAAGACGGTAGCGGCCGGTGTCGTCCAGCCCCTCGCCGCCAAAGCGCGCGCTGTACACGCCGGGGCCGCCGTTGAGGGCGTTCACGCAGAGGCCGGAATCGTCCGCAATGGCGGGCAGCTTCGTCGCCTCCATGACGGCCTTGGCCTTCAAAAGCGAGTTCTCCGCGAAGGTCTCGCCCGTTTCCTCCACCTCGATCTTCACGCCGAGGTCGGCCTCAGACACGACCTCTACGCCGAGATCGCTCAGAATGGCGCTCATTTCCGTGAGCTTCTTAGGGTTCTGCGTTGCCAGAACAAATTTCATCGTCAAACCTCCCACGGGTCTTTTTCCCGTTTTTCTCTTCTCTTCCGCTCTGCCTTTTCCTCTTCGCGGCGCTCCAAGGCCTCGTCAATCTTCCCGCCGAGCGAGCCGAGCGTTTTATTGAGCCATCGGCCCGCCTTGTCCGCAAGGGTATCGATCTCCGGCACGGGCACGATGACCACCTTGCAGCTCTCACAGTAACGGGCGGGCGTGTAATAATCTCCTAACAGCCCCGCTCTGCCAAGCCAGACCTGTTCCTTCTCGTCGCCAAATCCGTCTTTGAGCATGCCGTCCTCACCTCTTGGACGCCAGTAAATATCACGCAAGACAGGGATGGCTCCATCTCGCATTTCCTTTCCGCAATAGGGGCAAACAGAAGTGATTTCCATATTCGTCTCCTTATTGTCTCGCAGGTTTATGATTTTCCCATCAGATGAGCGCCTTGACGTATTCCTCCGCGTCAAAGGGCTTGAGATCGTCGATGCCCTCGCCAAGGCCGACAAACTTCACCGGCACGCCCAGCTCCTGTGCGATGGCGACGCAGATGCCGCCCTTGGCCGTGCCGTCGAGCTTCGTCAGGATAATACCCGTCAGACCCGCCGTCTCGCGGAAGACCTTGGCCTGCTGCAATCCGTTCTGCCCCGTCGTCGCGTCGAGCACTAAAAGCGTCTCCTTCGCGGCGTCCGGCGTCTCGCGGTCGATGATCTTACGGAGCTTTGATAGCTCGTTCATGAGGTTCACCTTATTGTGAAGACGTCCCGCCGTGTCGCAGAGGACGACGTCGACATTTCTCGCCTTCGCCGCCGCGAGCGAATCGAACAGCACCGCGCCGGGGTCCGCGCCCTCGACCGAGCGGACGATCTCGCAGTCCGCGCGGTTCGCCCAGATCTCGAGCTGGTCTGCCGCCGCCGCGCGGAAGGTATCCGCCGCACAGAGCAGCACGCGCTTGCCCTCGCCCTTGAGGCTGTGGGCAAGCTTTCCGATGGACGTGGTCTTGCCCACGCCGTTCACGCCGATGACGAGCACAACGCTCGGCTGCGTCGATAAGTCGAGCGCAGTGTCGCCCACGTTCAGCTTTTCGATCAGGATCTCGCGCAGCGCCTGCTTCACGTCGTCGCCGCGCTGGATGCTCTTCTGATACACCACGTCGCGCAGCTTCTGCACCGCGTCGTGCGCGACCGTCGCGCCGAGGTCGGCCAGAATGAGGCTCTCCTCCAGTTCGTCATAAAAATCGTCGTCAATGGTCTCCCACACGATGGTGTCGAACCACGCCTTTTTGATCTTTGCAAAAATACCCATTTGTTTCTCCTCGCGCTTTATTCTTTAATGTTGAGTTCCTTGGCCATATCGTTCATGTTGATCGTCAGGATCTTGCTCACGCCGCGCTCCTGCATGGTGACGCCGTAGAGCACGTCTGCCGCTTCCATCGTGCCGCGGCGGTGCGTGATGACGATGAACTGCGTCTTTTGCGTGATGCGGCGCATATAGTTCGCAACGCGCACCACGTTCGGCTCGTCAAGCGCCGCCTCGATCTCGTCCATGACGCAAAACGGCGTCGGATGGACCTTCAGAATGGCGAAATACAGGGCGATGGCAACGAAGGCCTTCTCGCCGCCCGAGAGCAGCGTGATCGTCTTGAGCGCCTTGCCCGGCGGCTGAACCTTGATCTCGATGCCGCAGGAGAGCACGTCGTTCTCGTCATCCAGCTCGAGCGTCGCCTTGCCCCCGCCGAAGAGCTCCAGAAATGTCTCCTGGAAGCTCTCGCGGATGAGCGCGAACTGCTCTTTAAAGATGACGGTCATCTCGCCCGTGATGCTCTCGATCACGCCGACGAGCTCGCTCTTCGCCTTTTCCACGTCGTCGCGCTGCTCGGTGAGATAGGTGTAGCGCGTGTTCACGCGCTCGAATTCCTCGATCGCACCGACATTGACCGCGCCAAGACCGCTGATGGCGCGCTTGAGCTCGCCGATGCGGCGGCTCGCCTTGGCGACACTCTCGAGCTCGATGCGCTGCTCCTGCGCGGCGGAGTGCGACAGCTCGTAATTCTCCCAGAGTCTGTCGAGGATCTGCTGCTCCTCCATGGCGCTCGTCGCGCGCTTTTGCTCGAGCTTGCTGACGCTGCGCTCCACGTTGAGCACGTTTTCGTTGAGCTCGCGCCCGCGCCGGTCGCTCTGGCTGCGCTCGGCTTCAAGCGAAAGCTTCGTGCGCGAAAGTTCTTCGAGCGCCGCGCGCTTTTCCGCCATTTTTCCGCTCAGCGCGGCGATCTCTTCTTCATGCGTGCCGATCTCGCGCCGCGCCTGCTCGCTCGCCGCCTTGTACTGCTCGATGAGTGCCTTTCTGCTCTGCTCGTCGCCGCGCATCTGGGCGCGCAGACTCTCTAAGCTCGCAAGCGACTTTTCCGTTGTTTCGCGCTCGGCGGCAAAACCCGCAAGCGCGCTCTTGCGTCCGGCGATCTCATCGCCGAGGCGCGTGGTGGAGCGCAGCAGCTCCGTCTGCCCGGAGAGGCTCTCTTCCGCCTGCGCGCGCAGCGCGGCGGCTTCGCTCTCCTGCTGCGATGCAAGCGTTTCCTTTTCTTCCATGGCGCGCTTCACCTCGCCGCGGCGGCGGGTGATGGTGTCGCGCTCGGTATCCAGTGCTTCCAGCCGCTCGCGCAGCGAGGAAAGCAGCAGATCATAGTGGTTTTTGTCGCCTTGCAGCTTGAGCACGGCGTCCTCCGCCGCGCGCTGCTGGCCCTGCGCGACCTCCAGCTCGTATCTCGCCTTGGATAGTTCGCGCTTGGCATCCTCGGCGGCCTTGGCGGCAAGGTCGAGCTTTTCGGCAAGGCTGCCGCGCCGCGCCGTCAGCTCGCGCAGCTCGCCGGCTCTGCTCAGAATGCCCGCGCTGCGGGAGATCGAGCCGCCCGTCATTGAGCCGCCGCGGTTCAACACCTGGCCGTCGAGCGTCACGATGCGGAACGCATTCGAAAACTTTCGTGAAATCGTAATGCCGCAGTCGAGATCCTCGACCACGACCGTGCGGCCGAGCAGATTTTTGAAGATGCCGTCGTATGCGCGCTCGTATTCCACGAGCTCGCACGCAAGGCCGACGTAACCGTATTCGCCCTTCACGCGCTCGTCGCGCAGCGCTTCGCCGCGGATCGTCGAAAGGGGCAGAAAGGTCGCGCGCCCGCCGTCGCGCTGCTTTAAGAGCTGAATGGCGCTCTTTGCGTCCTCCTCGCGCTCGACGACGATGTTTTGCAGTCCCGCGCCGAGCGCGATCTCGATCGCAACGGCGTACTTTTTATCGACCTTCATCAACCCCGCGACCGGGCCGTGCACGCCGCGCAGGGCATTGCGCTCGCGCGCCTGCATGACCGTGCGCACCGCCTTATTGAAGCCCTCGTACTCCTTTTCCATCTCGCTGAGCAGGCGGATGCGGGAGTCTAAGTTGTTCATCTCCATCGTGAGGGAAACGTACTGCTCGCCCGTCTCCTTCTCGCGCTCGATCCTGCCCTGCATCTTCATCGTGTGGCCGGCGATGATATTGCGGATGGCGTCGGCCTCCTCCTGCGCGCTTTCGAGCGCGCGGCGGTTCTCCGCGGCGCTTTTGCGCGTTTCGGAAAGCTGGGCTTCCCCGCTCTCCTGCTCGGCGGCGATGGCGCTCTCGCGCTCGTCCATTTCAGAAAGCGTCGAGCGCAGGGCGGCAACTTCCGCGCGGCTGTCCGCCGCGGCGGACAGGGCGAGCGCTTCGCGAGCGCGCAGGGCTTCCGCTTCGCTCGCAGCCTCGCCCGCGTTTTTCGACAGCTCCTCCGCCTGCTTGAGCAGCGAAGAAAGCGCCGTTTCGACTTCGTTTTTATCGTGTTCCAGCTCTTCGATGCGCGCGCGCTGCTGCGCGATCTGCTCGTCCATCGAGCCGACGCGGTCGGACTGGCTTCTCAGCTCATCCTCCACGCGCGCGATATTTTCCTCGTTGTGCGCGATGCCCGTTTGCAGCACCGCCACGCAGGATTCCTGCTCCTTCGCCTGTGCATCGAGCGCGGAAAGCGCCGTGCGCTCTTCCTCCTGCGCGATATCGTTTTCGTGGATGCGCGCGGAAAACTGCTCGCTCGCGGCGTACAGCGCCTCGAGGTCCGCGTTCGCCTTTTTGAGCTCCTCGCGCGCAAGGGCAAGGTCGGTGTCGAGCTTGATGGCGCTCGTGCGGAGCGTTTCGAGATTCTCAAGCCACACGGAAATTTCCAAAAGGCGCAGTTCGTCGCGGTAGATGAGATACTGCTTCGCCGTCTCCGCCTGCGCGCGCAGGGGTTCGACCTGCAATTCAAGCTCGGCGATCTTGTCGTTGATGCGCACCAGGTTCTCCTCCGTGCGCTCGAGCTTGCGCTCGGTCTCCTCCTTGCGGTAGCGGAAACGGGAAATGCCCGCCGCCTCCTCAAAGATCTCGCGGCGGTCGCCGCTCTTTTGCGACAAAATCTCGTCGATGCGGCCCTGGCCGATGATGGAATAGCCTTCGCGGCCCATGCCGGTGTCCATGAAAAGCTCGTTCACATCGCGCAGCCGCACGGACTGCTTGTTGATATAGTATTCCGATTCGCCGCTGCGGTAGTACCGGCGCGTGACGGCGACCTCGTTTTCCTCCATGCTGGGGAAGATGTGCTCGGTGTTGTCGAGCACGAGCGTCACCTGCGCAAAGCCCATCTGGCTGCGCGTTTCCGTGCCGCCGAAGATGACGTCCTCCATCTTCGCGCCGCGCAGCGACTTGCTCGACTGCTCGCCCATGACCCAGCGGATGGCGTCCGATATATTCGATTTACCGCTTCCGTTCGGGCCGACGATGGCGGTGATGTCCTCGCCGAAGTTGAGCACCGTCTTGTCCGGAAAGCTCTTGAAGCCCTGGATCTCCAATGCCTTTAAGTACACGGGCAAATTCCTCCTTGGAAAAAGGAGTGTCATTCCCCCGTTAAGGGTATAATGACACATTTTGACTTATACTATATACCATTTTTTCGCCGTCTTTTCAAGGCCATTCGATGAACAAAGCGTAAAAAGACGCCCGAAGGCGTCTTTTTCACTCATTTTTCTTCTTTTTCTCCTCGATCAAACCATACAGCGCCTCCAGCGCGTCGGACAGGCCGCCGAGCCGCCCGACAAGCCCGCAGGCAACCGCCTCCTCCCCGTAGAGCACGCTGCCAACATCGGAGGCCAAGTCCTGCGTGTCCATCATCAGCGCCAGAAAGCGCTCGCGCGTGATGTTCGAGTGCTTGGTCACAAAACGCACGATGCGCTCCTGCAAGCGCTCAAAATACTGGTAGGTCTGGGGCGCGGCGATGATCGTACCGCTTGTGCGCACGGGATGGATGGTCATCGAGGCCGACGGCGCGATCATCGTCACCATCGGCGCGACCGCGAGCGGCACGCCGATGGAGTGCCCGCCGCCGAGCACGAGCGAGACGGTCGGCTTTTTCATTCCCGAAATGAGCTCGGCGATAGCAAGCCCTGCCTCCACGTCGCCGCCGACGGTGTTGAGCAGGAATAAAACGCCGTCGATCTCCTCGCTTTCCTCGAGATAGGCAAGGAGCGGCAGCACATGCTCATACTTGGTCGCCTTCTGCGTATCCGGCAGCAGCATGTGCCCTTCGATCTGCCCGGCGATGGTCAGGCAGTGGATGGCAGCGCGGCTATTTTTGATGATGACCGATCCATAGTCGATGACGGGCTGAATGGGCGGCAGCAGCGGCTCCTGATCGTTCTTCTCCTTGTCCCGTGACGGTTTCGTTTCACTTCTCATGGCAAGTCCTCCCGAAAGTCATTTTCGTTAGGATTTGCAGAAAGCGGGCAAAGCATACGAAAAAGGCGCCCGAAGGAAAATCCTTCGGGCGCGCGATCTCAGTTGTGATACGTCAGCAGGTCGGAAGCGCTCTTGCGCTTCGGCGCGGCGGGCTCCTCGTCGGGATACCCAAGGCCGATCACGCAGCCGATCTTCTGGTTTTCCGGAATGTGCAGAAGGTCAATGATCTTCGCCTCATCAAAATAGCCCGTGATGACCGTGCCGACGCCGCGCTCCCACGCGGCAAGGCAGAAGGTCTGCGCCGCGATGCCCGCATCGAACATCTCAAAGCCCGCCTCCTTCGGCGTTGCATACGAGCCGTCGCGCTCAAAGCCCGATCGCCCCGTGATATAGGTGAGCACCATGAGCGCAGCGCAGCTTTTGAGCGTTTTTTCGTTGAACTTGAAGTCGAGGACCATTTCCTCCGCCATCTTATCGATCGCCGCGCGGTCCTCTACGAGAATGTAGCGCGCGATCTGCGTGTTCTTCCACGACGGGGCGTAGGCCGCGTCCGCGACGATCTCCTCGATGAGCTCGTGCGCTACGGTCTCCTGCTTGTACTTACGAATGCTTCTTCTGGTTCTGATCGCCTGTGATACGTCCATTGCTTTTTCTCCTTTTACTTTTCCGTGCCGTAGAAAAAGAGCGCGACCGTGCCCGGGCCGACGTGCGCGCCGGTGACCGGCTCATAGCAGACGGTCAGGCATTCGCCGGTGAAGCCCTTTTCGCGCAGCAGCGCAAGGAGCGCCTGCGCTCCCTCGGCGTTATCCGCGTGGGCGATGCCGATGCTCTCGCTCTTGTCGAGCGCGCGGGTATCATAATAGTTCGCAAGCTCCGCGTAGGCGCGCTTCATGCCGCGCACCTTGCCGCAGGAGACGATGTGTCCCGTCTCGTCGCCGCGCAGGATTGGCTTGATGCTCAGCACCGTGCCGATGAGCGCCGTCGCGCCGGAGATGCGCCCGCCGCGCTTTAAGTAGGCAAGGTCGTCCACGGTGAAAAACTGGCACATATGGGGTCTGCGCGTGAGCAGCTGCTTTTCGATCTCCTCGAGGCTCTTCCCCTCTTCGATCATCCGCGCCGCCTCCATCACCTGCATCCCCTCGCCAAGCGAGGCGGCGTAGGTGTTGATGGGCAGGATCCTGCGCTCGGGATAGCGCTCCTTCAGCTCGCCCGCGGCAATGACCGCCGCATGCGCCGTGCCGCTGATGCCGCCGGACATACCGACATAGAGCACATCGTCGCCCGCGGAGAGCGCACGCTCAAAGTATTCCTCGATCAGCGCAGGGCTGACCATCGACGTTTTGACGATCGCGCCCTCGCGCATCGCGCCGTAGAAGGCCGCGCCGTCAAAATCCGTATCGTCGGGATAGTCCGTCGCTTTTCCGTCCACCGTGTAGGAAAACGGGATGACTGTGATGTGGTGCTTCTTCGTCAGCGCGACCGGCAGATTGGCAGATGTATCGGTAAATAACTGGAGCATGACTCTCTTCCCTTTCCGATCCTTCTTAAAAAATCATTGTAGGATAGCTTATCACGCTCCCCTCGCTTATGCAAGCAGAATTGCAGGAAATTTGCACCTTGTTGATAATGGTACTCAGTTTGCAAACGAAAAAAGCAGAGGACTCTCTCGAGGTGAGAGAATCCTCTGCTGATTTTTCAGATCGTCCCTTACGCCTGCTCGAAGATGGTCTTCATGCACTTGTAGGTCATGTAGCAGTCAAGCTTTGCGACCGTTTCATACGGTGCGTGCATCGACAGCACCGGAACGCCTGCATCGAGCGTGTCGATGTTGCGCTGGGCCATGAACTTGGCAACCGTGCCGCCGCCGCCGGCGTCGGTCTTGCCGAGCTCGGCCATCTGCCAGAACACGCCGTTATCGTTCATGAGCTTGCGCACCTTGCCGACAACCTCGGCGCTGGCGTCGCTCGCGCCGCCCTTGCCGCCGGAGCCGGTGTACTTGCACAGCGACACGCCGTAGTTGCAGAACGAGGAGTTGCGCTTATCGTAAACATCGGCAAAGTTCGGGTCGTAGGCCGCCGTCACGTCCGCGCTCAGGCAGAAGGAGTGGGCAAAGCAGTCGGCCAGCTCCACGCCCTGCGTGCGGCACATATCGCCCATGAACCATTCAAAGGCCTGCGAGAGCATACCGGAAACGCCCTCCGAGCCGATCTCTTCCTTATCGGCAAAGATGCAGACGGCGGTCTTCTTGGGAGAAACGGCATCAAAAATGCCCGCAAGCTCAGCATAGGCGCAGACGCGGTCGTCGTGGCCGTAGGAAGCGATGAAGCTGCGGTCAAAGCCGATGTCGCGCGCCTTGCCGGCGGGCACGACCTCGAGCTCGGCGGAGATGAAGTCCTCCTCCGTGATGCCGTACTTCTCGTTGAGGTACTGCAGAACGCCCAGCTTGAAGCGGTCGGAGCAGTCCTCATCCGCGATGGGACGGCCGCCGAGCAGCACGTTCAGGCTCTCGCTCGGGATGGCCTCGTTAAGGGGCTTTTTGCCCTGCTCGCGGCCGAGGTGCGGGAGAAGGTCGTTGATGATGAACTGCGGGTCGCCTTCCTCGCCGCCGATGTGCACGGCAACGCTCGTACCGTCGCCCAGCACAACAACGCCGTGCAGCTCGAGGGGGATGGTCACCCACTGATACTTGCGGATGCCGCCGTAGTGATGGGTCTTGAGGTAGGCCATCTCGCTCTCTTCATAGAGCGGGCGGGGCTTCACGTCGAGGCGCGGGGCGTCGGTATGCGCCGCGCCGATGTTCGCGCCGTGGCTCAAGTCCTCGCTGCCGATGACGGCGAGCATGATGCCCTTGCCGCGGTTGTTGAAGTAGACCTTGTCGCCGGCGGCAAGCTTCATGCCCGCCTCGTAGGCCTTGAAGCCTCTCTTCTCTGCCAGCTCGACGCAGTACTCCACGCAAAGGCGCTCGGTCTTGCCGTGGTTGAGGAAGTCCTTGTAATCCTCGCAGTAGGCATTCATCGCCTTCTCGTCCTCCGCGCTCAGACGGTCATAGCCGTTCTTGGGCGCGTAGAGGAGTTTTTCCGCCAGCTTGTTCTTCTCACTCATGTTTCGTTTCCTCCTTGAATTTTTTGATGATCGTATGGATAAAGTCCTCTGCCGCGGCGGCCGCTTCTTCGGCCGTAGGCAGATCGTTCACAAATTCATGTCCGCAGCGCGCGCGGAAGTACTCTGCGCTCTGCTGCGCGGCAACGCGCGACCTTGCATAGTCCTCCGTGATGCCGTCGCGCGCCATGATGCGCCTGACGCGCACCTCTTCGGGCGCGGTAACGGCAACGGTCACATCGCAGATCGCGCCAAGGCCGCACTCGATGAGCTTGATGGCGTCAAGCCCGATGAGCTTTTTATCGCTCGCCGCCATGCGCTGGGCGCACTCGCGTGGGACATGCGCGCGGACGATGGCGTCCAGCGCCGCGAGCTTTTCCTTGTCATGGAAGACGACAAGCCCCATCGCGTGCACATCCACCGTGCCGTCCGCGCGGAAGATCGCGCCGCCGAAGGCTTCGCGCAGCGCTTTGCGCAGACTTTCATCGCTCTCGAGCATTTCATGGTAGATCCTGTCGCAGTCGAGGATGCAGGCGCCCTCCCACTCAAGCGCGTGGAGCAGGCTCGTCTTCCCCGCGCCCGTGCAGCCGGTGATGCCGATGACCGTTTTCCCGTCATCGGCCGCCTCCGTGTGGAAGCCCGCGGCCTTTTTGAGCCGGTTTCCGATGGCAAGGCCAAGCCCTTTACTGTCCGGACACTGCGCCCATATTTCGCCGACATTCGTCTCGTCGAACGTCCGCAGCGCGTCGAAGACGTGCTGCGCCTGCGCGCGCTTATCGCCGCTCGCGCCGAGGGGGTGGACGATGTGCCCTGCAAAGAGCGGCACGAACTCATCAAAACAGATCACGCCCGCGTCCTCCGATGCGTGGGTCAGAAGATAGCGCGCGCTCGCCTTCGCCCCGCCGGTGACGACCGTGACGGGGGCCTTTGGCGCGTAGTGGCGGTATTTCATGCCGGGGGCGCGCGGCTTTTCGCCCTCCCCCATCTTCTGCGTCACGGCCTTGTCGACCGTCACCTCGCCCAGCGCGTCAATAAGGCTCTCCAGCGGCAGTCCGCCCGGGCGCAGCAGCTGCGGCGGCGTGACCGTGAGGTCGATGATGGTCGACTCGACGCCCACCTCACAGGCGCCGCCGTCCACGATGCCGTCGATCTTCCCCCACATATCCTCGCGCACATGCTCCGCCGTCGTGCAGCTCGGGCGGCCGGAGGTGTTGGCGCTCGGCGCGGCGACGGGCACGCCCGCCTTTTCGATGATGGCGCGCGTCACCGCATGGTCGGGGCAACGCATACCGACCGTCTCGAGCCCGCCCGTCGTGCGCAGCGGCACGCAGGGCTTTTTCTTCAGGATCATCGTCAGCGGGCCGGGCCAGAAGCGCCCTGCGAGCCGGTAGGCCGCCTCCGGCACGTCCTCGCAGTAGCGCGTGAGCCAGCTTGCGTCGGGAATGTGCAGGATGAGGGGATTATCCTGCGGGCGGCCCTTGGCTTCGAAAATATGCAGCACGGCATTTTCATCAAGTCCATTCGCGCCGAGGCCGTACACCGTCTCCGTCGGGATGGCCAGAAGCCCCCCGCGGCGCAGGATATCCGCCGCCTGCGCGATGCTCTCTTTATCCTCCACCGTGCGGAGGGTAAACCATTTTGTCTCCAATGCTCTCTCTTCTTTCTTAAGCTTCGCTGCTCTCGCGCAGCTTTTCCGCCTGCTCCTGCATCGTCAGCGCGTCGATGATGGGGTCAAGGTCGCCGTTCATCACGGCGCTGATGTTGAAATTCTTATTTTCGCCCGTCAGCCGGTGGTCGGTCACGCGGTTCTGCGGGAAGTTGTAGGTGCGGATGCGCTCGTTGCGCATGCCGCTGCCGACCTGCGCGCGGCGCTCGCTCGTGATCGCACCCTCCACGCGCTCGCGCTCGGCCTCATAGAGCTTGCTTGCGAGCATCGCCATGCACTTCGCGCGGTTCTGGAGCTGGGAGCGCTCTTCCTGACAGGAAACGACGATGCCCGTCGGCTTATGGATGAGGCGCACGGCGGAGCTCGTCTTGTTGACGTGCTGGCCGCCCGCGCCGGACGCGCGATAGACCTGCATTTCGATGTCCTCAGGACGAAGGTCAACATCGACCTCCTCCATCTCCGGCAGCACGGCGACCGTCGCAGTCGAGGTGTGCACGCGCCCGCCGGACTCGGTTTCCGGCACGCGCTGGACGCGGTGCACGCCGGATTCAAACTTGAACCTTGAGTACGCCCCGTCACCGCTGACGATAAAGTCAGCTTCCTTTACACCGCCCAGCTCCGTGTCGTTGTAGTTCAAAAGCTCCACGCGATAGCCGCGCTTTTCCGCGTACATCGCATACATCCGGTAGAGGTCGGCGGCAAAAAGCGCACTCTCCTCTCCACCCACGCCGCCGCGAATTTCAACGATGACGTTCTTGTCGTCGTTCGGGTCGCGCGGCAGCAGCAGGATGCGCAGCTCTTCAAAGAGCCGTTCCTTTTCCGCCTTGGCAGTGTTCAATTCCTCCTGCGCCATGTCCTTGAGCTCGGGGTCGGATACAAGCTCCAGCGCCTGTGCGATGTCATCCTCGCACTTAAGGTACGCGCGATAGGCCGTGACCACACCCTCAAGCTCCTTCTGCTCGCGCGTGAGCGCGCGCAGCTTTTTGGGGTCTGCGTAGATCTCAGGGACTTCCAGCAGCTCCCCGACCTCGTCGTAGCGGCGCGCAAGCTGTTTCAGCTTCTCCCACATCAGTTCTTATCCTCCGCCATGAAGTCCGTGCAGTTCTTGATGAACTGGTCGCGCCAGAAGTAGTAGCCCGCCGACTCGGGGCAGAGCGAGACCTCCGCCACGTGCGGCGTCTGCAAATAGAGGTCCATCTGGCGGAAGACGTCCTTATAGTCCTGCTCGCTCTTGTGCGTGATGACGTAGGCCGCGTTCTGGATCTCATAGCCGCGGCGCTTCAAAAAGCCGCGGATCACGCTCGAGCAGCGGCCCGCCCACACGGGCGTTCCCAGAATGACGAGCCTGTAATCCGAAAGCGGCTTTTTGCACTTAGGGCGCGAAACGGCGCTCGTGCGCTTGTGCATCGCATCAAAGCAGCAGCGAAGATAGCCCAGCGTACCGCTGCGCTCGACCTTGTCGTGAATTTCAAGGCACTCGCATCCCAGCGCTTCGGCGATCTCCTCCATGGCTTTTTTCGTGTTTCCCGTGCGGGAATAGTAAAGGCATAAAATATTATCGTTCATACTCACTTTCCTCTCAGCAGGAGCCATCCGGTGGCAAAGGCCTCCCGCACATAGTAGTTGAGCTGCAAAGCATCGTAATGCGCGCTGCGCGGCAGCGTCGCCGCTACGCCGCAGGCAGCATCCGTCCCGGCGATGCGCCCCGCCCGGTAAATATGGTAATCGTTTGTGACAAAGGCGAAGGTCCCCGTTGTGTCGATACCGTTTTCCGCCATGACCGCATAGCTGAAGTCGAAATTCTCCCGCGTGCTGGTGGACTTGTCCTCGCGGTAGATGCGGCTTTCGTCCACACCATGGGCGATGAGCCAGTCGGCCATGCAGTCGGCCTCGGAGATGTCCTCTCCCGGCCCCTGACCGCCCGAGCAGATGATGGGAAGATCCGGCTTGTCGGCAACGAAATCGAGCGCCGCGCGCAATCTCGACGAGAGCATCAGCGACGGTGTCGTCCCGTTCACACCCGCGCCGAGGATGACGACGCACTGCGCATTTTCCGCCTCCGGGTCGGTGTGCGCATCGCGGATGACGAGCGCCTCAAGCCATACGAACGCAGCGAGTCCGACGCACACCAGCGCGAGCAGGACACGCTTTCCCCACTTCGCCCACGCATGCTCCTTATACTGCTCGAGCATCGCAAAGACGATCAAAAGCACGGTCACGCACCAAAAAAGCAGTCCCGCGAAGCGGATGCCGGGCACGGCCCGGCAAGTCGCGCCGAGCACGGCGCAGACCGCTGCCGCCGTCCACAGTCTTTTCTGTCTCTTCATGGTATGTTCCTCATTCGCCCGCCTGCTCAGCGAGCGTTTCCCACTTTTCCATCAGCGCGCCGAGCGTCTCCTCGGCGGCTTCCTTCTCCTTGTAAATTTCGCTGTAGCGCTCATAGTCGCCGCCGGCCTCCTCGAGCCGCTGCTCGATCTGCGCGATGGCCGCCTCCTGCGCCGAAATTTCCTTTTCGCAGATGGTAAGCTGACGCCGCGCCTGCTGCGCGGAGCGATTCGGCTTCGGTTTTTCTGTAATGGTTTTTTCCTTTACAGTCTTTGGTGCATGGTCGATCTTGTTCTGTGCCTCCAGCGCCTTGACCTGCCGGTAGCGCGCAAAGCCCATCGGATAGTCCGTGATGACGCCGTTTTCAAGCTCCCACACGCGCGTTGCAAAGCGGTTAATGAAATAACGGTCGTGGCTGACGAAGAGAAGCGTCCCGTCGTAGCTCTCCACCGCCTCCTCGATCCACTCGCGCGACGCGATATCGAGGTGGTTCGTCGGCTCGTCAAGGATGAGAAGGTTCACTTCTTCGTCCATCAAGATGCAGAGTTTCAATCGGCTCAGCTCGCCGCCGGAGAGCACACTCACGCTCTTAAAAACGTCTTCGCCCGTAAAGTGGAACGCCGCCAACCGGTCGCGCGCCGTCTGCGGCGTGATGTTGCGCTTGGAGTAGAGCATCGTGTCGACCAGATTCCGCTCCGGCACATCGAAGGTGACGATCTGCGGCAGGTACGCCGTTTTGACCGAGGGGCCGAACTTGATCTTGCCCTCGTCGGGATACTCCTCTTCCATGAGCATCTTGATAAGCGTCGACTTGCCCGTGCCGTTGTCGCCGATGAGCGCGATGCGCTCGCCGCCGCGCGCCTGCAAATCGACATCGTGGAAGAGCACACGCCCGTCAAAGCTCTTTTTGAGTTTTTTGAGCGCGAACACCTCGTCGCCGTAGAATTCCTGCGACTTGAACTGTACATTCAGCGCCCTCTCCTTCGTGGGCTTGTCCGTCGTGCGCATGCGCTCGATGCGCTTTTCCATCGACAGCGCGCGGCGGTAGGTCTTGTCCATGCCCTTGAAGGCGAACATGCGCAGCTGTTCGGCGCTCTTTTCGAGCTGAGCGATCTTGGCCTGTTCCTTTTCGTATTGGCGCATCCGCTCAAGGTAGCGCCGCTCCTTTTCCACCGCATAGAAGCTGTAGTTGCCGCTGTAGAACTCCGCCTTGCCGTCGAGCACCTCGATGACGCGGGTGATGGTGCGGTCCAAAAAGTAGCGGTCATGCGAAATGGCGACGACCGTGCCCTTGAAGGTGGAAAGGTACTGCTCCAGCCATTCGATGGCGTGCAGGTCGAGGTGGTTCGTCGGCTCGTCGAGCAGCAGAATGTCCGTATCCTCCAAAATGAGGCGGCCGAGGTTCACGCGCGTCTTTTCGCCGCCCGAGAGCGTATCGAACAGGCGCTCGCGCATCTCCGGCGGGATGGAAAGGCCGTTTGCGACCTTGTTGATGGGCGTTTCCGTGTCGTAGCCGCCAAGGCCCTCGAACTTTGCAGAAAGCTCGCCGTAGCGGCGCAGCGTCTCCTCGCTCTCGTCGCCGTTCGCCATTTTCTCGGAGAGGGCGTTCATCTCGTCCTCCATCCGCTGCATGCGTGAAAAGGCGCTCTTGAGCACATCCTCGACCGTGTAGCCCTCGGGATACACGGGGATCTGCGAAATGAGGCCGAGCCTGCGGCCCGAGGCGATGCTCACCTCGCCCGCGTCGTAGTCGATCTCTCCCGTCAGGATACGGAAAAGCGTCGTCTTGCCCGCGCCGTTTTTGCCGAGCAGGCCCACGCGCTCGCCAGTATCGACCTGAAAGGTGATGCCGTCCAATATTTTCTTTTCGAGATCAAAGGACTTCACAAGTCCCGATACGCTGATGTCGATCATGCCTTGGTCAGCTCTTCCACGATGGTCTCAAAGTGCATGGAGTGCGAGGCCTTGACGAGCATCGCCGTCTCCGCCGTGAACGCCGCTTTGATGGCGCCCATTGCCTCCTCCACGCTCTGAAACCACTGTGCAGAGCCGTTCCCTTCTGTAAAGTATTTTGCCCGTGCGCCGATTGCGATCACCGTGTCGATGCCCAGTTCCTTCGTGAGCTCGCCGATCTCGCGGTGCGCGCGCTCGGTGAGGTCGCCAAGCTCGGCCATGTCGCCGATGACGGCGGCTTTTTTTCCGCTGCTCGCCGCCAGAACGCGCAGCGACGCCGCCATCGACTGCGGCCCTGCGTTGTAGCAGTCGTCGAGCAGGCGGCGATTTTCAGAAAGCGCGATAACGTGCATGCGTGAACCCGCCGGCTCGTAGGATGCAACGCCGCGCTCGATCTCTTCCTTCGTTTCGCCAAGATACTCGGCGATGGCCGCGGCCATCGCCGCGGAGTAGACCATGTGCGTCCCCGGCGCGGGGATCGCGAGCGCATAACGCTCCTTTTCCGTCGTCACGGTGCAGCGGATGCCGTCGATGCCGAGGTCCTCGACCTCGCTCACGCGGACATCGCAGTGCGCGGACAGGCCGCAGCGCAGCGTTTTCTGCGGCAGAGAGACGGTGTTCAAAAGCTCGTCGTCGCCGTTTAAGACGGCGAGACCGTCCTTTTTGAGGTGTTCGAAGATCTCGCACTTGGCCTTCAGAATATTCTCGCGCGAGCCAAGATATTCAATGTGCATGTCGCCGACGTTCGTGATAACGGCGATGTCGGGCTTCACCATCTCGCCAAGATACCGGATCTGCCCCGCGCGGTCCATGCCCGTTTCGATGACCGCCGCCTGATGCTTGGAGGAAAGCCCCAGCAGCGTCTGCGGCGTGCCGATCTCATTGTTGAAGTTCGCGGCGGTCTTGAGCGTGTTGAATTTCACACCCAGCACCGAGGCGATCATTTCCTTTGTCGTCGTCTTGCCGACGCTGCCCGTCACCTGCACAAAGGAGATCGTGAACCGCGCGCGATACCATGCGGCAAGATCCTTGAGCGCAAGCAGTGTGTCAGGCACCTTGATGTAAAACTTTCCGGGCAGCAGCGTTTCCGGCACGCGGGCGCAGAGGCAGCCCTCCGCGCCCGCGGAGAGCGCCTTTTCGATGTAATCATGCCCGTCGAAGCGCTCGCCGGCAAGTGGCAGGAACACCTCGCCCGCCTTGACGGTGCGGCTGTCGGTGTTCACACCGAAGATCTTCGCCGCCGCATCGCCCTGCAAAAGCTCGCCGCCGGTCGCCGCGAGCAGCTCTTTTACCGTGATGGTCTCCATTTACAGTCCTCTCTTCTGCTTCAGCGACTCTTCCACGATCTTCTCGCACAGCTCCTCGTAGCCGATGCCGATCGCCGCCGCCTCCTGCGGAAGGAGGCTCGTCTTCGTCATGCCGGGCAGCGTGTTGATCTCGAGGAAGTAGGGCGTGCCGTCTGGTGTAACGATGAAGTCCGCGCGGGAGTAAACGCTCAGTCCAATCAGACGGTAGACCGTCTCGGTCGCGGTGCGCACGCGCATTTCCCAATCCTCGGGGATGGGAGAGGGGCAGATCTCCTCCGCCGCGCCCGCCTGATACTTGTTGGCATAGTCATAAAAGCCCGCCTTCGGGATAATTTCGATGGAGGGCAGCGCCTTGCCCGCGATGATGCCGACCTGGATCTCGCGGCCGGAGATGTACTGCTCAAGCACGACCTGCGCGCCGAATTGCAGGCACGCTTCGAGCGCCGCCTTCAGCTCCGCGCCCGTGTGCGCGATGGAAACGCCGACGGAGGAGCCGTTGGCCACGGGTTTAACGACGCAGGGAAGCTTCGTTTCGGAAACGAGCTTGCCGATCTCATCCGCCGTATAGCGCACCGTGCGCCACTGCGGGGTGATGATATATTCCGACACCAGACGCTTGGTGAGATCCTTATCCATCGCGATGGCGCTCGAGAGATATCCCGCGCCGGTATAGGGGATGCCGAGCAGATCAAAGGCCGCCTGCACGCGGCCATCCTCGCCGCAGGTGCCGTGCAGGGCAAGAAACACGACGTCCGCCTTAGCACAGACGTCGAGCACACCGGGGCCGAACATACTGCGGCTCTGATCCTTGCGGCTTGCGCGCACGGCGGCAAGATCCGGCTCCGCCTCGGCGACGGAATAGTCGCCGCAGAAGCCGTCCGGCACGTCAAAAATGTCATCAAGCCTGCCGTCATAGTCCTCAAGGCCCATGAACATATCGACCAGGACGGCCTGATGGCCGCGGGAACGCAGCGCGCGGCAGATCTTGTTGCCGCTCGAGAGCGAAACATTACGCTCCATGCTCAGTCCACCTGCTAAAACAACGATACGCATATCGTTTTCCTCCTTATTTTTTGAAAAGGACGTTGCCGCCCTTCGATGATCCATACTATACTAATTTATACTTTACCACAGCTTATTCCCAATTACAAGCAAAAGAGAACGGCGGAAAAGCCGTTCCCTTTTGTTCGCTTTTTATCCTCAGCCGAAAATTCCAGAAAGCAGTCCGCCCTTTTGCGTGCTCCCCTCCCGGAGCGTCATCGCCGCGCTCAAAAGCTCCGCCGCCTGTGCGCGTGTGACGCCCGAGCGCATCTCTTCGGCGGAAAAACGCCCGCTCTCGATGATGCTGACGGACTGCAAATTTGCCACCGCCTGCGCGCACCACGCGCTCTCTGCGTCAGACGCATTGAAGTCCGAAAGGTCCACATCCGTCACGCGCAGGAGCCTGTTCAGCACGACCGCCGCCTCGTTGAGCGTGATGAGATCGCTCGCGCGGAAGGCAACGCCCTCCTGCGTGCCGACGCCGGAAATGACGCCCGCGTTCAGCGCGCTCACGGCGTAGCCCTTTGCCCAGGTCGGGATGCTCGCATCGTCGCAGAAGCCGGTCATCTGCACGTCTTCCGCGCTCACGTCCATCGCCGCGAGCGCCATGGCGATAAATTCGCCGCGCGAGAGCGTGCGCTCGGGTTCAAAAAAGTAGCTATTCCCGATCTTCGCGCCCACAAACACGCCGTGCTCGGCAAGATCGACCGCCGCCGTGTGCGCGCGCTCGCCGCCCATGTCGGCGTAGAAAACGCCGCAATTTGCCTTCTCGATCGTGACGCTCACCGTCGCGGGCAGCGAGGTGTTGCCCTCCTCGTCGCTCGCCGTATAGGTGAAGCTGTCGCTCCCTGGCCTGCCAAGCGGCGTATAGACAAAGCCGAGACCGTCCTCCGTCAGCGTGACCGTTCCCTTTTTCGGTTCGTGCGCGATGGCAAAGCACAGCGCGCCGCCCTCGTTGTCCACCGCGCGGAACGCGCCCTCATACGCAACGCCGCGGTAGACGCATATCTCCATATTCTCCGCCACCGGCGCGCCGTCGGCAGCCTTCGGTTCCTCCTTTGCCCTGCTGAAAAGCGCTTCGGCGCTCTGCATCGGCGCGAGGGGCAGCAAAAGCAGCGCCATCACAAACGGCAGTGCCCGGAAGATCGCATCGTTTCTTCTTTGCATTGAACATTCTCCTTCCAAAAAACTGAGCGATGCTATTGTTTGTTTTTCGGGCAAAAATATGCAGCTTTTCGCGCTTTGAGCGGCAAAAGCGGGCGTACCCTTCTTTTAAAGGATACGCCCGCTTTCTATATGTGTCAGTTAACGAGCCACTCCGGCCGTGACCGTTTCTTGATGCCGGACACCACGCCCATCGCGCCAAAGAGCGTGACGATGGACGAGCCGCCGTAGCTGAAAAACGGCAGCGTCAGGCCGATGACGGGCATGAGAAAAAGGCACATGCCGATGTTCGCGATCGTCTGGAAGATGAGCATCCCCGCCATGCCGACGCACACGAGGCTCTCCATGCGTGTCGGCGCTTCGCGCGCGACGATGAGGCAGCGGACGATGATGGCAAGCAGCAGCACAATGACGAGAAGGCAGCCGATAAAGCCCAGCTCCTCCCCGCAGACGCAGAAGATAAAGTCCGTCTGCCGCTCGGGAAGGCTCCACTTAGCGGATGATTGCGTCTGCGTGCCATGGAACAGCCCCTGCCCCGTCAGCTTGCCCGAGCCGAGGGCGAGCATACCGCGTGTCTGCTGGAAGCCCTTTTTGTCCGGCTGGTAGCTGTGGTCAAGGATGACCTTGATGCGGTCGTACCAGTCCCCGCGCAGAAGGCCGAGGTTCCACGCGGCCAAAAAGCCCCCCACCGCGCCGCCGATGCCGAGAATGATCCACCGCAGGGCAAAGCCCGCGGCAAAGGCCATGCACAAAAAGACGAAGAGATAGACAAGGCCGCTGCCCGCGTCCTTGGAGAGGATATAGTAGAACACGAACATCGCGCCCGCGTGCGCCGTGGGCTGGATGACGTTCGTAAAGCTGCGCAGGTCGCGTTTTTCCTGCAAGAGCGCAAGCTGGCGCGCAAGCAGGAGGATAAAGGTGATCTTCACGATCTCGGCGGGCTGGACGGTGATGGGGAAATTCTCCAGAAAACCAACGCCAAGACTTTTGCCGATGTCGTTCACGCCGAGCCATGCGCGGTTGCCGTTTCGCGTGAGACCGAAGGGCGTGCGCAGCAGCAGGATGAAGCCGAAGTTGAAGATGAGCAGCCATTTCCATTTTTTGCTCAATTCCCCCACATCGACTGCTGAAAAGAAGAAGTACAGAAGCACGCCGATCAGCAGTCCGAGGCCCTGAATGGCAACGTATTTGAGCGTGCCGCGAAAGTGCGTGGCGCTTGCGATGAGCACCATGCCGTAGAGCGTGGAGCCGACACACAGGGCAAGCAGCACCAGATCTGACTGGCGCACCACATCGCTTAAAAAATCACGGATCTTCCCCATCAGCACAGCGCTCCTTTCGCACAAAGTTTTCGATGTATTGTAGCACAATTTCGTGCGGCTGTAAACGCACTTTTCCCGGAAAAGCGCGGAAAAAGAATTGTAAAGCCGTGATCGCTGTGCTATACTGTCTGGTAATATGGGTCAGAATGGGGTCAGGAGGCGAAGAAATGCAGTTTGTGTCACACAGCGCGGAGGAGACCGAGCGCTTCGGCGAAGCGCTCGCGCACGATCTTCGAGCGGGCGACGTGCTCGCCTTCACCGGCTCGCTCGGCATGGGAAAGACCGCCTTCACGCGCGGCCTTGCGCGCGGCCTCGGCTGCCGCGGACGCGTCACGAGCCCGACGTTCACCATCGTGAACGAATACGAGGGCAAAACGCCCCTCTTCCACTTTGATATGTACCGTCTCGGCTCGTCAGACGAGCTATTCGACATCGGCTGGGACGATTACCTTGCCCGCGGCGGCGTGTGCGCCGTCGAATGGAGCGAGCGCGTGTCCGACGCGCTGCCCGGGGATACGATCTTCGTCGACATCGCGCGCGGCGAGGAAGGCGAAAATATGCGCGTCATCACGGTCACGGGAGGAAGGTTTGCATGAAGATCCTCGCTTTGGAAACATCCGCAAAAAGCGTTTCCTGCGCGGTGGTGGAGGACGGCGCGCCGCTCGCCTCCGCCTATCAGTGCACGGGGCTGACGCACAGCAGAACGCTCCTTCCGATGGTGGACGCGATGCTCAAAAACGCCGATCTGACGATTGGCGATATCGACGCTCTCGCCATCGCGGCGGGCCCCGGCTCTTTTACGGGGCTTCGCATCGGCATCGCGGCGGTCAAGGGTCTTGCGTGGGCGGCGGACAAGCCCTGCCTCGGCGTTTCGACGCTCGAGGCGATGGCGGAAAATGTCGCGCACCTAAACGGTCTCGTCGTCGGCGCGATGGACGCGCGCCGCGCGCAGGTCTACAATGCCGTCTTTGAAGCAAGAAACGGCACGCTGGCACGCCTCACGCCCGACCGCGCGATCTCGCTCGAAGCGCTGTGCGCGCAGCTCACGGGTAAGGAGCAGCCCATCACCGTCCTCGGCGACGGCGGCATGCTTTGCTACCGTTATCTCACCGAGCACGGCGTCAGGTGCTCGCTCGCACCCGCGCCGCTTCTCTATCAGAATGCCGTGGGCGTCGGCCTTGCGGCCGAGCGCGCCTATGCGCGCGGCGAGGCGGTGAACGCGCAGGAGCTTCTGCCTATGTATCTTCGTCCCGCGCAGGCAGAGCGCCTGAGAAACGCCAAACCGGAACCGTAAGCAAATTCAAATTTTATATATTTTCGGAGGTCTATGCAATGGAAGCACAATTCAATGAGAAAGTACACATCATGAACCACCCCCTCGTCGCCCACAAGCTGACCATCATGCGCGATGAAAACACCAGCGTCAAGGATTTCCGCGAGCTCGTATCCGAGATCGGTATGCTCATCACCTATGAGGCCACGCGCGACCTTCCGCTGACCACCAAGCACATCAAGACCCCCATCTGCGAGATGGACGCCCCCACGCTCGCGGGCAAGAAGTTCGTCGTCGTCCCCATCCTGCGCGCGGGCCTCGGCCTTGTCGACGGTGTGCTGCGCATGGTCCCCTCCGCGCGCGTGGGCCACATCGGCATGTACCGCGATGAAGAAACGCTTGAGCCGCACCCCTACTTCTGCAAGATGCCCAAGGACGTTGCCGAGCGTGACGTGATGATCGTCGACCCGATGCTCGCTACCGGCGGCTCCGCCTGCGAGGCCATCGGCGAGATGCAAAAGCGCGGCTGCAAGCACATCACGCTCATGGTACTCGTCGCCGCTCCCGAGGGCATCAAGGCCGTTCAGGAGAAGTATCCCGACGTGAACATCTATGCCGGCGCGCTGGACGATCACCTCAACGAGCACGGTTACATCGTTCCCGGTCTCGGCGACGCGGGCGACCGCATCTTCGGCACGAAGTAAGTTTCGCAAACGGATTTGCCGCCTGCGGGCGGCAAATTTGGCACAATCTCCCCCGCGAATACAAGACTTCACAATTTTGTCATTGCAATTTTGCCTGTCTTTCGTTATAATAGTCAGGCATTTGATTTTCCCGGCAACACCCCATTAATTGAGAGGACTGAACAAACAAAATGAGTGCATCCAGAGAAAAGAAAGCCCGTCAGGAGCAGGTATCCACCGGTTTCGTCGACGCCCGCACCCAGCGCGAGCGCGAGGAGCAGGCCAAGGCCCGCCGCAGCAACATCATGTATACGGTGATCGCCATCGCCTTCGTCGTGGTCGCCGCCGTTGTCATCGTGGCGAACTCCAAGGTCATCGAGCGCGGCGCCAAGGCCGTCACCATCGGCAGCGAGACCTACACTGCCGCTGATGTGGATTACTACTACTACACCGCCTACAACAGCTTTGTCCGCCAGAACTCCAGCAGCCTGAGCTTCCTGGGGCTGGACACGTCCAAGTCACTCAAGGATCAGGACTGCCAGCTCATGGAGGGCAGCACCTGGCACGACTACTTCACCGAGCAGGCCATCAAGACCCTGACCTCCTACTCCATGCTCGCGCAGAAGGCTGAGGAATCCGGTTTTGACGGCAGCGAGGCCATGGATGAGGCTGTGAAGCAGACCTACAGCGATCTCGACACCTACGCCTCCGCCGCCGGCATCACCCGCAGCCAGTACATCAAGTCTGTGTGCGGCCCGCTGGTCAACAAGGCTGTCTTCGAGCGCAACGTGCGCCTTGCCGCCCTTGCGCAGGCCTATTCTGTCGACTATGTGAACTCCCTTGAGTACAGCGACGACGAGATCCAGGCTGCCTACGACGCCGACCCCAAGAGCTATCAGAGTGCCGACATCGAGTACATCCTCTTCAAGTCCGGCGCAGAGGACGACGCGACGGACGAGGAAAAGGCCGAGCTTCTCGAGCAGGCCAAGCAGAAGGCCGAGACCGCTCTCTCCCGCTACGCGCAGGGCGAGGCGTTCGACGCCATCGGCGAGGATATGGAGGGCACTTACGCCCACGTTGCCAACGTGACGAACGGCACGTCCGACATGCTGACCTGGGCCTTTGACGACGCCCGTCAGGAGGGCGACACCACCGTTGCCTCCTATGGCGAGAACGGTTACTACGCCGTCCTCTTCCACTCCCGCAGCCGCAACGACTACCACGCCGTTTCCGTGCGCCACATTCTTGTCGACAGTGAGGAAAAGGCCAACGAGATCCTGCAGCAGTACAACGACGGCGAGAAGACCGAGGACGCCTTTGCTGCGCTGGCCGTTGCCAACTCTACCGACTCCAACGCTTCCTCCGGTGGTCTGTACACCGGTATCTACAAGGGCCAGATGGTCAGCGAGTTCGAGAACTGGTGCTTCGACTCCGCGCGTCAGGCAGGCGATGTCGGCATCGTGCAGACCGACTACGGCTACCATGTGATGTATTTCGTGAGCACGAGCGAGAACCCCTACTGGTACGATCAGGCGCTGAACTCCCTCAAGAACACCGCTTACAGCGAGTGGTACAGCTCCGCCACCGAGGGTGTGGAGGCTGAAAAGCTCGACGGTATGAAGTACGTCGGCTAAGATTCATCCGCATTGCAAAAAGCTGCCGGCCGATAGCCGGCAGCTTTTCCATTTATTCTTTTTCTGTTTTGAGGTCATACTTATGGACGATCAGTTTTTACGCACGCAAATGCTCCTCGGCGACGAGGGCATAGAGCGTCTTATGCGCAGCCATGTGGCCGTGTTCGGCCTCGGCGGCGTCGGCAGCTACGCGGTCGAAGCGCTGGTGCGCTCAGGCGTCGGCGAGCTGACGCTCATCGACGATGACACCGTCGCGCCCACGAACCTGAACCGCCAGCTCGAAGCACTGCACTCCACTGTCGGCCGGAACAAGACCGACGCCCTCGCCGCGCGCTGCCGCGACATCAACCCCGACGTTCGCCTGCACCTCATCTGCGCGCGCTATGATGCAGTGCACCGCGAGGACTTCTTCACCACGCGCTATGACTACATCATTGATGCCATCGATACCGTATCGAGCAAGCTCGATCTCATCGAAACGGCGCTGTCTCGCGGCATCCCCATCCTCTGCGCCATGGGCACGGGCAACAAGCTTGACGCCTCACAGCTCTGCATCACCGACATTTCCAAAACGCGCAACTGCTCTCTTGCGCGCGTGATGCGCAAGGAGCTGCGCCAACGCGGTATCAAACATCTGCGTGTGGTCTATTCCCCGGAACTTCCCGCCAAACCAGAGGCGCTGGAAGCGCCCCCGCCGGGCCGCCGCAGCGTGCCGGCAAGTTTAGTTTGGGTCCCGGGCTGTGCAGGGCTCATGATGGCGGGCGATGTCATTCTGGCGCTTGCCGGATACGAGAAAAAGAAAGAAGGCGGCAGCCAATGATTTTGACCGGTACCATCGTCAATTCCGCCGCGATCGTCGCGGGCAGCATCGCCGGACTTCTGCTCGGCAAGTTTATCCCCGAGCGCTTCAGCGACGCAATGGAAAAGGGCGCGGCGCTCTGCGTGCTCTACATCGGCGTGGACGGCATGCTCGCGGGCGAAAACACGCTTGTCGCCATCCTCTCGATCGCGATTGGCGCGGTCCTCGGCGAGCTTTTGCAGCTCGACGAACATATGCACCGGCTCGGCGACTGGGTCGAGCGCAAATTCGGTGGAAAAGGCTCAAAAACGTCGCTTTCCGAGGGCTTTGTCACGGCCTCGCTCCTCTTCTGTGTGGGCGCGATGGCCATCATGGGCGCGCTCGACTCCGGTCTGACCGGCGACCACTCGACGCTCTACGCCAAGGCGCTGCTCGACGGCATCATCTCCGTCGTCTACGCCTCGACCCTCGGCATCGGCGTTGCGCTCTCGGCCATCCCTATTTTTATTTATCAGGGTACCATCGCGCTGGGTGCGTCGTTTCTCGCGCCGTATCTCACCGAGTCGGTCATTCTTGAGATGAAATGTGTCGGCTCCATCCTCATCCTCGGTCTGTCTCTCAACATGCTGGGACTGACGAAGATCAAGGTGATGAACTATGTCCCTGCCGTGTTTCTGCCAATCCTGCTGTGTCAATTCCTGTAAATTCAAAGGAAGCGCTCCGTTTTGAAACGGAACGCTTCCCTTTTTACTCTTCTGAAATCAGCGGGATGGCCCGCACGCAATATTCCTCCATATCGACGTGGCTTTCGTCCAGGAAGCCGACGCCCTCGGCCTTCAATAGTTCGACCTGACGGTTCGCGCCCCCGAAAGCAAAAGCACTTGACACTTCCCCATCCCGCTTGACAACGCGGTGGCACGGGATGCCGCCCGGCTCCGGGTTGACGTGCAGGGCATAGCCCACGACGCGGGCAAGGCGCTTGTTGCCGATCGCCGCGGCGATCTGCCCGTAGGTCGCAACACTGCCGCGCGGGATGAGTCGCACCGCGGCGTATACCCTCTCAAAGGTCGTCATTCGCCTTCTCCTTCCTTTTGAGCCGCCGCGCGAGAAAAATCCCGCCCGCGATCAGGGCAAGATAGAACAGATAGTAGGGCCAGTCATGCCGCAGCCATGTCCCCGTGCTCTCCCAAACGATCGGCCAGTCGCCCCCGTCCGCATACACTCTCGACCCTGACCATAGATCCGCCAGATAGACAAGCATGGCTGCCAATCGGGAGAGCGCCAAAACTGCGCCGGTCGCGGCGATGAGCGGGGCGATCACTCTGCCCCGCTGCTTCCAAGCGGTCATTGAAAGGATCGCGGCAGCGATCGCTGCCACGGCAAGGATAATGTGCACCACAGCGCCTCTTGTAAAGCTGATGCGCAGACTGCTCCACAGCGCCGCGATGCCCGCAAGCAGCAGCACCAACAGCAGCACATTGCTGAAAACTTCATTCCTGCCGCGCGAGGCGCGCTCCTTCTCCGGCACGGCCACCTTCGGCGCATCCTCTTCATTTTCCCAGATGAGGTGATCCGTTGTCACACCAAAATAGGCGCAGATGGCGCGCAGCTTATCGAGGTCCGGCGCTGCGTCGCCGCACTCCCATTTGCTGACGGCTTGCCGCGAAACATTCAGCTCCGCGGCGAGCTGCTCCTGCGATAAGCCGCGCGAGGCGCGCAGTGTCTTCAGTTTTTCTCCCAGCGTCATGTGCGTATCCTCCGTTTGCTTTGATGCGCCCAGTATAACGCCATGCGGCAAAAAGCGCCACCAGCTCAGCCTTGCATTGCCGCAACCAAACGTGGCAGCAGGGATTTTACTCCGTCTCTTTTGCTTCCTTCCCGCTCTTTTTGAACAGCGCGCCCACGTCGACCTCCACCAGCACAAGGCTCGCGAGCATCAGCGCCGCGCCGAGATAGCCCCTGACACCGATGCGCTCGCCGAGCAGGAAGAACGCGAAAATCGCCGAGAATACCGGCTCGAGCGTGAAGATAAGGCTCGCGCGGCTCGCCGTGGTGTGCCTCTGAAAGACGCTCTGGATCACAAGGCAGACACCCGAGCACACGATGCCGAGGAACAGCGACGCTGCCCAGACCTTTGCCGTGCCGGGCAGCGCGGGCGTTTCCAGAAAGACCGACAGCACGGAGATCACCACGCCGACAACGGCGAGGTCGCACACGCCGAGCGCCAGCGGATCGACCCGCTCATCGGCAACAGCCCGCTCGGTGATCATCAGGTCGACCGAGTAGAATACCGCCGCAAAGAGGCAGATCACATCGCCGAAGGCGGGCTTGAGCGTTTCGTTCAGCGTCATCAGCGCAAGGCCGACAAGGCACAGCAGCATCGAAACGCCAAACTTTTTTTCCGGCTTTTTGCGGTAGACGATGAACTCCAAAATCGGCGTCGTCACCACGGAAAGCGCGCCGATGAATCCCGCGTTGGAAACGGACGTATAGAGCACGCCGTAGGTAAGGCTCGTATACACGATGACGAGCGACAATCCGACCAGAATGCTGTACTTCACGGTCACGAGGCTCACGCGGCGCAAATTCTTGCGGAAAACAAAGCCAAGCACCAGAAAGGCCGTGATAAAGCGGAAGGCATTGAGCGTCAACGGCTGCATATCCTGCAGGCAAATCGCCGTCAGGCAATTTGAGATCCCCCAGAAGCTCGTCGCCAGCAGCAGCATCAGGTCTGCTCTGCGCTGATGTTCCATTCGGTTTCCTTCTTTCTCTCATTTTTCTCTCTCATTCACCAAACGGGCGCCTTGCGGCGTCCGTTTGATTCGTCAAGTTTACCATATCCATTAGATTTTATCAAGTGGCATGAGAGGGAAAAATGTCATAACTTTTCCCCTCTTTTTGCTTGACAGCGAGAGGAGAGACGAAGGTCTCCCCTTTTTTACAGCAGGTCGCAGATCTCGTGCAGGTCGCGGATATCGTGGTCGATGCGAAGGTCATCGGGCGCCTTCGCGCCGCCGGGATTGTACCAGCAGGTCACGATGCCCGCGTTGCAGCCGCCGCGCATATCGCTCGTGAGCGAATCGCCGACGATCATGGTCTGTGCCTTCTTAGACGGCGCGATGGCTTCGAACACCTGGTCAAAGAAGGCGGCGCTCGGCTTTTCCGCGCCGAGCTGCTCGGAAAGAAACACACCGTCCATCAGCGCGCCGAGGCCGGATGCTCTCAGCTTTTTCGTCTGCGCGGCGACCGTGCCGTTGGACACGACAAACTGGCGCACCTTGCCGCAGAGCGACTCGACGATATGGTAGCTGTCGTCGCGGAAAACGATGGTATCGCCAAGGCGCAGCTGATAGGCCTCATTGAATTTCTCGGCAAGGGAAACATCCAGCCCCTCCGCCTCAAAAAACTCGCGGAAGCGCCCGACCAGCACTTCATTTTTGTTGATCTCGCCGCGCTCCATACGCTGCCAGTAGCGCTCGTTGATGGCGGCATAGCGGCGGACTTTCTCCTCCGGACACTCGCCCAGACCGAATTCCGCAAACAGGCTGCGGATGGCGGCGCTCTCCGCCGCGTCGAAATCCAGCAGCGTGCGATCCACATCCCACAGGATCGTTGTGATCATGATCTTCCTCCGTTTCTGATCCGAACTCCTTGCGCGTTCAGCGCTTCGGCAGGATCATCTAACCTCGCAGCGCAGCATTTCTCCGCGCGCCGCAGATAAATTTTATTATATCCTGTGAAGGATATTGCTGTCAAGCAATCAGTTTGCAAGGGATCGAGCCGCTCGCGGCAGGCAAGCGGCTCGATCCCTATCTTATGTTGAAGAAAAACTGCCGTTTGAGGCAACCATTTACCCGATGCTGCCCGGCATGGACTCGCCCGCCTCGATCAGCGGCAGATACCAGCTGTCGTAGTAGTCGGGAAGAGAACTCGCATCCACATCATCCCAGTAGGTGCCCCATGGCCGCAGGTAGATCTCATAGTAGAATTCGTCCTCGCCGTTTTCATAGTAGCCGCCGATGCAGATCACATCGTCGAAATCCATCGAGGAGGGATTGACGACCCAATCCTCTGCATTCAGGTCGATATCCGTAAAGCGGCCGCTCTCGGAAATCATCGTGCCGTGCTCGCCGTATTCATCGCTCAAGCTGACGGTCGCCTCCGCCATGGGGCTGCTCTTTGTATAATCCTCATCCCAGAGCGTCACCGTACCGGTATTGTCGGAGCTGATGTTGATGCTGCCGCAGACATCCCAGCAGGAACCGTCCATTCCCTCGTAATAGCCCGCGCACTCAGTCATCTTCCACCAGCCGTACCAGTCGCCGTTCCACCAGTCTTTCATCTCTGTGCCGGTCTTCACCGCGTCGCCGCCCTTGTTCCCCGGCTTTTCGGCCGTGCCGCTGCCGAGTGTGGTCGGATCGATGCTGATCTTGCCGCTCTTGCTGCCGATCAGCTGCGAGAAGGTCACCTCGATCTTGCTCGTCGGGTCGTTGAGCACGAAGGCCGTTTTGACCTCGATCGTCTTCCCCGGGGCAATGCTGGTATACTGGACATCCGAGACCGTTTCAAAGGTGTCATAATCGATATAGATGGTAGCGGAATCCATCTCCACGCCATCCTGCATGGCCAGCTCGGAGACCGACCAGAAATAGGACGACTCTTCCTTGCCGTCATTTGTATAATCCAGCGTCAGAACGACCGCATCGTCCCCGTTGCTGTCCTCCATGATGCAGGCGTTCTTGTAGAGCACCTTACAATCGCCAAGGTCGATCGGCTTACTGCCCGTATCCGTGTTTTTGTCCTTGTCCTTGCCGCAGGCGGTGAGACTAAGCAGCATCAGCGCCGCAAGAAACACGCAAAGGATCTTTTTAGTCGTAGCTTTTTTCATAATATCCTCCCAATATGCTTTTGATTGATTCGGAGCTCACGCTCTTTCATACCATGTCCTTCCTGTTCTTTTTGTCAGGCGCGGCATCGCATCCCTCCCTGCTTTGTCTTGGCAATGCGTTTCTATCACAGTAAGACCTGAAATGATATAGGCCTAAGGCCTATATCGGGGCAAGAACCGCAAAAACATGACTCAGGCATAGGCGGAACGTACAAGATATACAAGATGCGCTTGTGCAGTTTATCCTGCGTTTGGTCGGCCGACAGCCTGTACTGCCGCGCGCAAGGCAGCGTGAGCAACCGTTCTCCGCAAGCCGGTTGGCCGGAAGCGCAGCGCGGGCGCGAGAAAATCCACGGTTGAAAACCGCGGGCAAGCCGTGTATAATGGCAGTATAACATCACAAGGGGGTAACCGTTATGGGAAAGACTGCTCGTTTGGTATTGAAGCTCGTGGCCGCTGGCCTTGCGTTCTGCTCGCTCGTCTGCCTGATCATTGGAAGCTGGTGTGACATTGGCGAAGCCATCGAACGCCGGAAAATGCAGCGCCTCGCCGCGAAGGAATGCTGCGATTACGCGGATGAGGAGCTTGGCAGATAACGGAAGCCTTCGATCCACCGTAAAAAAATCAAAAGAGCCTTCTTCCCTGCCGCGAGGCAGGAAAGAAGGCTCTTTTTTCACAGCAGCCGGTCTTAATCGGCCGCCTCAGCGCTCAGGCGCGTTTCCGCCTGTGGGCTTTGGCGGTCTTTTTCCGCTGTTTCCTTCTCTAGGCCGTATGCTCTGATCCAGTCAATGAGATACGAAGAGATCGTCACCGTGATGAGCGAAAAGGCGATGCGCATCACAGGAATGTAGCTGAGCGAGAGCAGCAGCACTACAACGTCTGTGAAAAGATAGGCGCGCGATAATCGCCAGTGCAGAAGATGCGAGATCGACAGCGCGAGCGCGTCGTCGCCGCCGCTGGAGCCGCCCTGGCGCACGATGAGACCGACGCCGATACCGACGAACATACCGCCCAGCACCGCCGCGATCAGCGGACGATTCGAGAGGTCGGGCAGCATCGGCGGGAACAGCTCCCAGATTTTATAGAAGAGCGACACAAAGAACGTCGAAATGATGGAGATCTTGATGAACCCACCACCCAGAAAGCGGAATGCCAGCAGATAGCAGGCGATATCGAGGATGGGAGTAATGTAAGCCGGGGAGAGCTTCAGCCAGTGCTCTGCAAAGAGCATCAGGCCAATCACGCCGCCCTCGGTGATGTTTGTGCGCTGGTGGATGTTGTGGATGCCAAACGAACAGATCACTGCTCCCAGTAGGATCAGCAGGATCTTTTTCACTGTCAGCCCTTCCATCATTTTGTTCCAAAGAACAGCCGCGCGGGATCTCATTTTGTTTTCCTCCTTGATGCATTTTGGATTTCATGCTATGATCATAAACTGTATAGTAAGCATAAGGTCAAGGAGTTTTTTATGAACGATCTGTTTACGATCGGCGAGATCTCAAAGCACCAGAATATCTCACGTCAGACTCTGATTTTTTACGACAAGATCGGTCTTTTCCGTCCTGCCTACGTCGACCCCGAGAACGGCTACCGTTATTACAGCGCCGCGCAGCTCGACTATCTGGACACGATCTGCATCATGAAAAAGTTTGGCTTTTCCCTCGATGAGATCAAAGCGCACATGAAGAGTTACACGCTCGATACCTCCCTCATCGCGCTACGCAAGCAGCTCACCATCATCGACCGGCAGATCAGGGACTTGCAGCTCATCAAAAGCCGCGTGGCTCACCGCTGCGCGCAGCTTGAGCAGTCTGCCGCCATTCATAGTGACAGCGCAGCGGTGAGCGTAGAGGCAATGAATGGACAGTATCTTTTGCTGCAAGAGGTCGCTTCGCCCCACACGCTCGAGACAGTCAGCATCGCCACCAAGCAGTGTTTTGTCCGCTCGTTCAAGGAGCAGCTCCCCATTTTCTTCCAGAGCGGAGCGATTGTGCCGCTTTCGCGCATACGGGAAGGGCGATATACCGAGGCCTCCTTTGCCTTCTTGCCCATCGAAAAAAGCAGCGCTCCGGGCGTTGTCAAGCTGCCCGCCGGGCGGTGCGCGGTCACGCACCACACGGGCGACTATCTTTCCATCGGGAAGGCCTACGAGCGCCTTTTGGAATACTGCCACGACCATCACCTCAAAATCGTCTCAGACGCCTACGAGTTTGCAATCAACGACTATCTCTCCACCGGCAATGAATCCGAGTACATCACAAAGATCATGTTCTACGTCGAATAACGCTTGAAACGATGCAAGCCCTGCGCCGCAAAGCAGCGCAGAGCTTGCATTTAAGTTTACATGAATTGCCGTTTTACATATTCAATGCCCGTCAAACTCGCAGAGATTCTTCTGTCAGCGAAAATCGATAGGTGACCGAGTTCTGCCATCGTTCTTCATTCGCTAAATCCTCTCCAATTACCTTCCCACCCATTCTCTCATAGAACACACGGGCATTGAGGTTATCTGGAACACATTGGCAAATAAAAGACTCCGCGTGCTGTTCCTTGCAGTATTCTTTGATAAAATCAAATGCGATCCGACCGATTCCCTGCCGCTGATATTCAGAAAGAATATATAGGGACTGCAAGACGATCTCATCAGCCTGATGCATCGTCAGATAACCGATAGCCCGACCATCTTTTCGAATCAGGTACACGGAATATGCGGGAAGATGGATCCTTGACAGTTCTCTCTCCTTGTGCCAATCCCAATCAAAATCATCTATCATGCTGTCGGGATAGATGCCTCTATATGTAGTGTCCCATATCCTGCGCCGCAGGGCGATAATGGTCAGCGCATCAGCCTCAGCCGCTTCAATGAACATTCCTTTCATCTGATGAGCCACCTTTCGCCGTTTGGCATGATGCGGATATCGCCAGGGATGCGCTCTGAGATTCTGCCGTCCGGCAAGGTGCGCACCAGCATTTCCTCGCGGTAGTCCGGGTCTTCGTGCCAGATGTTGAAATAGAGCTTGTCCCCGTCGCGAAAGCAGAGGGATTCCCTGCTGCTGACAGCAAAGCTTGCCCGCTCGGGCCAGATGAGCTCAAACGTACCGTCGTTGGGCTGCCGGGTCAGCGAGAGGGGCGCGGTGTGAAGGATCAGGTTGTAGCAATCCTTCACCTCGGACAAGGGAAGCCTTGTGATCTCCCGCGTCCCCTCCTGCCGGGAAAAGCGCAGAATGCGGATCACCTGCTCTGCAAAGTTCACTGCCAGCAGCGCAACCATGCCGCCATCATACACGGGATAACCGAGGTATTGCCCGTCCACGGGCGGAACCGGCTCATAGACCGTCCCGTCCGGATAGTGGATAAGATACAGCCGGTTGCTTTTTACAGGGTGTCCATCCCGGAACAGTTCTTCCGCTTCATAGAGGTCGCCGTGAATGTAATCCGTCCCCCAGTACCACTCATCGGTCCCGCCCCGCATGAGCTCCATATTGGGGATGCCTCGAATATCGATGCTCTTCATAGATGCACCTCGCTTTCTCAGGTTTGCTGCGTCTGATTTCCGGACGGCAGGATTGGGGTAAATGCAGCTCTTCGAAGATAATATTAAAACTAATATCACCGAAAGAAGACGATATAAGAGAAAAAGCAAGGGAAAACGCAATGTTTTCTCTTGCTTTTCTTGGCGCGGAAGAGAGGATTTGAACCTCCGCGACGCTTTTTACACGTCCTACTCCCTTAGCAGGGGAGCCCCTTCGGCCTCTTGGGTACTTCCGCAGGTCGATGGTAATTTCTTCATTGGCGGAGAGAGTGGGATTCGAACCCACGGATGCTTTCACATCGCCGGTTTTCAAGACCGGTGCCTTCAACCGCTCGGCCATCTCTCCGGATCATGAGTTCAAGTCTTCTCCCAAACGCAGGTATAATATTACCACATCCGGTAGGGGTTTGTCAACCGGAATTACACTCTTTTTAGTGGAAAAGCGCTTTTTTGTAAAAGCGGCGCTCGACCGAACCGGTCGAGCGCCGTCCTCTTTCATTCATCGGAAAGCAAGCCTTACGCCTTGCACACCTCGTCTGCCAGTTGGGCGACGGTTTTGTGCAGCAGGGGATGTCGCTTGTGAGGGGCGATCTCCCTGAGCGGCAGCAGGACAAAGTCTCTCATGTGCATCTCAACATGCGGGATGATAAGGTCCTCGTCGTCCATCACAAGGTCGTCGTAGAGCAGGATGTCAAGATCCAGTGTGCGCGGCCCCCAGTGGACAAGGCGCTCGCGGTGCGCCTCCTGCTCAATGTCATGCAGGCAATCGAGCAGCTCGTGCGGCGGCAGGAAGGTCTTGAGCTCCAGGCAGGCGTTGAGGAAATCATCCTGCTCCACCCCGCCGTAGGGCGCGGTCTTGAGATAAGAGGACACCTTTTCGACCTTGCAGCCGTGCAGCGCGTCGAGCGCGCGCACCGCATTGTCGAGATACGCCTTCTTGTCCCCAAGGTTCGAGCCGAGGGCGATGTAGGCGGTGTGCCAGAAGCGCGTGATCTTCACCGACACGGTCTTCACGGGAAGACCCACCGGTGCCCACGGCTTCTTGAGCTCCAGCGTCAGCCCCTTCACGAGCGGATAGTGGAGAAGGACTTCCTCCGCCATGTGCTCCGCCGCCGTTTCGATGAGCTGAAAGGTATGCTCGTGCATATAGTCGGTGAGGAAGGCGCTGACCTCGCCGTAGTGGACGGACTTTTCAAGGCAATCCGCGATTCCCGCCGGGCGGGTATCCACATAGAGGACAAGGGAGATGACGAACTTCTGCCCCAGGCGGTTTTCCTCGGGAAACACGCCGTGGCGGGCAAAGACCTCCAGATCCTCTACATGGATCTCATCACAAGGCAGCGTCGTCATATCAGCCGTTCCTTCCGTCGTGCAGGATCGCCTGCGTCATGCGGATCGCGCGCAGGTTTTCTTTTACGTCATGGACGCGGACAAAGGCCGCGCCCTTGAGCACGCCCATCACGGTGGTCACCATCGTGCCCTCCACGCGCTGATCGGTGGGCAGATCCAGCGCCTGACCGATGCAGGACTTGCGGGAGGTCGCCAGCAGCACGGGATAGCCCATGTCGCACAGGCGCTCCAAGTGATGGATGATGGTGAGGTTGTGCTCATAGTTCTTGCCGAAGCCCACGCCGGGGTCAAGGATGATCTGATCGTCGGCGATGCCGGCTTCCTTGGCGATCGCAAGGCAGCCGCGCATATCCTCGCAGAATTCATCGAGGAAACTGCTGTATTCCGCCTTCTCGCGGTTGTGCATCAGGCAGCAGGGAACCTTGTACTGCGCGATGAGGTCCGCCACCTTGCGGTCGTACTTGAGACCCCAGACGTCATTGACGAGGTCGGCGCCCGCCTTGAGCGCCTCCGCCACCACGGGGCTTTTGTAGCTGTCGATGGAAACGGGGACGTCGAATTCCTTCTTGATCATCTCGATGACGGGAACGACGCGGTCGATCTCCTCCTGCACGCTGATCTGCACATGGCCGGGACGGGTGGACTCGCCGCCCACGTCCACAATGGCCGCGCCCTCGGCGATCATATCGGCCGTGTGGCGGCGGGCATCGTCCAGATTGTTCCAGCGTCCGCCGTCGGAGAAGGAGTCAGGGGTCACATTCAGAATACCCATAATGGAGCAGTCGTGCTCCACATCAAAAAAGCGATTGCCAATTTTCATCATCATAAACGGCTCCTTAAGCTCGTATTGTCATATTTTTCTTTTCTCGGCTCCAGTTGCACTCCGGCTCCGCCGCGCAGAAAAGGCACGCGCGCGAGGCCTTGTCCGCCCGGTAGAGCAGCGCTGCCAATCCGTCCCGCGACCGGTCTTCCCCGCCCCGGTGCTGCAGGATCGCCTGCGCGACCTCTTCGCGCTCGACGGGAGAAAAGCCGCAGTCCGCCATAATGATCTCCGCAAGCTGCGCGCCGGCCTCGTCGTGGGGGATGTTCTTCGTGTATTGGAGGTGGCGGCCAATGTCGTGCAGCAGGGCGGCCGCGTAGATGAGTTCCTTGTCTACCCCCAGCCCCCGCTCAAGGTTTTCCATGTAGGCGAGCCGCGCCACATCCAGAAGGTGGGCGCGGTCGTGGCGGCAGAACACTCTGTCCTGCTCGAGGCGGGCAATCTCATCCACGCTTTCCCGCCACAGCGCGTGGCGGCAGATGGCGTTGACGCGCTCCATCTCAGCAGTGCTCCAGCATCCGGTAGAAGTCGGTGCGCAGGCGCTCGTCATCGTCGAACACGCCGCGCGTCACGACCGTCACGGTCTTTGCGCCCTGCTTTTTGATGCCGCGCATGGTCATGCACATATGCTCGGCCTGCACGAGCACCATCACGCCCTTGGGCTTGAGCTCGTCCATGAAAGCGTCGGCGATCTGGGCGGTGAGACGCTCCTGCAGCTGGAAACGCTTGGCAAATACCTCCACCGTCCGCGCCATCTTGCTCAGGCCCACCACTTCCCCGTTGGGGATGTAGGCGATGGCCGCCGTGCCGTAGAAGGGCAGCATATGGTGCTCGCAGAAGGAGTAGAAATGAATGTCCTTTTCCAGCACCATGTCGTTGTTGTCCACGTGGAAACGCTTTTGCAGATGGGTCGCCGCCGAGTCGGTATAGCCGCCGGCCAGCTCCTCATACATCCGCGCGATGCGGTCGGGGGTCTCCAGCAGGCCCTCACGGTTGATATCCTCGCCGATCCCGCTGAGGATCAGGCGAACGCCTTCTTTGATCTTTTCCGAATCCATGCTCCGCGCCTCACTTTCCATTCACTGCGTCCGCAGCCTCGCCCAGGAAGGACAAGGAACCGAAGACGATCACTGCATCTTCTTTTCCGGCCATTGCAAGCGCCCTTTCGACGCCGTGGGCCACACTGTCGGCCCACTCAACGCTCGGGTTCACCCTTGCTACCGCCTCTGCCAGCTCGCGGGCGGGCAGGGCGCGGGGATTGCCGGGGGTCTCCACGGTAATAATGTGCCTTGCAAGGGGCGCGGTCAGGTCGATGACCTGCGCATAGTCCTTGTCCTTGAACATCCCCATGACGTAATAGAGCGTCTTGCCGGGGAAGTAGCGCTCCAGAGAGTCCTTCAGCTCGCGGGCCGCGGCGGGGTTGTGCGCCCCGTCGATGATGACCGTGGGATCGCGGCGCAGCGTGGTGAAGCGGCCGCGCCAGACGGTGTGCGCCATTCCCTCGCGCACCTGCTGATCGGAGAGCGCGTAGCCAAGCTGACGCAGCGCTTCCACACCCTCGAGCGCAAGGGCGGCATTTTTGATCTGATAGCTGCCCGCAAGCGAGATGGTGACATTCTCCCATGCTTTATAGGAGAAGGTCTGCCCCTCCGCGCCGCAGCGCACGTCGGATATCTTGCTCTCGTCCACCGCTTGCAGCGCGCAGTGCTTCTCTTTGCAGGTATCCTCGATGACCTGCATGGCTTCCTCCTGCTGCCGGGCGGAAACGACCAGCGTATCCGGCTTGATGATACCCGCCTTCTGCGCGGCGATCTTAGCGAGCGTATCGCCCAGAAGGTCGGTGTGGTCCATACTGATGGAGGCGATGACCTCCATCACTGTGGTGGTGATAACGTTGGTGGCGTCCAGAAGGCCGCCGCAGCCCACTTCCAGCGTCACGATGTCGCAGCGCTTTTCCTTGAAATAGAGAAACGCCAGCGCGGTCTCCATCTCGAAGGCGGTGGGGCTGGGAAGGCCCGCCTTCTGCATCTCCTCGGCAGCGGCGGCAATGGCCGTCACATGGCGGGCGAGCGACTCTTTTTCGATGTACTCCCCGTCCACCTGAATGCGCTCCCGGTAGGAAAACAGCGTGGGAGAGATGTAACGACCGGTACGGTAGCCCGCACCGGTCAGGATCGTGGAAAGATACGCCAGAACCGATCCTTTTCCGTTGGTACCGGAAATGTGGATGAACTTCAACTCGTTCTGAGGATCGCCCAGACGACGCAGCAGTTCTCTCATGCTCTCCAAGCCAAGCACACTTCCGTATTTGGAAACTTCGTCCAAATATACTCTTGCTTCTATGTAATTCATACTGCTCCTTACCGGAGACGGTCAGCCGTCTCCGAATGTAGTCGGGATGTATTATATTCCCGTCGACGGATTCCTGCAATCTTTTCAGGCAATTTTGTGCCGTTCATTTTTAAGAATATCGTCGAATTCGGATTAAAAAAGCCGAATCTGCAAGATTTCGTGCAGATTCGGCTGCCTTAGAATGTAAAGTGTTCCCCTTCCCGCCGCATTTTCAGAAAAAAAGGCGAAGCAGAACGCTACGATCAGGGAGTTGTCTACCTTCCTCATTTCTCCCCCCTGCCCATCGCTCGACTTGATGTAGCGCAGAGCGCAGACATCGTCGCCCTTGGCGATGGCCTTGGGCAGCTCCAGCCGCGCGTCAAAGCACTTGCCGATGCCGTGGTCGCCGCACATGGCGATATCGCAGAGCCTTGCGATCTCCGCATCGCTGCATCCCGCCTTCTGCCATGCCTTTACAAGCGGGCAGTAGTGGAAGTCGAGATACAGAGTATTGTCCGTGCTCTCCACCACGTCCATTTCAAAGACCCAGTGCGCAGCCTTGGTGAAAAGTGCCTTTTTCAGCCCCTTGAGGCTCTTGGTGCCGCCCTGCTTCACAAGGTCTGTGCCCTGAGAAATACCGCAGCGCGAGATCGCGGCGGAGGCAAAATCGGTGGGGCGCTCTGCGCTCCCGAGATAAACGATGTGTCTTGTCAAAGCCGCAAAATGCGGTATAATCAGATCATCGCTCCCCCCCGAAGCGGAGCGCACAGGAGGACTACTATGATTTGTGATATCTGCAAGGACGAGGCCTTTCTCGCTCAAAAAGCCGAGGCAGCTACGCCGGACGATCGCGGCGCAGCGCAGGACCTTCTCGACACACTGCGTTTCCACAGGGCGGGCTGCGTCGGCATGGCAGCGAATATGATCGGCATCAACAAGCGCATCATCGCCTTCGACAACGAGGGTAACGATATGCTGATGTTCAACCCCGTTATTGTCAAAAAATCCGGCCCCTACGAGGCCGAGGAAGGCTGCCTGTCTCTCGCCGGTACGCGGAAGGCAAAGCGCTATCAAAGCATCAAGGTCCAATGGCAGAACGAAGCCTTTCAGATTCGTCTCAAAACCTTTACCGGCTGGACGGCCGAGATCATTCAGCATGAGATCGACCACTGCGACGGCATCATCATCTGATACAGGAGGACGCGATGGTACTTTACTTTTCGGGAACCGGCAACAGCAAATACGTCGCCAGACGTATCGCGGACGCGCTGGGCGATACGCTTCTGAGCATGAACGAGCGCATCAAGATGGGCAACACCTCCGCTGTTGCCTGCGGGGAACGGCTCGTCATCGTCGCCCCCACCTACGCCTGGCGTATCCCGCGCATTGTGCGCGATTGGCTGCTCAAAACCGATCTTCCGGATGCCAGGCAAGCATGGTTCGTCATGACCTGCGGCAGCGAGATCGGCAACGCCGCCAAATTCAACCGTAAACTCTGTCAAGCGAAAGGCCTTGCATATAGGGGAACCGCTCAGATCATTATGCCGGAAAACTACATCGCCATGTTCAACGCGCCGCAGGCGGACGAAGCGCGAAAAATTGTAGCCAATGCCGAGCCGAGTATTGAGCACGCCATCGCCGCCATTCGGGCTGAACGACACTTTGCCTCTCCGCGCAGCAACCTCTACGATCGCTTCATGAGCAGTGCCGTGAACCCAATCTTCTACCCGCTTTTTGTTAAGTCTAATGCCTTTACAACGAGCAGCAAATGCGTCGGCTGCGGTCAATGCGTCAGTCTCTGCCCGATGAACAACATCGCGCTCAAGGACGGCAAACCTTCTTGGGGCAAGGACTGCACCCATTGCATGGCCTGCATCTGCTATTGCCCCGCAGAGGCCATTGAGTATGGCAAAAAGAGCCTTGGCAAGCCGAGATATCATTTTGAGGCGCTGTAAAGCCCCGCCCGCCGGAGCAACGCCTTCATGGTGAGATAGGCTGAGTGAAGTGGCTTGGGGACTTTTTTCGCTTGGAAACGGCAGCTTCGCTCAATACTTGAGTACGACCGTCCTGCATTCCTCGCAGATGGAGGCCGGAACTCTCGTCCGGTGGCTGGCCTTGAGGTCTGTGATCTTCACAAAGCCATCGGCATTCTTCGCGTTTTCAAATACGCCCGGCACTTCGTTTGCAAAACTGAACGCGCCGTCCTTGCTGCAAAAGAGATACCCCTCCCGCATTTCCTTTCCACATTCTGGACATTTCATGATCGCACCTTCTTTTATTCGTTGGATTTCTGACCTGCACGCAAGGCCTCCTGCATTCGCTCCTCAAAGACCTCTGCCTTGATGGGCGCGATGCCCTGCTCTTCGTCGCCGAGGACGACCAGGCGGTCGCCTTCGCTCAGGCGGAAGGTGTCCCGCGCGGCCTTGGGGATGACGATCTGCCCCTTGGCGCCCATCGCCACCGTTCCCCACAGGTGCTTGCCCATCGGGGCGGGCGCCACCCGTACCTTGCCGATCTCTTCATCCTGATGGACGAGGGAGTCGATGGAGACCCCGTAGTACTCTGCCAGCCGGGCGCATTTTTCAATGTCGGGGATCGTTTCGCCCTGCTCCCACTTGGAGTAGGACTGGCGTGAGATGCCGATAACCTCCGCCACCTCCTCCTGCGTCATGCCGCGGATGTTTCGTAGGAGCGCCAGATTCTCTGCCAGCATATTGACCACCTCCTTGTCTGTGTCATCATTATACGGCGCGAAAAGGAAAGTTTCCACCATACAAACTTGTCAGAAAAGTGCTTTTTGTGTTCGTTTTGCCTGCGCGATTTTTGTCCCGAGCGCTGATGGGCGAATCGAGCATCTATCCGCTTTTAGTGTTGCTTTCTGCATACGCGCCCGCTGCTCAAAGATCCAAAAGCTCAATATCGTGCGTCAGCACATCCGCATATTGCAGCGCATGGCGCTTCGGCTGACGGAGGGAAACATTGATGCGGATGCCCACAATTCGCGCGGCCGCGGAACGGTCCGCAGTGAACATCAATAGGTGACAGCCGGATACCATAAAATCAAGCAGGTTCGATGCCATATCACAAAGGAAAAGTGATGCGAGAAGGCGCGGCGGACGCACAGCTCGTCTGTCGCTTATCAGCAGTGCAAAGAACTCGTTCTGAACACAATCTACCTTGTTTTCTTCTATGCGCGCAATAGAGGCGGTACAAGCTTAATCTTTTCGATACTCTTTTGTGAAAAAGCATAGCAGAATCATAACACAGCATACGCATGGACTTTGTACTCATAACCGCATCTTCTTTCTTTTCCTCTTGCAAAAACAAGAAGCTGCCGATACAATAAAGAAAAAACGACTTGTGCCGAATGCACAAGCCGAAGAAGGAGGCGGACCATGGAGGAAAAACGCTGGGAGTCGTGCAATGCAGAGGCTCTGCTGGAGGAGTTCTTTTCGCAGGATGATCTCCGGCAGTTAGCGCTGAGCACAGGGGAACTGCTGGGCTGCCCGCTTCTGGTGCTGGACGACACCTTTCATATTGCGGCGCATTACCTGCCGCTCGGCTTTTCCGATGCGCTCTTCGAAACCGCCGTGCGCCGCGGCGAGATCTCCTACGAGGCCGGCGCGATCATCAGCAGAAACCCAATGCTCACAGCCGGTTGGGCGGACTATGTCCAGCTGGCGGATAGCCCCTATCGGCGGCGTTTTGCGCCGCTTATCAGCGCGGGCGTGCGCCTCGGCTGCCTCATCTGCGTAGATACGGACGGGCACTTGGAAAATATCCCGCCGCAGACCTGGGAGCTGGTGGAGCACATCCTCTCCAAGCAGCTGTTTGTGGAGGCGAGCCATCAGGACAAGCCCTTTGAAACGGCGGAGGACATTCTCATGCACCTGCTGGACGGCGGATTTTCCTCCGCCGCGTATTTTCAGCTTCAGGCCTCCGGCACCTACCTTGCGGACTTTCACCCGTGCGCCTTCGCCCTCATCGACCTTGAGACCTACCACAGCGCTTACATGGGAAAGCGGCACTTAAAGGAGGAGCTGGAAGCGCAGATCCCCGACAGCCACCCCTTTTTATATAAGGGTGACGTTTTCCTCTTCCTGCATCGAGAGGGGGATAGCGACATCTTTTCCGAGCTTGCGGAGGAATTTCAGCTCAAGATCCTCATCTCTGCGCCGATCGACGACCTTTTCACCCTCCCGCAGCTCTATCGCACGGCGCGCGAGGCATTGGAGCTGATGAAGGATGCGCGCTTCCACGGCGAAGCCGTCTGCTCGGCGCAGCAGCTGCGCACACCGCTGCTGCTAAAAAATCTGGAGGGCCGGAGCGACCTTGTTTCGCCGGAGCTTCGCCGCCTTGCCGTTCACGACCGCGAAAAGGGCACGCAGTACTGCGAAACGCTCTATCACTACCTCATCTGCTGCCATTCACTGAAACAAACCAGCGACGCGCTCTACACCCACCGCAACACCGTGCTCTACCGCATCCGCAGATTGCAGGAGGATTTCGCGATTCCGCTGGAGGAACCGTCCCTGCACGCAGACCTGCTGCTCGGCGCGTCGCTCATTCTGTTTGAGAGCAAAGGGCCGGACTTTTTCCTGCGCGCGCCGAAAAACGAAGCATAAAACCGGCGCGCGATCGCGCCGGTCAGATAGAAAAGGATGATAATATGAAAGAAAACAGAAAGCTTTTGAGAGAAGTCCTCAAGGATATCCGCCACGACATGACGGATGAAGAGGTGCTGAACCTGCTGGCGAACAGCAAAATTTCCGAAAATCTCGCAGGCGAAAAGGAAAGATACACCATTGGCCAGCGGGCGGCGGACGCCATTGCCAAATTCGCGGGCAGCTGGGCGTTCATCTTCGCCTTCACCGGCGTACTGATCCTCTGGATGCTCATCAACACGCTGCTCGCGGCAAAGGCGTTCGACCCCTTTCCTTTCATTCTGCTGAACCTCGTGCTCTCGTGCGTCGCGGCCATTCAAGCGCCGCTCATCATGATGAGCCAGAACCGGCAGGAGGAAAAGGACCGCCGCCGCGCGGAGAACGATTATAAGGTCAACCTCAAAACGGAGATCATGATCGAAGACCTCTACGACAAGGTAAACGCCATTCTCGCCCGCGAGTCCGCGCTCGAAAAGCATCTCGCGGAGGAGGGAAGAAAGGAAGAATCCGCTTCTGCAAAGGAAGAATAAATCTTCTCACCCGCATCCACCAACGGTCACAGACAAGGAGGAAAGATATGAAGCAGCACCGCCTTCGTCCGCGCCTACGGCTAATTGAAATCAAAAGAACAATACGGAGGGTCTCCTGACCCTCCGTATGTTCTTTATTCTGCTTTCATGATCACCTTCAGCCGGTGTACAAGCTGGCCCGTCTTAAGTTCCTCCAGGTCGATGACCGCAATGCCCAGCTGCGCGGCGCGGTGGCGGGCAGCTGCGTGGCAGGGCTCGGTCGTGACGATGACCGCCTTGGCGCCCTTGCCGCCGAAGCGATCGCGCAGGATAGCAAGCTCGTTGAGCGCCTCGGTGCGGATGTCGCAGGCCTTGCAGCTGAGAAAGAGCGGGATCACGCCCCGCGCCGCCATCACGTCGATCTCGTTGGAAACGCTGCTATGACCCAGCACATCGTCCCAGCGCACCACGGCGCTGCTGATGACATCGTGGAAGATGCCGGAGTCGAGACAGGCCTTGTAGGTATAAAGCTCCAGAACGCTCCCCACATCCCGCAGCCACGCTCTGGTGTTGAGGTCGCGGAAGCGGAAGGACACCCGCTCGCCGGGCACAATTGAAAGATCGCAAATAAAACCAAGGCGCTCGAGTGCATAGAGCGCTTCTTCGTTGGCGGTGTTGCGCGTCCCGTGCTCGCCCTTCACGGTGTAGCCGCCCGCAACGGCAAGGGGCGGGATCTGCCCGTATTCCGAGGGCGACACCCGCTGAATATAGGAAATGATATTCGGCCATTCCCGCCGAAAGTGCAGGAAGCAGTCGAAAAACGGATCAAAATCCGAAAGATAGCGGGAAAGCACATGGTTATCCACCCGTCCGGGGAGCAGCGTTCCGCCCGCCATGAGGAAAAAGTCCTCGATGGAATACAGAAGGTCGCAGCACAGATCATCTGCGAAGGGTGCGCCGGAAATGTCGTAAAAACGGTTCTTTTTTCGGGAATAGGTAAAGGCGGGCACGCCCTTTTGCGCGGTAAACATCCCCGCCGCAAAGAGCGCGGCGTCGCTGCCGCCGGTCACGTCAACGGCGCAGTCCGGGTATTTTTCACCGACGGTGATAAGCTGGCGCAGGATGCGGTCGGCCTTGAACAAACTTGCCTCCAGGAAAACAAGCTCCGGCTCCCAGCCGCGCCGCCGGAAAAAGGCGGCCATCTTCTCCTGCCGCGTGCGGTCCCGCACGATCTCGCCGGGACAGAGGTAGACGATGCGCTGCGGGCGGAACATATCCGGCGCCAGAATGTTCTCAATGGCGCGCTCGTCATATAACTCGATCAATGTATTCATGCTCCGTCCGCCTTTCCCCAGTTTTCCCCAGTATACGGCGTTTTTCACCAAAGCGCAATAGTCAACCCGCCCGGCTTGCTGAAAAAGTGGCCGGACCGCCGGCAGGACCGCACGGGGAGCATCCGTCGCGGCGTTGTGTGACAAAGTTGCAGCGGTGCGCAAAAAGTTCAAAGCTATCCTTGACCGTCCGGCAGACAGTTGGTATACTGGTTGCATAGATATTCAAAGGAGGTTTTGAAGATGGATAACGATGCACTCTTACAATCTGTGCCGATCGCACGCCTCATCACCTCTGCCCGGCACGCAGTTTCCCGTTTCTACCGCCACAGTGAATGATCTCCGGCGCCTGCGCCGGACAGGAAAGGAAGGTTCTGATGGTACACAATCAGCTTCATACGATCGATCTTGTCATCATCGGCGTATATCTCGCCGCAATGGTCGCGATAGGACTTGTTGTCGTAAAAAAGGTCAGGGACATGGACGACTATTATCTCGGCGGCCGTTCCTTCGGCCCGCTCGTGCTCATGGCAACGGTCTGCGCCACCATCATCGGCGGCAGCGGCCTGATGGGCCGCGCAGGCGTTGCCTATTCAAGCGGCTTCAAAGCGATTATGACGGCGCTGCCCTACCTGCTGGGTATGCTCATTTTCTCCGGCTTCGCCGGGCGCATCTCCGCCGTTGGCACGGCGTTCAGCATCACGTCCATCCCCGATCTTTTTGAACGGCGCTTCGGGAAGGCGGCCAAGGTCATCCTCGGCGGACTCATCGCCTTCACCATGATGGGCACCGTTGCCTCGCAGGTCACGGCGACGGCCACAATCATCAATATGCTCGGCGCGGAGATCGGCATCTCCTATGAGATGGGCGCTCTGATCGCCTGCGCCGTATTTATCATCTATACCGCCACCTCGGGCCTTTTCGGCGTGATCTATACGGATGTATTTCAGTTCATCATGCTGATCCTCTTTGTCTACATCCTCATTCCGTCCGCGTCGCTCGTAAAGCTTGGCGGACTGTCCGTCTTTTTCCAAAACCTTACGCCGGAACTGGCGAAGCCCTATATCGACGGCAGCATCGTCGGCGATATCATCACCTACTTCGTTTTCACGCTGGCGGGCGCGGAGATGTGGCAGCGCGCCTTTGCCGCCAAGAGCCAGAAGGCGGCAAAAAACGGTCTCTTCCTCGGCACCCTTGCCTATGGGTTCACCATTCCGCTGGTGTGGTTCATGGGCGTGGTCGCCCACCAGCTCGTCAGCGCAGAGAAGATCGCCGCTTACGGCACGACTGACGCCGTCGTTCCTGCGCTTGCCATCGAGATCCTGCCCGTGGGGCTCACGGGTCTTGCGCTTGCGGGCATTCTCTCGGTCATCATGTCCACGGCCGACAGCTATCTCATCGTTTCCGTGCAAAGCTGCGTGCACGATGTCTATAAGACCTTCAAGCCCGACATCTCGGAGAAAAAGGAGCTGCGGCTGACTCGCGTTTTCGCAGTCATCATGCCGCTCGGTGCACTGGTCATCGCGCTGTATATCAAAAATGCTTACAGTATCCTGATGTTTGCCTGGAGCTTTTACGCCGCGTCGGCGGGCCTCCCCGCCTTTGCCGCGCTCTACTGGAAAAAGGCGACCACGGCGGGCATCCTCTCCGGCATGGCGGCAGGCTTCGTCGTCTGCATCGGGTGGAAACTCGCGGGCCTGCCCTTCGGGCTGGGCGCAACGGTTCCGGGCGCCATCGCCTGCGCCGCGGCGCTGGTCATCGTCAGCCTTGCCACCTGCAAACGCGCGCCGACGCCGTTCCTGGACCCCTACACGAGCAAGAATGCGTGACAGCTTTCGACGGCAAGCGGGCAGAAAATACTCAAGAGCGGCGGAAGATATTTCCGCCGTTCTTTCCATACAGTATGCGCGCCGTGCAACACATCGCCAATATTTGAATTGACATAGGCCCAAAATCTTCATATACTAAGTTTTGAAGTTTTCTTCAAGAAAATCTACCATCATCCGACGAGAAAGGATTGGTATCATGCCAAACTATATCATCGCCACATCTTCCACCTCCGATCTCACGAGGGAGTATCTGGAACAGCACAACATTCCCTTCATCAGCTACAGCTACACGATCGGTGATAAGCTCTACGAGGACGACTGCCGCGAGGAGTCACGCGCGGCAGTGTATCAGGGCATGCGCAACAACGGAGATCTGCTCAAGACCTCCATGATCAATGAGTATATCTACTGCGATTTCTTCGACTCCCTGCTCGACAGCGGCAAGGACGTCATCTTCCTCGATATGTCCAAGAAGATGTCCGTATCCTATGAAAAGGCGCTGCTCGGCGCGCAGATGTCGCGCGAAAAGCACCCCGAGCGCAAGATCTATGTGATGGACACGCTCTGCATCTCCGGCGGCCTCGGCCTTCTGGTCGAGAGCATGGTCGAGCGCATGGAAGCGGGTATGGACTACGATGAGGTCATCCGCTGGGGCGAGGAGCATAAGCTCAAGATCGCCCACCGCTTCACCGTGGACGATCTCAACTATCTCAAGGCCGGCGGCCGCGTTTCCAACGCCTCGGCGCTGGTCGGCTCGCTCCTCTCGGTCAAGCCCGTTCTGTACGTGCCAGACGGCGGCACGCTCGACGTTGCCAAGAAGGTACGCGGCAGAAAGGCTGCGCTCGCAGAGATCCTGCGCGGCATTAAGGACGATCTCAAGGAGGTCGACACCAAGGGCCTTACGATGCACATTCTCAACGCTGACTGCCTTGCCGACGCCGAGCACGTGCGCGACGAAGTGCGCGCCGCGTTCCCGGACATGGGCGAGATCACCATCAGCAACCTCGGCGTCGTCATCGGCGCGCACTGCGGCCCGGGCCTTCTCACGGTCTTCTACTTCTGCAACGGCAGAAAGCCGTAACCGGGAGCACACATTCAGAAAAGGAAAAGTGAGGGCTTTCACGCTAGCGCGAAAGCCCTCAACAGTTTTATGATACCGCAAAACAGCAAGAAAGTCAATCCGCCCCTGCACATTCTTGCTCCGTTTCAGTGCTATGACCAATTATTTGCAGGAAACCTTGTCTCTTCCTTGCATTGATTTTCAGGCCGCCCTGTGCTATCTTATAGATACAGAAAGGAAGCAGTCAACCCGACCGACAAGCAAGTACCTTTCAAATCCCCGAAAGCGAGGTTAAATTGATGTTAGAGCCCAAGACCCAGCGATGAGCCTTGACGATTCCCGGTTATTCGTCAAGGCTCATCTATTTTTTTGCTCAATCCGTCCTGCGAGGGATTTTTTCGTCTCGGATCGTTCCCGATCCGGGGCTTTTTTATTTGAGCGTTTCTTTTTCCGCTTCATAGGCAGAGCGCAGGCGGTCCGCCGTCTCACGGCTCGGGAAGATGCGCTCCCCAAGCTGCTTCACAGGCATGACGCCCATGAGGGAGTTGGTGACAAAGCACTCATCAAAGCTTCCCAGCTCGCGCTGGTCGATCTCCCCCTCCTCCACGCGATAGCGTTCGAGGACATACGATCGCAGCACGCCGGGCAGCAGCCCGCAGGAAAGCGCCGGGGTATAGATCCGCCCGCCGGAGACGAGGAAGAGATTGCTCACCGTTCCCTCGGCGAGCTTTCCCCGCGTGTTGAGAAAAATGCGCTCGTCCATCCCAGCAGCAGCGGCAGCGCGATGCTCCAGGATACAGTCGCCATAGTTGAGCGTCTTATGTCCCGTGAGGGGGGACGTTTCATTCCGCCGCACGGCGCTGAAGTCCATGCGAAAGCCGCGCTCGTAGCGCGCCGCCCCATAGGGGTTGGGCCGCGTCTGCATCACAAGGTTTTCCTGCGTCAGCAGGATCTTGCAGGCACTGTGGCCGGGGCAGTTTTCGCCGATCCATTCCGCCGCACGCTCCATCGTAAGGCCGCGCTCCGTAAGGTCGCCCAGCCCCAGAAACTGCGCCGAGCGGTCAAGGCGCGTAAGGTGACGGGAGAGCAGAACGCCCTTTCCCTGCTCTACCGCGATGGTCTCAAACGCGCCAAGCCCGAACTGAACGCCGTCGTCCATCGTCACAGTCCTTTTCATTGCAGCGCCTCCAGCACGGCCTTCGCCTTTTGCAGCGTTTCCTCATACTCAAATTCCAGATCCGACTCCGAGGTAATACCGCCGCCCACGCCCAGGTGGTAGCGTCCGTCGCGGTGGAGCGCGGTGCGGATGACGATGTTCAGATCGCAGTCCCCATCCAGCGTCAGATAGCCGATGGAACCGGTATACAGCCCGCGCTTGCCGTGCTCCAGCTCATCGATGATCTCCATGGCGCGGTACTTGGGCGCGCCCGTGATGGAGCCGCCGGGGAAGGCCGCGCGCAGAAGGTCGGTCACGTCGTTCCCCTGCGCCAGCTCGCCGCGGATGTTGGACACCAGATGGAAGACCGTCGCATAGGTCTCCACGGTGAAAAGCTCCGTCACCTCCACGCTGCCCGGGCGGCAGACGCGGTTGAGGTCGTTGCGCTCAAGGTCCACGATCATGAGAAGCTCGCTCTTGTCCTTTTCCGACTGCTCGAGTTCCCGGCGCAGCGCCTCGTCCTCCTCCGGCGTCTCCCCGCGCTTGCGCGTGCCCTTGATGGGGCGCGTTTCCACCACGCCGTCGCGCAGGCGCAGAAAGCGCTCCGGCGAGGCGCAGATGATCTGGTGATCGCCGCAGTCAAGATAGCCGCCGAAGGGCGAGGGATTGTGCGTGCGCAGATGCTCAAAGACCGCGAGCGACTCGCGGTCGCTCATAACGTCCAGCCGCTGGGTCATGTTGGCAATGTAAATGTCGCCCTCGATGATGTAGCGGATCATGCGATCCACCGCCGCCTTATATTCTTCCTTTTCAAAGTTGGGGCGGACGGTGATGGGCTTTGTCGCGTGCGCGTCGGGCAGGGCCGGGAAGCCCTCTTCCATTCCGCGCTCGATGTCCCGGCGGAAGCGCGTGAGCAGCGCTTCCGCGTCCTCGGTCTGGCCGCAGGCGGAGAGCCACACGCGCTTTTCGCGGCAATCCTCGATGAGCAGCAAATCATAGAACACCACCCGCGCCTGCGGGATCGGCTCCACGTCCTGCTCAGCAGAGGGAACGCCCATGTGCTCGCGCCCGTAATCATAGGAGAAATAGCCGATGGCGCCGGAAACGATGGGCAGCGCCGTCTCGTTCTCGTCGCGGTGCAGGCGGAGAAATTCACCCAGCCGCGTTTCAAAGTCCGTGTCCTGACGGAAAACGCCGTCCTCGGTGAAACTGCCGTCCTGTTCCTTGATGAGCGTCTTATAGGGGCGCAGTCCCAGGATCGACCAGCGTCCGAGCTCGTTGACGAGGGACGAATCCAGAAAGGCGCAGCCCGGCTCCTTCGCCGCCAGGCGGAAGACCTCCGACGCGGGAACGTATCGCTCCAATTCTACGGTGACGCGCTTCATGCCGGCACCCCCTTTTCCTCTGCCATGCGGCAGAAATTTTCCAGCATCTCGTGGCCGTACTCAGTGAGCACCGCCTCGGGATGGAACTGCACGCCGTACATCGGAAGCGTCCGGTGCGAGAGCGCCATCACCGTGCCGTCATCCGCAACGCAGTCCACCTGATAGTCCGCGGGGAGGGTATCCTCGCGCACCACGAGCGAGTGGTAGCGCGTTACGTTGAATTCCTCCGGAAGTCCCGCGAAAAGGCCCGTGCCGCGGTGATGCACCCGCGTCACCTTGCCGTGCATGGGGCGAGTGCCCTTTTCCACCGTTGCGCCCGCGCAGTGACCCAGCACCTGATGGCCAAGGCACACGCCGAGCAGCGGCACCCTGCCCTGAAAGCGCTTTACCGTCTCCACGCACAGCGCCGCATCCCAAGGGCGCTTCGGCCCCGGGGAGAGGATGATGCCCTGCGGGTCCATTTCCTCGATCTCCTCGAGTGTGATCGCATCCGAGCGGCGGACCACAATGTCCCGGCCCAGCTCTTCAAAGTATGCCTTCAGGTTATACACAAACGAATCGTAGTTGTCGATCATCAAATACATAGCAGCCTTTCCCTCCTGTGGTATGGGCATAAAAAAAGATAACGACTGTGCCGCTCAGCACAGTCGTTATCCCTTTCGGTCCGTAACCTGTTTCCACGGCACGATATCACAGAATTTTACCAAAGTCAAGCAAAACGAGCGGATCTTGCCGTCTTTTCGTCATATAAGCGCACAGGCGGGCACTTTCTGCCGCGGAATTTGTAAAGGTTTTTTTAATTTTTTTACAAGAATGATTGCCTTTTACGATCATTTGCTCTATGATATGCTCCATGTCGATATTTCGACAAATTTCGCAAGCTATCCTTTTCTTTTGAAAAAAGCTCTCAGCAGGAGAATATCTTATGAATACGAAACTGAAACCCAACGACACTTTGGCAGAGAATACCGAGCAGATATCTGATCAGGTCTCCGACCATGATACATCTGAACCTTCTGCAGCCGCGCAGCCCCCGCACCGCAGCCTTTGGAAGACATGGGCTGCCGACCTGCTGCTGTTCTGCTTCACCTGCGTCTATGTGGAGCTGTGCCTGCACCTGTGCGTTTATCACAAGGTCGACCGGCAGATTATCTATCCGATTCTGTTTGCGCTGATCGGCGGCATCCTCTTCTCACCTCGTACCTGCCGCGCATCCTGCGTCAGATCGTCGGCTCGCTCTTTGTCTTGCTCGTGGTGCTCTTTGCAGAGGTACAGTTGGTCTACCAGTGCATCTTCGGCAATTTCATGCCCATCAGTCAGGTCAGCATGGGTGAGAACGTGATCACCAACTTCAATTCCCAGCTCGTCTACGGCATCATCAGGAACCTGCCGCGCATCCTTCTTCTGCTGCTGCCGCTGCTCGCAGCGATCCTCTGCCTTGTGCTGCGCAAGGTCCCGGCGCTCAAGCAGCGCCTGCGCTGGAAGCAGGCGCAGGCATCCTTTGCAGCGCTGCTCGTGCTGGTGCTGATGACGGCGGGGCTTTTGTTCGTCGGGCGCAACAAGCCCTTTTCCGTCTACAAGACCCTCGCCAATGTGAACACCTCCACCGACAGCAGCTACAGAAAGGTCGGTATGCTCGCCACCACCGTGCAGGAGCTTCACTATATGATCTCCGGCGCCGATGAGCAGGTCACCTTCTTTACGCCCTCCTCTCTGGAAACGAGCACCGTCCAGCAGACTTACACCAGCAACTCGTATAACGTGATCGAGGACATCGATTTCAGCAAGCTGGCCAACAGCACAAACAGCGCCATCCTCAAGGCCACGGACGAGTATCTTGCCAAGATCACGCCCAGCCGCAAGAGCAACTATACAGGGCTTTTGAAGGACTATAACCTCATCACCATCTGCGCGGAGAGCTTTGCTCCCTGGTTCATCAGCGAGGAACTGACGCCCACCCTCTATGAAATGACCCATACGGGCATCATTTTTGAAAACTACTATGGCTCGTTCCAGTCTGTCACCACCAACGGCGAATATACCATGTGCATGGGCCTCTACCCGGATATGTCCCGCACGAAGACAGATTCGAGCTTCAACGTGGCGGGCACCAACTACCTTCCCTTCTGCCTTGGCAACGCGCTCAATGAGATGGGATATGTCTCCTACGGCTATCACGACTACATCGGCGATTTCTATAACCGCAACATCACCCATGCCAACATGGGCTACAACTTCAAGGCGGCGGATTCGGGCCTGAACGTGAAGATCGACTGGCCGTCCTCCGACCTTGAAATGATGGAGGCCTCCGTTGACGATTACATCAACAGCTCTTCCCCCTTCCACGCCTACTACATGACCTTCAGCGGCCATTACCAGTACAACTGGGACAACGCCATGAGTGCCAAGAACAGGGCCGCGGTGGAGGATCTCCCCTATTCCGAGCCGGTCAAGGCGTACATCGCCTGCAATCTGGAGCTTGAGTACGCGCTGGAGTATCTGGTGCAGCGGCTGGAAGAGGCCGGCGTTGCCGATAAGACCTGCATCGTTCTCACGAATGACCACTACCCCTACGGTCTGACGGAGGAGGAGTACAACGAGCTTGCCGGCCAGACGCTGGACACAAAGTTTGAAAAATTCCGCAACAGCTTCATCTGCTATGTTCCCGGTCTTCCGCAAAACATCGTGGTGGATGAATACTGCTCCACGGCGGATATCCTGCCGACGCTTCTCAACCTCTTCGGCGTGGAGTATGACTCCCGCCTGCTGGCGGGCACCGACGTGCTCTCAAGCGGCATCCATGCCGCCATTTTGTCGAACCGCTCCTTCCTGACGAAAGCCTTCCGTTACGACGCCGACACGGAGACGGTCATCCCCGCAAACGAGGGCATCGTCATCTCCGATGAGCTGCTGCAGGCCTACCGGCAGTATGTGGACAACAAGTTCAAGCTCTCGAGCAACATCGTCAACAGCGATTACTATGCCCACGTCTTCAACAAGGAACCCAGCGGCGGCAGCCTGACGGATACGGTGGTGTTTACGGACATCAAGAGCATCTTCAACCAAGCCAGCGTCCTCTATATGTATCGCAACGGCTATGTGGACCCGGAGTCTCCGAATGTCTTCGGCGGACAGTCCGCCGCGAAGCTCGGCGAGTTTATCGATGTGCTTTACCGCATTGCAGGACGCCCCGAGACGGACAACTCCGCCCTGCCGACCGACTACGAAAGCCGCTCGTTCAACGCCTCCTACCCCTATTATGACGCGGTGTGCTGGGCCTATCAAACGCGGCTCCTGCGCCCGAACGACCCGCTGAACTTTGGCTACAACGACAAGCTCGATTACCGCGCCGCCTGTATCCTGATCTACCGCTTTGCCGGTATGTCCGGCGTCAACACCTATGTGGACCCGGAGCAGCTGCGGCAGGTGATGACCGACGGCCCGGGCCTCACGCGCGAGGCTGCTAAGGCCATGATCTGGTGCGACCAGAAGGACATCACCTCGCGTGACAGCAGCTTTGATGAGCTTTTGAGTTCCTACGATACGCGCATCAACCGCTATCAGATGACCTCGTTTCTCTTCTACCTCTGCACCTACGAGCTAAATCTCGGAAACTGAGCAAACAGCAATGACTGAAAAGAAGCACTTAGCGCGCTAAGTGCTTCTTTTTTTGCGCCCGTGCATCCTTTCGGCGCAGCGTATCAATATTCCTTTTCTCTGACAGCCCATTTACAGATCGCCGGGAAAGAGGTATACTAGGGTATCAAAGTATCCCTGCGCAGCCCGAGCGCAGGCGGCAGCAAATTCACCTCCGAGGTCATCGGCATTGAGGCTGAATATTGGGATGAGCGCGCCAAGGAGTTAGAGCTGGGGAAAAGCAAATAACTGCCAATCCCGGCAAGGCACATCTTTCGAGGATCGGCAAAGCAAGTAAGGTAAAAAAGCTATGATTATTTCTGTTCTGAAGGAAATCAAAAAGGACGAAGGGCGCGTCGCCGCCACCCCCAGTGCGGTCAGAGAGCTCTGCGCCCATGGTCACACTGTTCTTGTCGAGCGCGACGCGGGTCTGCTCAGCGGCTTTTCCAACGAGCAGTACGCCGCCGCGGGCGCGGAGCTGGTGGATGCCAAGGAGGCCTACGAACGGGCCGACATGGTCTATAAGGTCAAGGAGATTCTCCCCGAGGAATATCGCTATATGCGCAAGGATCTGATCGTCTTCACCTATATTCACTCCAACGGCTCCCGCGAGCAGACCGACGTGTGCCTGGAAGCCGGCGTCACGGGCATTGCCTACGAGGACGTGATCGACCGCGCCGGAAAGTTCCCCTTGCTGCGCCCCATGAGCGAGATCGCGGGCAAGGGCGGCTTCCTTGCCGCCTGCGAATTCGCCAAGAGCACCAATGGCGGATGCGGACGTCTCTATGCAAAGCTGGACGGGCTTTCTGCCCCCAGAGTCACCATCATCGGTGCCGGCTGTGCCGGCATCGGCGCGGCGGAACTGGCCTCCAGCTGCGGAAACATGGTCTCGCTGGTGGATATCGACTACTACAGCCTCGAGCACGCGAAGATGAAGCTCGGCCCCAACGTGGAATTCGTCATGTCCAATCAGGAGAACATCGAGCGGCTTGTCAAGCAGACCGATCTTCTGATCAACTGCACCCTCTGGCCCAAGTGGCGCACCGACCATCTGGTTTCGCGCGATCTGGTCCGGCAGATGAAGGAGGACGCCATGATCGTGGACGTGTCCTGCGATGAGCACGGCGCGATCGAGACCTGCCGCAACACCTATCATTCCGACCCCACCTACACTGAGGAGGGCGTGCTCCACTACTGCGTGGGCAATATCCCCGGTGCCTATCCCAAGGACGCCTCCGTGGCGCTGTGCAACGCCACCCTGCCCTATGCCCTCGCCATCGCGGACAAGGGCGTGGTCCGGGCGCTGAGCGAGGATGCGGGATTGCGGCGCGGGCTATGCTTCTATCAGGGCCAGCTCACACTGGAAGAAACCGGTCGTAAACAGAACCGTCCTTATATCTCTCCTGAAGAGGCTCTTGGGCTGGGCTAATGCTCTTCCCCGCGAGCCAAAGGCCGAAGGCCGCTCCTTCCCGGAGTGGCCTTCGGCTTTTCTTCTCTACCGCCCCCTTTCCGCCGCGCTCAATCTTTGTACACTTTTGCAATTTTGTTATATTTTCGCCCACAAAACATCTGCATTTGCAAATTTTTATTTGCTTTTGACCGATAGCCGACTATAATGTAGAAAAAAAGCAGCAGGAGGTATCGGCTATGCTTGTTTCCTACAATGGCCTTTTCAAGCAGCTCATCGACAAAGGCTGGAACAAGACCGAATTCGCCCGCGAGGTCGGCATCAGCTCCAACACGCTCGCCAAGCTCTCGAAAAACGAGCTCGTCTCGCTCGAGGTACTCGTGCGCATCTGTCAGAGGCTTGACTGTCCGCTCGGCGATATCGTGCAGATCGTCCCGCACGAGCCGCCGACAGGGGACGGTATCGAGCGTGCGATAAAGCGCAGCGATGAGAGAACGAAGGGAGGGAATGTGTTCCGCCATGAGTAACGAAACCAAGGAGACGGGCTCCTCCTTTATGGAAAAGGTCGCGACCTTTATTGTCGACAAGCGGAATCTCATCTTCCTGCTCACCATCATCCTGCTGATCTTTTCCGTCTTTTCCCGCAACTGGGTCGAGGTCGAAAGCGACCTGACCTATTACCTGCCCGCCGACTCGGAGACGAAGCAGGCGCTCGCCATCATGGACGAGCAGTTCGTCACCTATGGCACGGCCGAGGTCATGGTCGCCAACATCACGCCCGATCAGGCCGCCGCGCTTGCTCCCAAGATCAAAGAGGTCAAGGGTGTGCAGAGCGTCGATTACGACGAAACGAGCGCGCATTACAATAATCTCTCCGCGCTCTACTCCGTCACCTTTGCCTACAGTGAGGATGACGACGCCTGCCTTGACTCGCTCGATGCGGTGAAGGAGCTGCTGCGCGACTATGATCTTTATGTCGATACGGACCTTGGCAACACGCAGCAGGAGACCATCGACCACGAGATCAGCGTCATCATGGTCTATGTCGCCATCGTCATCGTACTCGTGCTGCTCTTCACGTCCGAGACCTACGGCGAGGTGCCGGTGCTGATTCTGACCTTCGTCGTCGCGCTGGTGCTCAACCAGGGCACAAACTTCCTCATGGGCAAGATCTCGTTCATTTCAAACTCCGTCACGAGCATCTTGCAGCTTGCGCTCTCCATCGACTATGCCATCATCTTCTGCAACCGCTTCAAGGAAGAGCACAAGCTCCTGCCCTTGCGCGAGGCCGTCATCATCGCGCTGAGCAAATCCATCCCCGAGATCGGCGCGAGCAGCCTCACGACCATCGGTGGCCTTGTCGCCATGCTCTTCATGCAGTTCAAGCTCGGCCCCGATATGGCCCTCTGCCTCATCAAATCGATCATGTTCGCGCTGCTCGCGGCGTTCATCGTCATGCCGGGTCTTCTGATGCTCTTTGGCCCACTCATCGACCGCACGCAACACCGCAGCTTCGTCCCTAAAATTTCCTTTGTCGGCAAGCTCGACTTCGCCACGCGCTACATCATCCCCGTCGTCTTCGTGGCGCTGGCCGTCATCGGTTTCCGCCTTTCGTCCAACTGCCCCTACGCCTACGGCTACGGGCTCATTTCCGCACCCAAGCAGAATGAAACACAGTTTGCCCAGCAGATGATCGAGGAAAACTTCACCTCGAAAAATATGCTCGCGCTCATCGTCCCCACGGGCGATTACGACAGAGAATCCGCCATTTTGAGTGAGCTTGAGCAGTACGACGAGGTCGACTCCACGATGGGGCTTACCAACATTGAAGCGCTCGACGGCTATATGCTCGCCGACAAGCTGACGCCGCGCCAGTTCGCCGAGCTTGCGGGTCTTGATTACGAGGCCGCGCAGGTCGTCTACGCCGCCTACGCCGCGCAGCATTCGGAATACGGCAAGCTCGCGGGCAATTTATCGACCTACAAGGTTCCGCTCATCGATATGTTCCTCTTCGTCTGCGATCAGGTGGACGCGGGGCTCGTCACGCTCAGCGACGAGCAGACAAAGCTGCTGCAGGATGCCGAGGTGCAGATGAAGAGCGCGAAGGCGCAGCTCGAGGGCGAGGACTACGACCGTATGCTCATTTATCTCACGCTGCCGGAAAGCGGCGATGAGACCTATGCCTTCACCGACAAGATCCTTGAGATCGCCGAGAAGTATTATCCTGACGACACCGTTTATCTCGCGGGCGAATCGACGAACGAATACGAATTTGAAAAGTCCTTCGCCGTGGACAACAAGGTTGTGAGCATCGTGTCGGTGCTCGTCGTCATGCTGGTGCTGCTCTTTACGTTCAACTCCGCCGGTATGCCGGTGCTGCTGATCCTGGTGATCCAGGGCTGCATCTGGCTCAACTTCTCGTTCCCGACCATCACGGGAAAGTACGTCTTCTTCCTTGGCTACCTGATCGTTTCCTCCATCCAGATGGGTGCGAACATCGACTACGCCATCGTCATTGCGAGCCGCTATCAGGAACTCAAGGGCAAGATGCACCACCGCGACGCCATCGTGGAAACGCTGAACTTCGCTTTCCCGACGATCATCACCTCCGGCTCGATCCTCTCGATCTGCGGCTTTCTGATCGGCAGCATGACCTCTGAGCCTGTCATCGCGGGCATCGGCGAGAGCCTCGGCCGCGGCACGGTCATCTCCATCATCATGGTCATGTTCGCGCTCCCGCAGATCCTGCTCATCGGCAGCGGCATCGTGGACAAGACCTCCTTCTCCGTCCCGTCCATCAGTGAAAAGAAGACCGCCCACGGCAAGGTCTCCGTCAACGGCATGGTGCGCGGCAGCATCAACGGCACGGTCCACGGCGTGATGCACGCGACCGTCGAGGGAGACATCGACCTGAACCTGATCTCGGGTTCTGCAAATGAGGAGCAAGATGATGAAGAAGACTAAATTACATCGCCTCTGTGCGCTCGCGCTCGGCGCGCTGCTGCTATTATCCCTCTTTCCCTTCACAAGCGCGCTTGCCGACGTGGATGATACCATCCACATCAAGACCGAGGAGGATCTCCAGTCCCTCGCGCGCTCCTGCACGCTCGACTCCTACTCGCGCGGCAAAAAGGTCGTGCTCGACAACGACCTTGTGCTGGAAAGCACCGGCGTGCTGCCCATTCCCTCCTTCGGCGGCACGTTTGACGGCGGCGGCCACACCATCAGCGGCCTTGATATGGAAGAAAGCGTTTCCCCGGCAGGTCTTTTCGGCGTGGTGCAGAAGGGCGGCAGCGTGAAAAATCTGCATGTCGAGGGCGCTCTCACCCCTTCGGGCGACAGCCAGGACCTCGGCGGCATCGCGGGTGAAAACCACGGCACGATTGAAAATTGCAGCTTCAACGGCTCCGTTTCCGGCAAGCGCAATGTCGGCGGCATCGCGGGGTACAACGCCGCCACGGGCGTCATCCGCTCGTGCGAGGCCACGGGCGCGATCTTCGGCCAGAACATGACCGGCGGCATCACCGGCTACAATCTCGGCGCGATCGTATCGAGCAAAAACCGCGCCTATGTGAACATCGAGAGCACCGACCCCGCCATCGACTTAGACGATCTGAGCTTTGAGTTCTCGCTCGACCTCTCCAAGCTCTCCCAGCTCGACACGATCAGTGTCTCGACCGACACCGGCGGCGTCGCGGGCTACTCCTCCGGCGCGATCAGCGAGTGCGTGAATGAGGCCGCCATCGGCTACCAGCACATCGGCTACAATGTCGGCGGCATCGTCGGGCGCAGCAGCGGGCAGGTGCGCTCCTGCACAAACAGCGGCGCGGTCTGCGGGCGCAAGGACGTCGGCGGCATCACCGGACAGATGGAGCCCTATGTCCGCACAGAAGTCTCCGCCAGCCAGTTCTCCGTGATGAAGTCTCAGCTCGATGAGCTCAGTCGCCTTGTCGAAAAGGCCGTGAACGACACGCAGTACAGTACGGGCGAGATCTGTGACCGCCTCACGCTCATCTCCGGCTACCTCTCCGATGCTTCGGACGCCGCGGGCGATGTGCGCGTGAACGTCGATCTCGACGCCATCACCCCGCCGAGCATCGACATTGACGGCGGCATCATCATCGGGCCGCATCCCGGCATTTCCGACGTTGTCAGCGTGACGAACTTCAACACGGTCGTCGGCGCGATCACCGCGGCGGGCAGCCAGCTCTCGCTGATCACCGAAAACGTCAAAACAAGCTCGAGCACGCTCTCGAGCGACCTGCGCTCGATCAACAGCAAGTTCAACGAGCTGTCGAACTCCATGTTCTCCGCCATCGAGAGTGTCGGCGGCGGCTCCGGCAGCATCATCACCGACTCCTCCGACGTTGACATCAACGCCGTCACGCTCGGCAAGGTCTCCGGCAGTAAAAATACCGCCGCCGTCTACGGCGATGTGAACACCGGCGGCATTGCCGGCTCCATGGCCATCGAGTATACGCTCGACCCCGAGGACGACGTGACCGGCAGCCTCTCGGGCAGCTACCGCAAGCAGTATGCGTACAAGTCCATCGTGCAGCAGTGCGTCAACACCGGCGACATCTCCGGCAAGCGCAGCTATGTCGGCGGCATCGTCGGGCGCATGGACCTCGGCTATGTCACCGCCTGCGAGGGCTACGGCTCCGTCACAAGCGAGAACGGCAGCTATGTCGGCGGTATCGCAGGCGTTACGGGCGCTTCCGTGCACGGCAACTTTGCCAAGTGCCCGCTCGGCGGCAAAAAGTACGTCGGCGGCATCGTCGGCTCGGGCGTTGCCTCCAAGGCTGACGGCAGCGGCTCCAGCGTGACGTGGAACTACTCTCTCGTCGCCGTCACCGACTGCCAGCAGTACGCGGGCGCGATCTCCGGCAGCGATACGGGCGCCTTTGCAAACAACTATTATGTCTCCGACGATCTGCCCGGCATCAACCGTCAGGGCTTTGTCGGCCGCGCCGAGCCGATCTCCTTCTCCCAGCTCTGCGCAAACACCAGCATCCCCGAGGGCATGAAGACCTTCACGCTCACCTTCCTCGCCGGCGGCGAGGAGGTGCTGCGCCGCTCGTTCGACTACGGCGCGTCCTTCGACGAGAGCGACATCCCCGACATCCCAGAAAAGGAGGGCTACCACGCCCATTGGGACCGCACAGACCTTGATTCGCTTCATTTCGACACCGTTGTCACGGCCGTGTACGAGGCCTATACCCCCGGTCTCGCCTCCGAGCAGACACGCGAGGGCGGGCTTTCCGTCCTGCTTGTCGAGGGCAGCTACAGCGACGGCGACGCCATCAAGCTGACCGCCGAGCCGCTCACGCCCGAGGCCTTCGATGTACAGTCCGGCTCGCTCCTCGACCGTTTGCAGGGCTACTTCACCTGCCTGCGGCGCGGAGAATTCCCGCCGCTTACCGCCAACCGCGAGGTGCTCGAGCAGTGGAAGCTCGACCTTGCCGACGACGGCAGCGCGCAGCACACCGTCCGCTACCTCCCGCCCGAGGACAGCGGTGATCTTCGCATCTACGTCCGCGAGAGCGGCGCGTGGCAGAATGTCGACACCAGCACGATGGGCAGCTACCTCACCTTCCCTGTCAGCGGAACGAGTGTGGAGATCGCGGCAGTGAGCACGATCTCCGTCATTGGCATCTGGCTCACGTCCCTTCTCGTGCTGCTCGTGCTCATTCTGCTCATCGTCTGCGCGCACCGCCGCAAAAAGCGCCGCGCGCGCAGGCGCGCCGAGCAGCGCGCC
>URCK01000002.1 GCA_900546295.1 uncultured Eubacteriales bacterium | reverse complement strand
GTCCGGCGTGCTGACCGTGCTCATCCCGAAGGAGGAGCCGAAGAAGCTCACCTCCGGCAGTAAGATCGCCATCGAGTAAGTCAATAGAAAAGGCGGCCTGCCTTCCGCGAGAGGAAAGGCAGACCGCCTTTTTCTTTCGCGAGGAGGATATGGCAGTATGGTAAAAACACTGTTTCAGGCGTCTGCATGGAACGCGCTGGAGGCTGGCAGCTTCGATGGGGCTGTCAGCGTGCGGGAACTTCTGTGCTGTGCCAATACCGGGGTCGGCATCGGCACAGCATTGGACGGCGTGATAACTTTTGAAAACGGCGTAGCCTACAAGACAGCGCCGGACGGCAAGGTCACCGTTATGAGGCCGGAGGACGGCATGGCGTTTGCCGCAGCCATGGTGTTTGACGAAAACGCCCCGGAGATAGCGTTGAACGGCATCGATGATCTTACCTCGCTCAAGCAGATGCTTGCGCCGTTTGTGCAGGGAAATCCCAATCTCTTCTATATGATCAAGGCCGGTGGTGTTTTCAAGAGCGTGTATACGCAAAGTTGGAACAGCTGCCGGAAGCCCTACCCGGTGCTTTCTGAGGCGGCGAAAAGCTGGAACGAATTTCGCTTTGAAAACACCCGCGGTAATGTGATCGCCGTCTGGTGCCCGCGGTATGTGGGCGGCATTTGCATGCCGGATTGGCATTTTCATTATCTGAGCAGCGACAAAACGCAGGGCGGGCATGTCCTCGACCTATCGGCAGAGCGGCTGCATCTGAAGATCAACCGGATCGGGCGCTTTGATCTACTGCTGCCGCAGACGACGGAGTTTGCGCGCTGTGAGCTGCGCGAGGGGAAAAGCGCCGCAGCCGAGAAATTTGCCGCCTGTCAGGCAACAGCCGACAAGCTTTTATAAGAATCATGAATCTTATGTGTAACGGAGAGAGAAAATGAAAACGGAAGCTTCTGCGCAGAACACCTGTGTGATCTGGATCGATCACCCGAATCGCATCGTTTCCTTCCAAAAGGCAGAAGGCTTTGAGCCGCAGTCCTTTGCCTCCCCCGATGAGCGGCTTGCATACGCTTTTGAAAAGTGCGCGAGCGGATATCGCGTGCAGTAAAAAGCCGCACAGCAAACAAATGGTCATTTTTGCGGGACGTGCCATTGAGCATATATTCCTTATTTATAATCCCATTTTTCTGTCGCTTTTCGGCACGTTTGCTGCCTGAAGGGGAGAGCACAGAAAAGCGGGTACCAATTCGAACGGGAGAAAAATCGAATCCGCGCGGCGGCGGGAAGAATATAAAGAAAGAGCTTGCCAAAATACATCAGACATATTATACTCTAGACCAAACAAACAATCGATACAGGAAAGAAGGCAGAGTATGAAAAAAGCGGTTGAGGGAAAAACACGCGTCGATCTTGCGGTCGAGCAGATCATTCAGGTCATTTTGGACCGCGATATGAAGGCCGGCGACAAGCTGCCGAACGAGTATGATCTGGCGCGCGAGCTGGGCGTGGGCCGCAGCACACTGCGCGAGGCGATCAAGCGCCTCGTCGCCCGCAATATTTTAACAGCGCGGCAGGGCGCGGGCACGTTTGTTTCAGAAAAGAACGGCGTGCCGGAGGACCCGCTCGGACTGACGTTCATAATGGAGGAGGGCACGGAGAATCTCGCGCTCGACCTGCAGGATATCCGATTGATGCTTGAGCCGGAGACCTGCGCGATCGTTGCGCGCGGCGCAACGCCCGAGCAGATCGAGCAGATGCAGGCATACTGCGATGAGGTGACGCGCCTGATCGAAGCGAAGGAGGATTATTCCGCCGCCGACGCAAAGTTCCACCGGTATCTTGCCGAATGCAGCGGAAACCATGTGCTGCCCAATCTCATCCCGATCATCGCCTCGGCGATCGGCGTTGTGATCACGGTGACGAACGATGAGCACCGTTCCCAGCGCGGCATGGAACACCAGCGCATCGTCGATGCCATCCGCCGCCATGACCCGGAGGGGGCAAAGTACAGCATGATCGCGCACCTGAACACCAGCCGCAATTCCATGGTCCATTCTCGGGATAACTGTGCGGCGAAGCGCTGAGCGCGCGCCCGGCTTGAGTCATCACACAAATAACGCACAGAAATTTCGTTAGTCACACGAAATTTCTGTGCGTTTTTGCATAATAACTAAAAACGATGCCCTTGTGATGGTGCTTTCCCTTGTTGCCTGCGGCGACAAGAAGGACGACGCCGCCGGAACGGACGATTCCGACGCGACCTCTCAGGACACCATTACGCTTAAGATGCACTTCGTCGACCCCGAGACCGCTCCCTTTGTTCAGGGCGGTAAGAAGATCGCCGAGCTCGTCAGCGAGGCGACCGACGGCCGCATCCAGATCGAGGTTCTCGCCGGCGGTTCCCTCGGCGGCGAGCGCGACACGATCGAGCTCGCGATGGACAACAGCCTGGATAGGCCCACTTGACGAGCAGCGCCATGGCGCTCACGCCGAGAAAGAACCAGCAGATCACCGCGAGCGCCGTGCCGAACACGGACTGTGCAGGGATGAAGCTGTATGGGCTTGGGGCGGAGTAGAACATGCTGAGGCCTAAAAGGGCAATAAGGCTTCCGCCCAAATAAACATAACGGTGATCCCGGGTGATGAAGTTCGTCCGGGGCGCGGTGGGTGCTGCCATGGTGTTTCCTCCTTTGTGCTGCGAAGCGCTGAGCGCTGCCTGCGGGCTTCGCATACCCGCCGCTTAAAGCGCGGCGGCGGTGCGTGGGATAATATTACTGGGGCTGGTTGTCGACGGCGGTCTGCCACATTTCGTCGCGGGTGGCGTTGTCCAGCGTGCCGAGGATCTCGTTGATCTGCTCAAGCAGCGCGGTGTCGCTCTTGCGCAGACCCACGCAGGAGCCCTTGGCCGGAAGCGTGAAGCCGCTGCCCCCCGAGAAGGTGATGAGGCAGAAGTCGGGGTTGGAGGCGAGATAGCCGGGGGCATTTTCGACGGGGACGTTCGAATCCGTCGCTTCGCTTTCCTGCCAGTTGTTGGGGGCGTAAGCGCACTCCCGATGCAGACAAAAAACAAAGCCGTAAATGCTATGTGAAGCATTTACGGCTGCAACTGTGCTGTAATCCGACAAATCTGTTATCACCTTGGGGGACAAACAGCTTCCCGACCTTGCGATCGGGCATTTGAAATTGTTGGCGCTACCATACTCCCATGCTGGGAAAATGTTAATGCCTAATTCTTCTCTTCTCCAAATTTTGAGAATCTTTTTTCATCAGAGAAGCGCTTCTTGTGAAACATTACCACAGTTTTCCTGCATGAATATCGCATATGACGGAGTGAAACGGAACAGCAGGCCGGCACACAGCGCGCCGGCCTGCTGATCGATCCCTCTCAAAATTCGGTAACAACGTCGTATTCGCTGCCCGTCCAGATGGCGGGACGGGTCTCCAGCGTGTGCAGCGCCGTGATGAAATCCGGCAGCGTCGTCACGGTTTCGGGCAGCCATGTTACATATTTCCCCACCTGCTGGGGCACATGCGCGTCGCTTGCGCCGATGGCCTTGAGCCCCAGCTCACGGCAGAGGCGCAGCGCCGTCTGATTGTCCTCGAGCGGCGTGCTGCCGTTGAGCACCTCCACGCCGTCAAGGCCGCGCACGTCGCGCAGATGCTCGCGCAGACCCCGGTTGTTGTTGCGGAAGGGATGGCAGGAAACGCAGAAGCCGTCCTTCTCGCGCACAAGGTCGATGAAGTCCTGCGCGTCGATGCGCTGGCCGGGGATGTCGTCGATGCCCCAGGCGGTGATATCGCCCCAGAGCGAGAAGAATTCCACGCCCACAAAGATGGGGAAGCCGATCTCGCGGGAATAGGCCTCGGCGCGCTTGCGCAGGCCCATGCTGTCGTGGTCGGTGATGCAGATCGCGTCCAGTCCCCGTTCTCTGGCGATGGAAACGATCTCTTCCAGGCGGAGGAAGCTGTCGGTCGAGTAGGTGCATTCGTGCAGGTGCATATCAACAAGCATGGCAGTGTTACTCCTTTTCTCCGTGGCGGATGACCTTCAGCACGCGGCCGTCATCCTGCCAGACAATGTCGTTGAGGCCGAGGAACGATGCGATGTAGTCGTTTGCCGGATGGCGGAAGACCTCCTCCGCCGTGCCGAGCTGCAAGAGCTCTCCCTCGCTCATCACGGCGATGGAATCGGCCAGAATGAGAGCCTCCTCCTGATCGTGCGTGACAAAGACCATCGTAGTGCCGAGCTCGCGCTGGATGCGCTTGAGCTCGCCGCGCATGCGCACGCGCAGCGCTGCGTCGAGGTTTGAGAGCGGCTCGTCGAGCAGGCACAGCTTCGGCTCGACGATGAGCGCGCGGGCGAGCGCCACGCGCTGCTGCTGGCCGCCGGAGAGTTCGCCGATGCGGGCGTTCTCGCGGTCGGCAAGGCCGACGAGCTCCAGATACCTGCGGCCCTTCTCCCGCGCCTCCGCGCGGGAATATCTGCGGAATTTGAGCCCGTAGGTCACGTTTTGCAGCACGCTCATATGCGGGAAGAGACCGTAGGACTGGAAGACGGTGGAAACGGGGCGGCGCTCGGGCGGGAGAGCGGTGATGTCCTGCCCGTCGAGCAGCACCCTGCCGCTGTCAGGCGAGAGGAAGCCGCCGATCATGTTGAGCGTGGTCGTCTTGCCGCAGCCCGACGAGCCGAGGATGCACAAAAGTCCGCCTTTTTCAAGCCCGAGGGATAGCTCGTGCACGGCATATTTGCCGTCAAACTGCTTGCTCAGGCGGTCGAGTTCAAGATACACGGCGTTTTTCTCCTTTCCGGGCGATGAAGTAGGCGAGGCCCTCAACGAGCAGAACGATGACGGTGATGACGCTCGCGATGAGCGAGGCGAGGGCGTAGTCGCCCTGATACACCGCGTCAAAGAGCTTGAAGACGGCCAGCTGGCGCCTTGCGTCGATGAGGAAGATGATGGAACCCGCCGTTGTCATGCTGCTGGTGAAGTTATAGACGAAGCAGCTTAAAAACGCGGGGCGCAGCGCGGGGAAGACCACGTCGCGCAGCACGGCGAGCCGTCCCGCGCCGAGGTCGCGCGCCGAGCGCTCCTGCACCTCGGGCAGAAGCGCCAGCGATGCGGTGCAGATCTTCGTGGAGGTCGGCAGCTGCTTGAAGAGCATATTGGCCATGACGATGAAGGCCGTGCCCGTCAGCTTGAGCGGCGCGTGGTTGAAAGCGAGGATGTAGCCAATGCCGAAGCAGGTGCCCGGCAGCATGTAGGGCAGCGTTGCAAGGCAGTCGAAGAGGCTGCGCCCGGGGATGCGCCGCCGATCCATGTAGTAGGCGAAAAGCATCGCAAAGAGCGTGCCGGCGAGGGAGACGATGAGCGCATACTGAATGCTTCGCAGCATCGTCGATGCGCTGATCTGCCAGAGCTGGCGCCAGTATTGCAGCGTGAAGGAATAGACGCCCTTCGTGCTCTTGAGGAAGCCCGAGAGGAACACGCAGCCGTATTGCAGCACGATCATCACAAAGAAGACAAGGCTCAGCGCGATCGCGCCCCAGCCCATCGCGCCGCAGCGCGAGAGCCTGAGCCCCAGGTCGCCGCGCGCGGCGCGGCTTGCGTCGGTCAGCTTGTCCGAGCGTCGCATCAGCGCGCGGTAGACGAAGAAAAAGAGAATGGAGGGGACAAGCAGGAACATGTTCATCGCCGAGGACTTTTCAAGGTCTGAATATCCCACGACCTGCAAATAGATGTCCGCGGCCAGCGTGCTGAAGCGCCCGCCGATGATGATGGGCGTGCCGAAGTCCGCGAGCGAGCGGACGAACGAGAGCAGCAGGCACACGAGCGTTGCCGGCCGGATGAGCGGCAGGACGATGTCGCGCAGGATGGCGCCGCCCCCGGCGCCGAGGTCGCGCGCCGAGCGCAGGCTGCCCTCGTCCAGCTTTTCAAGGATGCCGGAGAGGAACATCGCGTTGAGCGGCACAAACGAGAGCGACTGCATCAGGATAACGCCCCAGCGGTTGTAGGGGTTTAAGCTCAGGTGCAGCAGGCGGTAGGTGATCCATCCGCGCCGCCCGTAGAGCTGGATGTAGGCAAGCGAGGAGACAAACGGCGGCGAGACCATGGCGACGAGCATGATGAGCATGGCAAGCGTCCGCCGCCAGCCGCGCGCCGTGGCGCAGCAGAGCGCTGCCGAGAGCGAAAGGAGCGTTGTGAGCACGGCCGTGAAAAGGCCGACAAAAACGCTGTTGCGCAGGCTCTCGCCGTACTGGTGCAGGACGGTGTCAAACATCGCAAAGCTCACGCCGCCGTCCGCGCCGCGAAGGCTCCGCAGCGCGATGCAGGCGATGGGCCAGAGAATGAAAAGCAGCACGCCCGAGAGCAGTAGGAGAAGGATCAGCCTGTCGGCCGCGTTTTCACAAAGGGAAAAAAGGACATCGTGAGATGTCCTTTTTCCCGTATTCTTTTGGATGTTGCCGGCGGATCTCATTTATTCCGTGGCGGCCTTGTCACCCATCAGAGGCTCAAAGCGCTCGAGGATCTCGCTGCGCTGGGAACCAAAGAGGGACAGGTCCTCGGTCATGAGGAGGGTGGGGTCGTAGGACAGCTCAAGACCTTCGATGGAGGGCTTGATGACCTTGATGCCGCTCTTCTGCTCGATCTCGGCGAGCTGACGGAGGTGATCGTCGCTGCTGAAGAGCCACTCGACGAAGTACTTGGCAGCGTCGACATTCTCGGCGTTCTTGAACACGGCCACGCCCTCGGGGACCCAGGGCATACCGTCGGCGGGGTAAACGATGGTCAGGTCGTTCTCCTCGGCGGCCTGCTCGATGCTGGCGTCGATGTAGGTGATGCCGACGGCGAACTCACCGGCGGAGACCTTGTTCTTGGGGTCGGAGCCGCGCTTGCCGTAGTAGGCGATGTTGTTGTTCAGGGCCTCGAAGTAGTTCCAGCCCTCGTCGCCCTTGGCCTGCAGCAGCGCGTTGACCACGGCGTAGTTGGTGCCGGAAACGGCGGGGTTGGACATGACGATCTCGCCGGCATACTGGCTGTCGGTCAGGTCGTCCCAGCTCTCGGGAGCGGTCAGGCCCAGCTCCTCCATGAGGGAGTTGTTGAGCAGGAAGCCGACGATGGTGATGCCCTTGGAGTACCAGTAGCCCTCGGCGTCCTTGAACTCGTCGCCGAGCTCGCTGGCAGCGTCGAACATGACGGGCTCGAGCAGACCGTCATCCTTGGCGCTCATGAAAGCGTCGATACCGCCGCCGAACCACAGATCAGCGGAGGGAACGCCGCCCTCGGCGCGGAGCTTGGAGAGCACTTCGCCGGAGGACATGGACAGGCACTCGACCTGAACGCCGGTGTCGGCGGTGAATGCGTCGAACAGGGGACCGTAGACGTCGCCGGTGGCAACGACCTTCATCGTGCCGGAGAGCTCAGGCGCGGTGGACTCAGGCTCGTCGTTCGTCTGGTTGTCGTCAGTCTTCGAGCCGCAGGCGACCAGAGAGAGCACCATCACGGCACAAAGAAGCAGGGAAAACAGCTTTTTCATATCGTACCTCTTTCTTAAAAATTGCTGGAATCTTGCTGCCGCGAAAACCGCAGCGGCAAGATTATAAAATAACATAGATGCAGAAAAAATCAATTCAAAATCACGGCAAAAAGCACAATTATCATTGCTTAAAACGATGATAACCGCGATGTCCGGGACGGAGAGAAAAATCGCGGAGCAATTTCTGTCAAAAGACGGACTGTCCCGCTTCACCGCGGCAGACTTCGGCTGCGTATGCGGCGTAAAGCGCCGCGCCGAGCGGGAGCGTTTCCTCGTCGATGTCGAAATCACCGTGATGGTTGGAGATGCAGGTGTTGGGCTTGTCAGGAGCTGCCGTGCCGAGGTAGGCATAAGCGCCCTTCACATGCAGCAGGTACTCGGCGAAGTCGTCGCCGCTGAGAGAAAGCGCGCGGTCCGCCGTTGTCGGGATACCGAGAGAGGCCGCGGCCCTTGCGGCCTCCTCGCAGGCAAGCGCGTCATTCAGAAGCGGCGCGGCAAAGTCGTCCCATTCGACCTGCGCCGTGCCGCCGAAGAGGGAAGAGATATGCTCTGCCGCCGCCTCAATGGACGCGCGCACATGCGCGCGCGTTTCGGGCAGGAGCGTGCGCGTCGTGCCTTCAAGCTCGGCATATTCCGCGACAGCGTTGTAGGCCGTGCCGGCGCTGAGCTTGCCAACGCCGATGAGCACAGGGTCGATGGGGGAGGTCATGCGTGTGACGGCAGCCTGGAGTGCAACGACGAGCTCGCTTGCGATGTAGAGCGCGTCCACACCGAGCTGGGGCGTGGAAACATGCGCGCTCTTTCCGTGGATGCGGACGGTGAAGTGGTCCACGGCGGCGTTGTTGCAGCCGGGACGAAGCCCCACGGTGCCGGATGGCAGGTCCGAGGCGGTGTGCAGGCCGAAGACGCGGTCCGCACCGTCGAGCACATGCGCGGCAACGAGGGGACGCGCGCCCTGACCGATCTCCTCGGCGGGTTGGAATAGAAAGCGCACCTCGCCGCCGAAGTCCGCGCGGTGCGCGCCCAGCACCTTTGCTGCGCCGAGCAGGCACGCCGTGTGCGCGTCGTGGCCGCAGGCATGCATCACGCCCGGCGTTTCCGAGCGGTAGGGCACGTCGTTTGTCTCCTGGATGGGAAGCGCGTCGATATCCGCGCGCAGCACGCAGATACCAGTGCCGCTGCCCGTACCGCGCAGGCGGGCGACGACGGCGGTCTTGCCGCCGATGCGCTCGTGTGGGATGCCGCATTTGTCAAGCTCGCGCTCGATGCGCGCAGCGGTATGATATTCGTGCAGGCCAAGCTCCGGGTCGCGGTGAAATTCCCGCCGCAGCGCGACGAGCTCGTCGCGCAGACGCAGGCAGTCTTCTTTCAGGGCGTTCATGGACGAATTTCCTTTCTTAGTTTCTGGCGGGGATCTTTTCGCGCAGGGATTCGAGGCGGTTCAGCGCGTCGAAGAGCGTTTCGTCCTTCTTGGCAAAGTGCAGGCGGATGAGATGATTGACCGGCTCGCGGAAAAAGCTCGAGCCCGGCACCGCGCCTACGCCGACCTTGCTCGCAAGGTCCTCGCAGAATTGAAGATCGCTCTCGTAGCCGAACTCCGAGATGTCGAGCATCACGTAGTAAGCGCCCTCGGGGTCATTGTGGACGATCTTGAGGTCGTCAAGCCCCTTTAAGAAGAGCTCCTTCTTGTGCGTGTACTCGGCCTGCAGCGCGTCGTAGTAGTCCTGACCGAAGTTGAGACCGGGGATGATGGCCTCCTGCAAGGGGGCCGCCGCGCCGACGGTGAGGAAATCGTGCACCTTCTTTGCGCGGTCAATGATCTCCGGCGGGGCGATGATGTAGCCAAGGCGCCAGCCGGTGACGGAATAGGTCTTGGAAAGGGAAGAGCAGGACAGCGTGCGCTCCCACATACCGGGCAGCGTCGCAAAGTAGGTGTGGTGGTGCGGGGCATAGACGATGTGCTCGTAGACCTCGTCCGTGATGACGTAGACGTCGTACTTTTGGGCAAGGGAGGCGATGATCTCGAGCTCCTCGCGCGTAAAGACCTTGCCGCAGGGGTTCGAGGGGTTGCACAGCACCAGCGCCTTGGGGTGCTGGCGGAAGGCATCCTCGAGCACCTCGGGGTCAAAGGTGAACGACGGCGGCGCGAGCGGGACGTAGATGGGCTCCGCGCCGGAGAGAATGGTGTCGGCGCTGTAATTTTCGTAGAAGGGGGAGAAGATGACGACCTTGTCGCCGGGGTTGGCGACGGTCATCATTGCGGCCATCATGGCCTCGGTGCTGCCGCAGGTGACGACGATCTCCCCGTTGGGGTCGATGCTGCGGCCCATGAAGTGCGACTGCTTCTTCGCCAGCGCCTCGCGGAAGTCCTGCGCGCCCCAGGTGATGGAGTATTGATGATAGTCCTCGTAGGCGACCTGAGAGAGGCGGTCGAGGATGGGCTTGGGCGGGTCGAAGTCAGGGAAGCCCTGAGAAAGATTCACCGCGCCGTACCGGTTGGAGATACGGGTCATGCGGCGGATGACGGAATCGGTAAAGCTTGCGGTGCGGTCAGAAAGTGCCTGCATTGTCATGTCCTCCTGTGAGATACGATTTGCTGTTATTTTGAGTGTGCTGCGGGTCGGTATCCGCCGCTCAGAGAGCTGCGGCAGATACCGCTGCCGGCGCGCCCTCTGAAAAAGAGGGCGCGCCGGCGGTCATATGGCGCTTACTGACCGATCAGGTCCTGGTCCCAGCCCACTGCGATGAAGTAGCCGCCGAACGTGTTGTTGAACACGTCCTCCGTCGCGCTGGACTGGAAGGCTTCGACGACCTTTTTGTAGACGGCGGCAGTGTCGGGGTCTTCGAGGTCAGCGGTGCGCGCGGCGATCAGGTTCCAGTATTCCTCCACATCGAGAACGCTGTCCTTGTAGATGGCCTCGTCGGTCTTCAGGCCGAAGTCGAGCGCGTAGTTGCCGTTTACGACCGCAGCGGCCACGTCGGGCAGGACGGAGGGGATGGTATTGGCCTTGAGCTCTTCGATGGTGATGTTCACCTTGTAGGAGGTGATATCGTCAAGCGTGGGGTTGAAGGCGGCGCTGGGGTCCAGCTCGATGAGGCCTGCGGCTTCCAGCACCTTGAGCGCGCGGCCGCCGTTGGTCAGATCGTCGGGGATGGCGACAACGTCGCCGTCCTTGAGTTCATCGACGGAGCTGACCTTCTGGGAGTAGAGGTTCAGCGGGATGATGAAGGTGTTGCCGATGTTCTGGATCTCATAGCCGTAGTTCTCGATCTCACTCTGGAGATAGATGCGGTGCTGGAAGGAATTGAGGTCGATATCGCCGTTGGCGAGCGCGTTGTTGGGGGTCACATAGTCGGAGAACTGGACGATCTCAAGGTCGATGCCCTCGTCGGCAAGCGCTTCCTTGGCGGGCGCCCAGAGGTCATCATAGATACCGCCGACTACGCCGAGCTTGACGGTAACGGTCTCACCGGTCTGATTGTCGCTGTTGGCGTCGCTGTTGTCAGCGGAATCGTCGGTCTTGGAGCCGCAGCCGGTCAGAGCCAGCGTGAGAGAGGCGGCTGCGAGCGCGAGTGCGAAGAGCTTTTTGAGTTTCATGGGTTTTTCCTCCATTAAAATAATCTTTTGGTCAGCTTGGGGTGGGCAGGGACTTTATGGGGTCACGTCAATGCGTGTTTTTTTTCACGACTCGTCCGCCGACGAATTCGATGATGCACACGAGCAGCACCAGCACGAAAACGGTGACGTTCGTGATGTCCGCCATGTTGCGGTCGTGGCCGTAGCGGATGGCGAAGTCGCCGAGACCGCCCGCGCCGGCGACGCCGGCCATGGCCGTGAGGTTGAGCAGGCTGATGACGGTGATGGTCGTGCCGCGCGCGATGGCGGCGACGCTCTCTTTAAGATATACGCGGAAGATGATCTCCGCGGGGCTGGAGCCCATCGATTGCGCCGCCTCGATGAGACCGCCGTCAAGCTCGGCAAGGGCACTTTGCACCTGGCGGGTGAAGTACGGCACCGAGCCGAACACCAGCGGTACGATCGCGCCGCGCACATAGAGCACCGTGCCTGCGAGCGCGCGCGTGATGGGCATGACCCACGTCAGCAGGATGATGAACGGGATGGAGCGGAAGAGGCTTACGAGCTTGTCGACGATCTGGTAGAGAATTTTATGTTCCAGAATGCCGCCGGGTCTGGTCACGATGAGCAGCACGCCGAGCGCGAGGCCCAGCACAAATGAGATCGCGCCGGACCAGAGCACCATCAAAAGCGTATCGACGAGGGCTTTGTAAAAATCGGGCAGCTTGCTTGCAAGGTTCGGGGCAATGTTAGTGATCAGCTCTTGCATCTTTGATGACCTCCACTCCGACGTTTTTTTCGATCAGATATTCGATCGCCTTTGTGATCTGTTTTCTCTCGCCGCTGATGATGGCGACCGTTCCGCCGATGGGGGAATCCTGCACGATGGTGATATCGGCGAAGATGATGTTGAGCGAGACGCTGAACAGCTGCGACACGGCGGAGATGATCGGCTCGTTCACATTGCGCTGGATGTAGGACAGGCGGACGATGAGCTCGCCGGGCTGAAGCCGCGTCACCGGAGAATCCTCGGCGATAAGCTCCTCGACCTTCTGCAGGTTCGAGGTCGTGTGGATGAAGCTCTTCGTGATGTCCTGCTTCGGCTCAGCGAAGACCGTGAAGACCTCGCCCTGCTCGACGACGCGGCCGTATTCCATGACGGCGACGCGGTTGCAGATCTCCTTGACGACGGCCATCTCGTGCGTGATGAGCACGATCGTGATGCCAAGCGTCTCGTTGAGGTGCTTTAAGAGGCGCAGGATCGCTTTCGTCGTCTGCGGGTCGAGCGCGGAGGTCGCCTCGTCGCACAGCAGCACCTGCGGGTCGTTGGCAAGGGCGCGGGCGATGGCCACGCGCTGCTTCTGCCCGCCGGAGAGCTGGCTGGGGTAGGCGTCCGCCTTGTCGCCGATGCCGACGAGCTCCAAGAGCGTTGCGACCTTCTTTCGGATTTCCTCCTTGCTCAGGCCGCTGCCCTTGAGCGGGTAGGCGACGTTTCCGGCCACCGTGCGCGACGGCATCAGGTTGAAGTGCTGGAAGATCATGCCGATCTTCTTGCGCGCCTGTCGCAGCTCCTTGGCGGAGAGCGCCGTTAAGTCCTGTCCCGCGACGAAGACGCTGCCGGAGCTGGGCCGCTCCAGAAGATTGATGCATCGCACGAGCGTGGATTTACCGGCTCCCGAGAAGCCGATGATCCCGAAGATCTCGCCCGAGTCGATGGTGAGCGACACATCGCGCACGGCGTGCACGGCCTTTTCGCCCGAGCCGAAATCCTTGGAAATGTTCTTGAGTTCGATCAAGTGAATTCCTCCTTTATCCCAAAAACAAACAAAAAAAGCGGGGAGCTCAAAAGCTCCCCGCTTCAGGTCAAACGATGTTCGGGTGTAAAAACCCGATTGCGCCCCTTTGTCAGCGGCGGCAATTTCGTTCCTGTGCAGATCGGGCAGGCAAATGAGCATGAGCAGTCGTGGGCATCGGCATCGCCATGTCCATGTTCATGCACATTAACATTCGAGAAGTGTAAGCAAACATTTCGTCGAAATCCCTTCCGAGAATCATACTGAGGTTGTGGGTATCATAGCACCGCGAAAAGCGTGCGTCAACAAAAAATGCATTGATTTTCGCAACTTAGTCACACTTGACTAAAGTGAAAGAATAAACATGCGGATAGAATCGGGTAATATGCCAGAAAATTCGCCGCGCCATTCCGCTTATTCGATGCCGAAGAGGCACTTTCCGTTTCCGCTCGTCAGCGCGATGACATCATCGGCTTCCATTCCCCGCAGCTCGGCGAACTTAGATGCGATGTGGAAAACGTTGCGCGAGTCGTTGCGCGTGCCGCGCACGGGAACGGGGGCCATGTAAGGGCTGTCCGTTTCGAGAAGGACCCTGTCGAGCGGGACGATGCGCGCGACCTCGACGGCCTTCTTCGCGTTCTTGTAGGTCAGCGGCCCGTCAAAGCCCAGATACCAGCCGCGCTCTATAAGCTCCTGCGCGATCTCAACACTGCCGGAGTAGCAGTGGAACACGCCGCGCACATCCGGGAATTCCCTCACGATGGCAAGAGAGTCGGCGTGCGCGTCGCGGTCGTGCACGATGACGGGGAGAGAAAGCTCCTGCGCCAGCGCGAGCTGCGCGCGGAAGACCTCCTGCTGCCACTCTCGCGGCGGGTTCTGCTCCCAGTAGTAGTCAAGGCCGATCTCGCCGATGGCGACGACCTTCGGGTTCTTTGCCCACGCGCGCAGCGTGTCGAGGCTCTCTCCCGTGTAGGGCGCGCAGTTTTCCGGGTGCCAGCCGACGGCGGCGTAGACATGGGGGTATTTCTCTGCGATCTCCACCGCGCGGCGCGACGATTCAAGGTCGCAGCCGGGGTCGACGATCAGCCCCACGCCGTTTTCGGGCATGGACGCGAGCAATTCCTCGCGGTCAGCGTCGAACGCCTCGTCGTCATAATGGGCGTGGGTATCAAAGATCAGATTCATGTTGTCTCCTTCTAAAAAAGAGGGCCGGTCTCCGGCCCTCTTCTCTTTGACTATTCAGCAGAGCTTTGCGCCTGCGGGGATCTTGTCGTCCACCATGATGAGGTTGAGCTTTTCCTCGCCCTTTTCGGTGTGGACGGCGGAGAGCAGCATGCCGCAGCTCTCAAGCCCCATCATCTTGCGCGGGGGCAGGTTGACGATGGCGACGAGCGTCTTGCCGACAAGCTCCTCCGGCTCGTAGAACTTGTGGATGCCGGAGAGGATCTGACGGTCGGTGCCGGTGCCGTCGTCGAGCGTGAAGCGCAGGAGCTTGTCACTCTTCTTCACGGCCTCGCAGGCCTTGACCTTGACGGCGCGGAAGTCAGACTTGCAGAAGGTGTCGAAATCGACCTTTTCCTCCGCCATCGGTTCAAACTCCATTGCGGGGAGAGCTGCCTTCTTCTGCGCCTCCTGAATGGCCTCGAGCTCTTCAAGCGCCTTCTGCGCGTCCACGCGCGGGAAGATGGCCTCGCCCTTATGAACGGTGATGGTGGGATTCAGGCTGCCCCACTTTGCGGCGCTGTCCCAGTCGCGGCAGCACGCGCACGCGCCGATCTGCGCGAAGATCTTGTCGCAGGAATCGGGGATGAAGGGCGTGAGCAGCACCGTGCAGATGCGGATGCTCTCGAGAAGGTTATACATGACGGAGGCAAGGCGGGGCTTGTTCGCCTCGTCCTTGGCGAGCGCCCAGGGCGCGGTCTCGTCAATATACTTGTTGGCGCGCTGGATGCACTTGAAGATGAGCTCGAGCGCGTTCTGGAACTGGAACTTCTCCATCTCGGTCTCGTACTTGCCGCGAAGAGCCGAGAGCTGGGAGATGAGCTCGTCGTCGAGAGGATCGGCCTGACGGCTTTCCGGCAGCGTGCCGCCGAAGTACTTTTCGACCATCGCCGTCGTGCGGGAGACGAGGTTGCCGAGGTCGTTGGCAAGGTCGACATTGATGGTGTTGATGAGCAGCTCGTTGGAGAAGTTGCCGTCCGAGCCGAAGGGGAAGGTGCGCAGCAGGAAGAAGCGCAGCGCGTCCACGCCGAAGCGCTCGGCGAGCACATAGGGGTCGACGACGTTGCCCTTGGACTTCGACATCTTGCCGCCGTCCATCACGAGCCAGCCGTGGCCGTAAACGTGCTTGGGAAGCGGCATGCCCATACTCATGAGCATCGCGGGCCAGATGATGGAGTGGAAGCGGACGATCTCCTTGCCGACGAAGTGCACGTCGGCGGGCCAGAACTTGTCGTAATCGTCGTACTTGTCGTTCATGAAGCCGAGCGCCGTGCAGTAGTTGAAGAGCGCATCGACCCAGACGTAAACGACGTGGCCGGGGTCAAAGTCCACGGGGATGCCCCAGGTGAAGCTCGTGCGGGAAACGCAGAGGTCTTCGAGGCCCGGCTTGATGAAGTTGTTGACCATCTCGTTCACGCGGGAGGCGGGCTGGAGAAAGTCGGTGTCCTCGAGCAGGTGCTGCACGCGGTCGGCGTACTTCGAAAGCTTGAAGAAGTAGGCCTCCTCCTCGGCGTCCTCCACGTCGCGCCCGCAGTCGGGGCACTTGCCGTCGACAAGCTGGCTCTCCGTCCAGAAGCTCTCGCAGGGCTTGCAGTACTTGCCCTTGTAGGTGCCCTTGTAGATGTCGCCGTTGTCGTGCATCTTCTTGAAGATCTTCTGGACGGCCGCAACGTGATAGTCGTCCGTCGTGCGGATGAAGCGGTCGTTCGAAATATTCATGAGCTTCCACAGGTCGAGAATGCCCTTTTCGCCGCAGACGATGTTATCGACGAACTGCTGCGGGGTCACACCCGCGGCCTTGGCCTTGTCTTCGATCTTCTGGCCGTGCTCGTCCGTTCCGGTCAGGAACATCACGTCGTAGCCCGTCAGGCGCTTGTAGCGCGCCATCGCGTCGGTCGCCACGGTGCAGTAGGTGTGGCCGATGTGGAGCTTGTCGGAGGGGTAATAGATGGGGGTCGTGATATAAAATCTCTTCTTGTCCATTGATGCTTTCCTCTTTTCTGCCCACGCCGAATGAAAGCGGGGCGTAATTAGCTACAGTTTACCACCGTTACAGCGGTATTTGCAAGGATTTTACAAAGAATCGTCCTCGTCGATCCAGGTTTGGACCGGAACGATGTCGAATTCGGTTTCCGTGCGGCGGATAACGACCTCGTCAAGCCCCGCGTTGATGATCATGCGGCGGCACATGGGGCAGCTTGTCGCGTCGTGCAGCAGCTCGCCGCTGCGCGCGTCGCGTCCGACCAGATAGATGCTCGCGCCGACCATGTCGCGCCGCTGGGCGGAGATGATGGCGTTTGCCTCGGCGTGGACGCTGCGGCAGAGCTCGTAGCGCTCGCCGCGCGGGACCTTGAGCTGCTCGCGCGTGCAGTAGCCGAGGTCGACGCAGTTCTTGCGTCCGCGCGGCGCGCCATTGTAGCCTGTAGAGATGATTTCATCGTTTTTGACGATGATCGCACCGTAGACGCGGCGCAGGCACGTCGCGCGCTCAAGCACCGTCTGCGCGATGTCCAGATAGTAATTCCGCTTGCTGACACGCTCCATATCGAGTCCTCCTTGTTGTTTTATCGAGAGATATTTCGATTTGTTATCAATTTTTTCTTGGGTGACCGTTCGCCGCTCAGACGCCCTGCAAGTCAAAGACGGGCGTGTATTCCTCTTTGGCGCTCGAGAGCTCCTGACAAAAGCCGTCGGTCAGGCCGCAGTCGCGCATGTACTGTACCGCCGTGCGGTATTCGCGCTCATTTAAGCGCCGCGCGAGCGCGCCGGTCGCGCCGCTCTGCGGCGTGTACTGGCTCATGAGCGAAAAGAGCACGGTCTTCGGCGGGAAGTGGGACGAAACATAGTCGATGACGCGCTTGGTGTTCTCCATCTGCCCCGGCAGGACGAGGTGGCGCAGGATGACACCCGACTTCATCAGCCCGTCCTCGCCAATCTGGTATGCACCGACCTGGCGCACCATCTCGTCGATGGCCGCGGAGGCAGCTTCAAAGTAGTCCGGCGCGGCGGAAAGCTCGCGCGCGGGGCGCTCCATGGCGTATTTTAAGTCGGGCAGATAGATCTGCACCTTGCCCTTGAGCGTTCTGAGTGTTTCCACGCGCTCGTAGCCGCCGCTGTTCCACACAACGGGGACGGGAAGCGGCTGATCCAGCGCTTCGAGCACCCACGGCGTAAAATGCGTGGGCGTGACCAGGTCGATGCAGTGCGCGCCCTGCGAAACGAGGTCTTCCATGATCTCGCGCAGGTGCGCGGGCGTAATGACTTTACCGAAATTCTCGTGGCTGATGCGCCCGTTCTGGCAGAAGACGCAGCCCAAATTGCAGCCGGAGAAGAAGATGCAGCCCGCGCCGTTTTTGCCGCTGAGCACCGGCTCTTCCCAGAGGTGCAGCATCGCGCGCGCGACGACGATCCCCGCGGGCATGCGGCACACGCCGCCCGATAATTCCCCCGTGCGCTCCGCGCCGCAGCGGCGGGGGCAGATCTCGCAGCGCATCAGTCGCCCGTGCCCTGACCGTTGAAGTCGGGGCCGAGGTCACCGAGCATCCAGTGCTTGCGGCAGAGGCCGATGTACTGGTCGTTCGCGCCGATGACGACCTGCGCGCCCTGCTTGACGACGCGGCCGTTTTCATCAAAGCGGGCGTTGAAGGCGGCCTTCTTGCCGCACCAGCAGATGGTCTTGACCTCTTCAAGCTTGTCGGCCATGACGAGCAGTTCGTAGCTGCCGGGGAAGAGGTCGCCCTTGAAGTCCGCGCGCAGCCCGTAGCAGATGACGGGGATGCCGCAGTCGTCAACGAGGTGGACGAGGTAAAGCACTTCCTCCTTCGTGAGGAACTGCGCCTCATCGACGATGATGCAGGCGTTTTCCTTGAGCTCTTCCTCGCTCATCGCGCGCATCTCGTGGAAGTAAGCGCAGGGGTACTCAAGGCCGATGCGCGAGTGTACCATGTGGTCGCCGTCGCGCGTGTCGAGCTGGGGCTTGCAGAGCAGCGTTTTCTGTCCGCGCTCTTCGTAGTTGAAGCGCGTCATCAGCGCGTTGGCGGTCTTGCTCGAGCCCATTGCGCCGTACTTGAAATAAAGCTGTGCCATGGTCGTTGTTCTCCCTCTTTTAAAGCCGCGCGCGAACGAGCGCGGTGTATTTTTTAAATGCCGTGGGCAGCGCGAGCGCGTCGAACGCATCAGCGTCCGCCCAGATGAGGCCGTCGCTTTCGCCGCGAACTTCGGCAAAATAGCCCTTCATGTCCCACTCGATGTGGGTGAAGATGTGCCTGGCGCTGCCGGCGGGGATAATGGATTCAGCCGAAAGCCCCAGCTGCGCGAGCGCGAGCAGAGCGCCCGCCTCGTCAAGGCTCTCGGGGAGGTTCGGGTATTCCCAGAGACCTGCAAGAAGCCCCGTGTCCGGCCGCTTTCGCAGCGCGATTCTGCCATCCTGAAAGAGCAGCAGCACCGTGCGCTCCTCGACCCTGCGCGATTTTTTCTTCGCGCGCACAGGAAGAACTTCGGTGAGGCCGTTTTTGTACGCCTCGCACACGGTACGCGCGGGGCAGATCTCGCACTTGGGCGTGCCGTTCGGCAGGCACACGGTCGCGCCGAGGTCCATCATCGCCTGATTGTACGCGCCGGGGCGGTCTGCGTCGATGGCCGCATCGAGCCTTTGGCGGAAAAGACGGCGCACCTTGGCATCCATGATGTCCTCGCCGCAGCCGCTCACACGCGCGGCGACGCGCAGGAGATTGCCGTCCACCGCTGCGACCGGCTCGGAAAAGTTGATGGACGCGATGGCGGCGGCGGTGTATTCGCCGATGCCGGGGAGCGTCAAAAGTGCGTGATACGACTGCGGCAGCACGCCGCCAAAGTCCGAGACGACGATCTTCGCCGCCTTCTGAAGGTTCCTTGCCCGCGAGTAGTAGCCAAGCCCCTCCCAGAGCTTGAAGAGCCGCTCCTCGGAAACCGCCGCGAGCGCGGAAACGTCGGGAAGCTCTTCCATGAAGCGTTCAAAGTAGGGGATGACCGCGCCGACGCGCGTCTGCTGGAGCATGATCTCCGAGACCCATGTGCGGTACGGCGTGACGACGCTGCGCCATGGCAGCGTGCGGCCGTTTAAGTCATACCACGCAAGAAGCGGCGCGGTCATCGCAGTTAAATTTTCCCAGTGTTCTCTCATCATATCATTTGTTGAAGCGCGCGGCAAAACCGCAGCGGCGGCATAGCTCTTCGGCGGGTCTTCGCTGCGAGAAGCCCTCGCGCAGCGCACATGCACGCGGACTTTCGAGGATTTCCGAAAGCGGCTGGGTAAAGAGGTTCCCCAGCGGAATGTCGCCCTCGTGGTCGAGGCAGCAGGGTACCACGGTACCGTCGGCAAGTATCCCGAGCTGGTCGCGCAGGCCGTAGCAGAACTGCGCGCCGGATTCATTTGCCGAAAGGTCGGGCCATTCGAATTTGCCCGCGCGCTCTAAATACAGGTGGTCGCGCAGGAGGAAGCTGCCGCTGCGCATTTCGGGCCAGTCATTTCCCGTGCGAGCGCGCAGAAAGTCGAGAATTTCGCCGTTGCGCGCGTCCGCACCGCCGTCGTTCCAGAGGCGCAGCGCCACAATGACGCCCTTTTGCGCGGCCTTCTCCGCAAAGTCCCAGACCTGCTCAAGATAGGCAAGCTCCTGCTCGTCCGCGCCGTCGTTGCCCTCAAAGCTGTGGAGCGAAACACTGATCTTGTGAAGGCTCCCGGCATTCAGCAACTCATCCGCGCGCTTTTCAAGGAGCGTGCCGTTCGTCGTGATGCACACCTTCATGCCGCGCGCCCCCGCGAGGGCGAAAAGAGAGGAAAGCGCCGGGTGCAGCAGCGGCTCGCCCATGAGATGAAGGTAAACGTACTGTACATACCCTTCGAGGCGCGAGAGGACGAGATCAAATTCCTGCGCGCTCATCGTGCGCGGCGCGCGCTTTGTCTTGGGGCAGAAGGAGCAGGCGAGATTGCAGCAGTTCGTGATCTCGACATAGGCTTTTTTCAGCATCGCGCGGCTCCTTTCTGCGAAGATACAGCATTCGCTGTTAAAATTGCAAATATTTTACCACAACCGCGCGCGTTTGAAAAGCCTTTCCCTTGCGTTGCGAGCGCGCGTCTGTTATAATCCTACGCGCAAAGCCGCATCCCGCGCGCGAAAGGAGAAGCACATGAACGTCACCTTCATCGCCCACAGCGCATTTCTTGTCGAGTGGGACAAGTTCTACACGCTGTTTGATTATACCTACGAGCCGGACTACACCGGCGCGCTGCCGGAACTGAAGGGCGATAAGCCCCTGCTCGTCTTTTCGAGCCACAGCCACGAGGATCATTTTGACGCGAGGGTCTTTACTCTTCTGGAAAAGTATCCCGATGCGCGCTTTTTCGTCTCGCGCGACACGCGCCTCACCGAGCGCAAGCGCCAGTGGCTCAACATTTCCGATGCTGCCTTTGCCCGCACGACCGTCCTGCGGCCCGACAGCATCCTGCTCACAGAAGTCGCGGGAGAGGACTTAAGCATCCGCGCCGTCAAGTCGACGGACATCGGCAATGCGTATCTTCTGCGCTGCGAGGGGAAGATGGTCTACCACGGGGGCGACCTCAACTGGTGGGACTGGAAGAGCGAGGGCGAGGCTTACTGCAACAATATGGCCGCCCATTACCGCACGGCGATCGAAAAGCTCGCCTCGGCGGTCGAAAACGAGGCGACGGACAACGGTATTGTGCCCGAGATCACAGCGGCGATGGCGCCGCTCGACCCGAGACTCGGCGAGGAGAGCGAGGGGCTTGGCATCGAAGAGCTGATGAGGCAGATCAGGGTGCGGCACGTCTTCCCCATGCACATGTGGAAAAAGTACGAGGTCATCGACCGTTACATCGCCGCCCATCCCGCGCAGAAGGACGCGATCGCGCGCATCACGCGCGAGGGCGAGACGTTCACGATATGAAAAAAGAAGAGCCTTCCCTTGAGAAGGCTCTTCTTTCTGCTTATTTTCCTGTCCACGGGTGGTATTTGCGCGACTGCTCGGCGCTCATGCCGAAGTAGCGCAGATCCGTGCGGCCGTACTGGTCGCCCCAGGTGACGTCGATGTGATAACTGCGGCCGTCGAGCGTGGCGACGGTCCAGATGTGGCTGTCGTTGAAAAGGGCGGTGCACTCAATGCCCTCGAGCTTCAAAAGGAGGTTGTATGCGCCCGTGTAGCCGTCGCAGACGGCAAGCCCGTCGACGAGCGCGCCGCAGGCGAGATGACTGAGAGAGTCGTCGCGTGCCGCGTCGTCATAGCGGCAATTCTCGCACAGCCATTGGTAGTAAACGCGCGCGATCTCATACTCCGTCATGCCGTAGCTCAGCTGGCCGCTCTCCCAGAGGGAGTCGTGCACGCGGATGGCGGCGGCGAGCGCCTGCTCGCGGCAGGTTTCCAGCTGCGCGTCCGAGCGGGCGGTGGAGGAGAAGGTGAGCTGCACCTTGCCCGAGGAGTAAGACTTGCAGGAAACGGAGTTGTACATCTGCTCACAGTAGGTCTTCACGCAGGAGGTGAAGGCCTGTGTCAGCGCGGTCGCGGCGGAGGAAGAGAGCGCCTTGGGATAGCGGAGCGTGATGCTGTGCTCGCCGCGCGCGAGCATATCGCGCACGAGAGAATCGATGGCGGCGGTGTCCTTCGCGCTCGCGGGCAGCGCCGTCCCCTGCGGGGCTTTCACAAGGCCCGCAAGCGTCGTGCCCTTGGCAGAGTGGTAGGGCAAGACCTTCCAGGTGAGCGTCAGGCGCGCTTCCGGCTCGATGACACGCGTTAAGAGCGCGGCGATCTCCGCGCGGCTGACGCTGCGATCGGGGCAGAAGCTGCCCGCAGCGTCCATGCCGGAGAGCAGGCCCCGGCGGTACATCATCAGTATCTCGCTGCGGTAGGGCGTTTTGAGCGTCACATCGGCGATAAAATCGCCGCTTGCGTAGGCGGTGGTGACAAGCGCGGCGTTCGGTTCCTCGTACCATTCCGAGGGCAGGGCAAAGGCAAAGATACCCGCCATCTGCGCGCGCGAGGCGGGCAGGAGGTAGGAGCCTTCAAAGCTCGTATCGAGGAGCTGCTCGGCCTTGAGATAGTCGACATAGGGCTGGTACCAGCTCTTGCCGGGCGAGGCTGCGGGGATGACCTCCTCGCTTCCCGTCGTGTAAATGGCGCGCAGGCGCGCGGCGATGGTCAGCATCTCGGCGATCGTCACGCTGCCGGCGGGGGAGAAGGTCTTCTCCCCGCGTCCGCTGAGAAGGCCGTATTCATAGGCCGAGACGACGGCGGGGGCGAACCAGTCGCCGCTTTTTACGTCGGTGAAGCGCCCGTCGTAGCTGCGAAGGGGGACAAAGGGATCGGCGCTGCCGCCCGCGGCTTCGGTCAGCGCGGGCGCGGCGGGTGCGGTAGAGGCTTCGCCGTCGCTGTTTGCGAGGGCGTTGACGCTCAAAACGAGCGTGAGCGCCGCAAGGAGCAGCGCAAAGCGGAACTTCATAGCGTTTTCTCTCTTTCTTGCAGATGAGGCCGCGGCGCGCTTACGGGACGAGGACGTTCTGCTCGTCCGCCGTGAGCGGCGCGACGTAGGGGTTGAGCATGGAATTGGTCATCTCGAGCACCTGCTCGCGGTCGAGCGCGTAGACCGACATGCCCTTATACCAGCCCGAGCCGTCGCCGGGGAGGGTGGCAAAGTGGATGGCGTCCATGCCGCCCATGGAGAGCGCCTCGTTGGCGAGCCAGACGAGGTTGCCGAGCGTCAGGTCGGTCTTGACATACTTGAGGAAGGTCTCGGCCATCGCGGGCAGGTTCTCGATCTTCATGAGCTTCTGCGCAACGGCCTTCAAAAAGGCCTGCTGCGTTTCGATGCGCCCAAGGTCCTGCCGCCCGCCGTAGCCGGTGTTGTCGTTGTTGTGGCGGAAGCGCACGACCTCCATGGCCTGCTGGCCGTTAAGCTTCTGCAATCCCGCCTTGAAGTGGATGTGCAGGTCCTGATAGGGGTCGTCGTAGTCCATGTCGCAGGGCACGTCGAACTCAATGCCGCCGATCTGGTCGATCAGCGCGACAAAGCCCTTTAGGTTGACGGAAACGTAGAAGTCCACGGGTACGCCCAGAAGGTCCTCGATCTCGCTGCGCAGCTTGTCGGTGCCGCCGTTGTTGTAGGCATAGTTGAGCTTGTGGCCGTTGCTCATCAGCGAGTCGCGCGGGAGGCTGACGATGTCGATCGCGTCGTTCTCCGCGTCAAAGCGCATGAGCATGTTCGTATCGCTGCCGCCGGCGTCGTTGTCCACGCCGGAGAGGAGGATGGTGTAGCAGTATTTTTTGCGCTCCTTGCCGTTTGCGATCGTCTCGATGCCGTCGCCGCCTTCCTGCTGCGCGCTGTCCTGCTCGATCTTCTTATCCTCCTTGTCGGCGTCCGGCTCGGGCGCGCGCACGACGTACTTGACCACCGCCGCGGCGGCCACGACCAGAAAGAGCAGCGACAAAAGCGTGACCGCCGCGCGCTCACCGCGATTTGCGCGTTTTTTCTTTTTCTTCGGCCTGCGGCGCGGCTCGCTTTCGCAGCCGGTGCTTGGCTCGTAATAGTCCTGTTTTCTCATCTCGTCGCTCCGATCTTTTTTCTTTCGGTTTACAATAACGGTATTGTACCCTGCGCGGCGGTATCATGCAAGAGAAATTTTGCCGCCGGTATGAAATACCCTTCTCTTAGACGGAAAAACGCGAAAAAAGTTTCACACGCCTTTATATTTTTTTCGCGTCGCGAGGCCGCCGCGGATGTGGCGCTGGGCCTTGTTCTCGTCCAGCACCTCTTTCACCTGAAGGTAAAGACAGCGGTCGAATTGGGGCAGGCGGTCCTGTAAGTCCTTGTGCACGGTGGATTTGCTCACGCCGTACCTCTTCGCCGCGGCGCGCACGGTGGCGCGGTTCTCGATGATGTAAGCCGCAAGCGTGCGGGCTCGTTCTTCCATGTTTCCCTTCATGAAGCACACTCCTGACTCATGTTGCTCCATCTATATGCGTGCAGAAGGGGAATATGAGCGCTCACAAGGAATACGCGGCAAAACATTTTGCAAAGCGGTCAAGGTATGTTATAATCATTCCAAACGCGCCGAAAACGGCGTGAATGAAACGACAGGGAGGTCCTGCATGGAAAATAAACTCATCCGCAGCAAATGCTTTTTATACCTGACCGAATTTTTTGCCGGTATGTCCGTCATGGCGGTCGAGCTCGGTGCGAGCAGGCTCATGGCCCCGTACTTCAGCTCGTCGCAGATCGTGTGGACCGTTATCATCGGCGTCATTATGATCGCGATGGCCATCGGCAACGTCTGGGGCGGCAAGCTCGCCGACAAGAGCGCGACGCCCGACAAGCTCTACCGCAGGCTTATCATCGCGGCCATCTGGATCGCGCTCATCCCGTTTGTGGGACGGTATCTCATCGCGGGCATCTCGCTGCTGCTGGCGCTCTTTGTGACGAAGAACTTCCTCGTCTGGGCGGCGCTCGCAGCGTGCCTTGTGATCTTCGCGTTCCCGTGCGTGCTGCTCGGCACCGTCACGCCGTCGCTCACGCGCTTTACAGTCGATAATCTCGACGACACGGGCAAGACCGTAGGGCGTCTCAATGCGCTCAACACCATCGGCAGCATCATCGGAACCTTCGTGCCGACGTTCGTGACGATCCCCGCCGTCGGCACGGCGGCAACGTTTTTGATCTTCTCCGGTGTGCTCGCGGCCATCGGCATCGCGTACTTCGTGTTCAAGAAGAAAAAGAGCGTGCCGGGGATCGTCTCTGTCCTCTTAATTATCGGCCTGTGCTTCGCACTGCCGGGCTACAGCTTCGCCTTCTGGGAGAACGACCTCGCGCTCGAGGATGAGTCCATCTACAACTATTTGCAGGTGCAGGACGACACGAAACGCACGACGCTCTCGACGAACGTGCTCTTCGGCGTGCAGAGCGTGCAGGTCAAGGGCAACGCGCTGACGGGGATGTATTATGACTACGCGCTCGCCGCGCCCTGCATGGCGGGCATGGACGGCACAGACAACGAGGGCCGCAGCGTCATGATCCTCGGTATGGGCTCTGGCACGTATGCGAGCTACTGCACGCGCTATTTCCCCGGCGCGAGCGTGCAGGGCGCGGAGATCGACAAAAAGATCGCCGACATCGCGACGGACTACTTCGGACTTCCTGACAGCGTGACCGTCGCGGTCGAGGACGGGCGCGCGTATTTGGCCGCAAGTGAGGAAAAGTTCGACGTCATCATGGTCGATGCCTATCAGGATATCACCATCCCGTTCCAGCTCTCGAGTGTCGAGTTTTTCAACGAGGTGCGCTCTCATTTGAAGCCGAACGGCGTGATGGTCGTGAACCTCAATATGACGTCCGCGGAGAACGGCTCCATCAACGAATACCTCTGCGACACGATGGCGAGTGTTTTTAAATACACCGTCACCGCGCCTGTGAAGGGCAACACGAACACCGAGGTCTTCTGCACGAACTCAGGCGATTGGGAGGAGACGTTCCTGCGCAGCATCGCGAACCTCAAGGACAGCGGCTACGCCGACATGATGCGCACGGTATACGGAAAGCTAACGCCCTATGAGGGCGGCAACTGCATCCTGACGGACGACAAGGCTCCGGTCGAGGTGCTGGGTATGCGCGTGCTCGACGAGCTCATCGGCGATGAGCTCAACTACTACAAAGACGAGCTGAGAACCGGCGGCCTGTCCACACTGATCGGTAATTGAAGATAAAAAATTCCCGCGCCGAGCGCGGGGATCTTTTATAGGATCAGCATCAGAACGGGGATGACGACAAAGCACGCGAGCGTGGAGAGCGCCGCGCCCTGCGCGGCAAACTGCTCGTCCGCACCGTAGTCTGCGGCGGCGACGACCGTCTGCGTTACGACGGGCATGGCCGTCTCCACGAGCAGCACGCTGCGCGCAAGGCCCTCAATGCCGAGCAGCGCGCACAGCGCGAACGACGATGCCGGCACGAGCAGGAAGCGAAAGATCATCACGATGGCAAGATCGCGGTCAAGGCGGAGATTTTTCAGCCCGATCTCGTAGATGATATAGCCCGTGAGCAGCAGGGCGAGCGGCGTGACGAGGTTATTCATGTACTTGCAGTAGCTCATCACGAGCGGCGGGAGGGAAACGCCCGTAAAGACGAGCACAAAACTCAAAAGCACGCCGATGACGGCGGGCGTGGTCAGGAATTTTTTGAGCATCCGGCGGTCAAAGCCGCCGCCGTCGCCCGACCAGCGCACGAGCGAGAGGCCGACGAGCTGGACAAAGCTTGTGTTGACAAGATAGTAGAGCATGACATAGGGCGTGCAGATCTCGCCGAAGAGCTCGGTGCACATCGGAAGGCCGATGAAGATGGCGTTCGACACCGAGCACATCATCATAAAGACGCCGAGCTTCCTGCGCGGCAGCTTTAAGAGTCTGCCTGCGAGCAGTGAGAGCAGGAACGCGCCGAGCGTAGAGAGAAAGGGAACGAGCAGAAAGCCCGGCGAGAGCGCGAGCATTTCGCGCGTGAGATTCTTCGTCAGCCCGTAGACGCACATACAGGGGATGGCGACGGACATTGTAAATTTGCTGAGAAAGCGCTTGACCTGCGGGCTCATCCAGCCCATGCGCGCGCAGAAGTAGCCCGTGGCCGTCAGCAGCAGGATGAGGGTGACGGACGCGACGGCGTGAAGGAACGTGCCCATAAAAAACACCTCGCAGCGGAATGTAAATCTCAGTATATCAGCTTTGCGGCAAAAGACAAGAGAGGAAAAGAAGGTTGCAATGCCCCGTGGGATGGGCTATGATGAAGGGAAGCAGTATCCCTTTGAACACATCAGAGAAGATCGAGAGGAGTTTTATCATTATGAAGGCAGCGCTGGTCATTATGGCGGCGGGCATGGGCTCGCGCTACGGCGGCAGCAAGCAGGTGGACGGGATCGGCCCGAACGGGGAGATCCTGATGGAATATTCCGTTTTCGACGCGCTGCGCGCGGGCTTTACGAAGGTGGTCTTCATCATCAAACCCGAGATGCGCGATTTGATGGAGGACCTGGTCGGCAGACGCCTTGCAGAGCGCAAAACGGCGGAGGGCGAGAAGGTCGAGGTGTGCTACGCCTATCAGGATTTTTCGAGCGTTCCCGCCTTTTACAAGGTGCCTGAGGAGCGCGTCAAGCCCTTCGGCACGGTGCACGCGCTGCTCTGCGCGCGGGAGTGCGTGAGCGAGCCGTTCGTCGTCATCAACGCCGATGACTACTACGGCGTGGACGCGTTCAGGACGATCTACAAAGAGCTTTCCAAGCTCGCCGAGACAGGCGAGGGCACGATGGTCGGCTATGACCTTTGCAACACCGTGAGCGAGCACGGCACGGTCACGCGCGGCGTGTGCCATGTGAACGAGCAGGGGATGCTCGACCGCGTGGTGGAGACGTTCCACTTAAAGCCCTGCGGCGATGGCAAGATCCGCGATATTCAGGAAAACGGCGACGGCCCGGTCTACGCGCCCGAAACGCCGGTTTCGATGAACTTCTGGGGCTTTACGCCCTGGCTCTTTGGAAAGCTCGACGAGTACTTCAAGGACTTCCTCCGCGCGCTGCCGGACGGCGAGCTCAAGAAAGAGTGCCTGCTGCCGAGCCTGATCGGTCAGCTCATCGACCGCGGCGAGCTCACCGTCTCCGTGCTGAGATCGAGCGCACGCTGGTTCGGCATGACCTACCACGAGGATAAGGAAATGGTGCAGCGCGAGCTGAAAAAGCTGCACGACGCGGGCGTGTATCCTAAGTCGCTGCGCGCATAAGAAAACGCAAGAGAACGACCGCCTCCGGACATACTACGTCCGGAGGTGATTTTCTCAATGAAACGCAAGGACATGGGACTTCCGCGCGACATGACGCCGATGCTCAAAGCGCGCTTCGGCCAGCCGGACGACTGCGCCGATCTCATCAACAAGTACGGCACCTATAACATCCAGCCGACAGCGGACACGGAAAACCTCTTTCCGATGATCGCGCCGGGACTGCCGGAGGAGTGGAAACGCATGGCGATCGGCAAGTCGGAGCTTGAGAACTTGCAATCGTGAAAAAAGAGAAAAGAGGGCGCGGTCACGCGCCCTCGACTCATCTTTTTCGCAATTGGGACGGCAGAAAGCGTAAAGAAAACGCAAATAGCGGTAAAGTTCTACAAAAAAGCAGATGACGAAATGGAGAATTTTATTACTGGTATACAAATCGAAGGTCTTACTGGTACTTGCGTTGTCCATAAAATAGGTTAAAGTATGTGTTAAGAGTAGCTTATTCGGCAGCCGGCACGAGAGGACAGGCCAGCCGGATAGACTCAAATATGAAGGAGGAGAGAGAATGGAAACCAAAAGTAACGCGAAACTGAAAGCTCTATTCATCATCCCGTCGATCACTGGTATCATCCTGTTTATGATCCCGGTGAAAAATGCTGACGGCGACTGGACCGTCGTGGTCAAGATCATTGCCGACATCATCTCGGGCGCCATCGGCGGCTTCCTGCCGCTGCTGTGCGTGCTGATCCTCACTGTTTCCGCGGTGATGTCGGTCATCGCACTGGCAAAACCCAAATTCATTATGAATAGCGACATCATGAAGGAATGCTTCGCCTGCAAGCCCATCTGGGTCGTGCTCCGCGTGCTCGCGGTCATCTTCGTGTGGCTCACCTATCTCGGTGTTGGCGAGGACGGCGTGGGTCTCATCGGTATGATCACCGGCGGCGGTCAGGGCGGATTCGTCCTTTATGACCTGCTCACCACGCTCGTTATCATCTTCGTCATCGCGGCGCTGCTGCTGCCGCTGCTGCTCGACTTCGGCCTGCTCGAATTCGTCGGCGCGCTGCTCACCCGTGTCATGCGTCCCCTCTTCAAGGTTCCCGGCCGTGCTGCGGTCGACTGCATCACCTCTTGGATCGGCGACGGTACGCTGGGCGTTATGCTCACCTGCAACCAGTATGAAGGCGGCTATTACTCCGCCAAGGAAGCGAGCATCATCGCGACGCTGTTCTCCGCCGTTTCCATCACCTTTACCCTCGTTGTTCTCGATACGGTCGGTATGCTCGATAAGTTCGGCATCTACTACCTGATCGTCTGCTTCGTCGGCGTCGTCTGCGCGATCGTGTGCCCGTACCTCTATCCCCTGCGCAAGAAGCCCAACACGTACTTAGTCGAAGGCAAGGCCGCTCCTGACACCCTCCCCGAGGGCTACACGAGCAACGTCCAGTACGGCATGGATCTCGCCATGAAGCGCGTTTCCGAGTTTGGCGGCGTTGGCCAGTTCTTCAAGAGCGGCCTCAAGAACGCTTGCAGCATGTGGTTCGGCGTTCTGCCCTCCGTTATGGCCATCGGTACTGTCGCTCTGATCCTTGCGAACTTCACCCCGATCTTCAACTGGCTCGGCATCCCGTTCCGTCCCCTGCTCCAGCTGCTGCAGGTGCCCGAAGCGAACGCTGTCGCCTCCACGATGATCGTCGGCTTCACCGATATGCTCACCCCCGCCGTCCTGATCGCGGAGTGCACCAACGAGATGGCCAGATTCATCGTCGCCGTCGTCTCCGTCACGCAGGTCCTCTACCTCTCTGAGGTCGGCGGTCTGATCCTCGGCTCCAAGCTTCCTCTCAACATCTGGGAGCTGTTCGTGATCTTCCTTGAGCGCACCATCATCAGCCTGCTCATCGTCTGCCCCATCGCACACCTGATGTTCTGAGAGCAAAAGCGGAGATTTGCTTCTGCTCGAAGGTCCAGCAGAAAAGCCGGAGGGCGTCCAAAAGGACGCTCTCCGTTTTTTATTTCGCCAAATAGAACAGATGCACAAAAATGACTGTACAAATATCCTTGACTTGTGGTAAAATGTGAAAAAACAGGGAAGGCTGCGGCAGCATACAGACCCACCGCCGGCGAAAGCGTCCGGCCGCCGCAGAAAGGAACAGAAACCCTATGACGATCAGGATCGATAAGGACGCGAAGGTGCCGGTCTATTTGCAGATCGCGGATCAGATCAAGGCGCAGATCATCAGCGGCGTGCTGCCGAGAGGCGGCACGCTGCCGAGCGAGCGCGCCCTCGCGCAGATATTGGATGTGCACCGCAATACCGTCGTCAAGGCCTACAGCGAGCTCAAAAGCGACGCGTGGGTCGAGTCGCGCCAGGGCGTGGGCTATGTCGTGACCGATACGGAGGAAATGCAGGAGAGCAAGGGCGACGGCGCGCCCCCGCTCGCGGGGCGCGTGAACTGGATCGGCGCCGTGGCAGACAAATACCTCGACATGGAAAAGACCTTTGACGATCTTTTTCAGCGCTTTACGGACGAGAGCCACTATTCCCTCGGCAGCGGCATCGCCTCGCGCGAGGTCTTTTCGCCCGAGCGCGTAGCGCGGGATATTGCCGCGCTCGTCACGGGCAGCGGCCCGTGCCAGTACTTTTTCAGCCCCTACAAGGGCGACCGTTCCCTGCGGCAGAAGCTCGTATCCTTCCTTGCAACCAAGGGTGTGAAGGCGTCCTCGGGCGAAATTCAGGTGCTGGCGGAAACGAACCAGGCGCTCGATTTTATCGTCACCCTCCTTGTCAACCCCGGCGACAGCGTGGTGATGGAAGAGCCCGTGCACCCCGATATGCACCGTGTGATGGAGCTTGCCGGCGCAAAGATCCTCACCGTGCCGGTGGATGAAAACGGCATGGACTGTACGGTGCTTGAAAACCTGCTCGCGCATGCAAGGCCGAGCCTCATCTTCGTCAATTCGAGCTATCACGACCCCACGGGACGCATTCTGTCGATCGAGCGGCGCAAAAAGCTCGTCGAGCTTTCCAACCGCTACCGCATTCCGATCGTGGAGGAGGACGCGGCGAGCGAGCTTGCCTACGAGGGGGAAAAGCTCCCGCCGATCAAGGCCTTCGACACGATGGGCAACGTCATTTACATCTATTCCTTCTCGCTCACATTCGTTCCGGGGCTGAGCCTTGCCTTTGTCACGGGCAACCGAGATTTTATCCGCGCGATGAGCTATCTTGTCTCCGTGCGATTGATGGCCTCGGACTGGCTGACGCAAAAGCTCCTCGGCATGTATCTTGACGACGGCAGCTACTATAGCTCGCTTGCCGCCTTCCGCGAGAATTACCGCCGCAAGCGCGACCTCGTCTGCCGCAAGCTCGACGAGCTTAAGGCGCTGGGCGTGCAGTATGATAAGCCGCTCGGCGGCGTCTACGTCTGGTGCAGGCTGCCGGACGGGGTGGACAGTAAGCACTTTATCAGCAGGGCCTACAACATGGGCGTCACGCTCATCCCCGGCCACGTCTTTTACCCCTATAAAAACGGCGGACGCGACCATATCCGCATCAATTATTCCTATGAATCGGAGGAGCGTCTGGCGCAGGGAATGGACGTATTGCGCAAAGCGCTAAAAGAAGAGCTGGACGAGTGACTGGCACACAAAATGCCAACAATACTGATACATCACAACACTATAATAAAGTATTATACTGTTGCCAGAAGTTAGAAAACACCAACGCTGCGCTCGGGCTGTACGCGGCAGCGGCGCAGGGAATCAATTATGACGGGAGCGTTCGGGCGGGAAATGAGAGAACCGCCGGCGCTCCGGGAAGGGAGCACTACCATGTATCCAGGCATCCACAACTTTTCCGAGATCGGAAAGCTCAACAAGGTGCTGCTGCACCGCCCCGGCAGGGAGTTGGAAGCACTCACGCCCGCTACGCTCGAGCGTCTGCTGTTTGACGATGTGCCCTACCTCAAGATCGCACAGGAAGAGCACGACAATTTTGCCCGCGTTCTGCGCGAGAACGGCGTCGAAGTCGTCTACTATGTTGACGAGGTCGCCAAGGCCATCGCCGACCCCGTTCGCCAGATCCAGCTGGTGAACGATTTCCTCAACATCAGCAAGATCCACGCCAAGGGCCTGCGCGCGTCCATGACGAGCTATCTTCTCGATATGCCGCCGAAGGAGATGGTCACCGAGCTGATCGCCGGCATCAAGCGCAGCGAGGTCGCCACCAAGGAGGCCACCTCCCTCATGGATCTGGTCGACGATGATTACCCCTTCGTTTCCGACCCCATGCCCAACCTCTACTTCACCCGCGACCCGGGCGCCTGCGTGGGCGAGGGTATCAACATCCACAGAATGCACACCCCCGCGCGCAAGCGCGAGAGCCTGCTGCTGAAGTACATGTACCTCTACAACCGCGATTTTGCCACCGCGGAGAACAAGCAGTGGTACGACCTCTCCGACAGCTATTCCATCGAGGGCGGCGACGTGCTCGTGCTCTCCAAGGACATCGTGGCCGTCGGCCTGTCCCAGCGCACGACCGTTTCCGGCGCGGAGACCTTTGCGCGCAACCTCCTGCAAAATTCCGGCTTTAAGAAGGTCCTTGCCTTCGACATTCCCGAGACGCGCGCGTTCATGCACCTCGACACCGTCTTTACGATGGTCGACTATGATAAGTTCACCATCCATCCCGAGATCGAGGGCCCGCTGAGCGTTTACGAGATGATGCTCGACGAGCACGGCGAGCTCAAGTTCCGCGCGCTCAAGGAAGAACTCAAGGACATCCTCGCCCTCGAGCTCAAGCTCCCCGCGGTCGACCTCATCCGCTGCGGCGGCGGCGACCTGTTGGCCGCGCAGCGCGAGCAGTGGAACGACGGCTCGAACACGCTCTGCATCGCGCCGGGCCGCGTCATCACCTATGACCGCAACTATGTGACCAACGAGCTGCTCGACAGGAAGGGCATCGACGTGATCACCATCCCGTCCGCGGAGCTTTCCCGCGGCCGCGGCGGCCCGCGCTGCATGTCCTGCCCAGTCAACCGCGACGATCTGTAAAAGGAACTCCAGAAGAAGTCACCTTCCGGGGCGGGAAGCGTTCCCGCCGCCCTGCGCCGCACGCAAATCGAGGGATAGGGGGAGAGAAGATTGAAGAGCAAGCGACAGCAGAAGATTCTGGAATTGATCGAAAAGTACGACATTGAAACGCAGGAGGAGCTGATCACGCGTCTGGCCGAATGCGGCATCCAAAGCAAGCAGACGACCGTTTCGCGCGACATCAAGGAGCTCTACCTCTACAAAGAGCCGCTCGGCGGCGGACGCAGCCGCTATGCCATATCCGGCAAGGCGGATCACATTGACAATGCCAAGCGCTTGCAGGTCATTTTGAATGAATGCAGCGTCAGCGTGGACCATGCGGGCATCGTGGTGCTGCTCAAAACGCTGCCCGGCCTTGCCGACGCGGCGGGGGCCGCCATCGACGCGATGCGCCTGCCGCAGATGCTCGGGTGCATTTCGGGCAACGATTCCGTGGCGATCATCGCCCGCGGCGAGAGCGAGGCGCGCACGCTGCACAGCGAGCTTTCACAGTATTGCAAATGAAAAAGGAAGAGAGAGGCGGATGCGTCCGCCTCTCTCTTCTTGCCGCCTGTTCATTTTTCCTGCCGCAAAGAGAAGAAAAGCGCCGGAGCAGCTGCTCCGGCGCTTTTTTGTCAGAATGCTTACACGTTGCCGATGGTGGCGACCATGACGGCCTTGATGGTGTGCATACGGTTCTCGGCCTCGTCGAAGACCTTGGAGTTGGGGGAGAGGAAGACCTCATCCGTGACCTCGCGGATATCATAGCCGAGCTCCTTCTGAGAGGCGGCCATGGTGGTATCGAAATCGTGGAAGGAGGGCAGGCAGTGCAGGAAGATGCAGTCGGGGTTCTCGGTGGCCTTCATGACCTCGCCCGTGACCTTGTAGGGGGTAAGCAGCTTGACGCGCTCGGGGATCTTGTCCTCTTCGCCCATGGAGGCCCAGATGTCGGTGTAGAGCGCGTCGGCGCCCTTGAGCAGTTCCTTGTCCTCGCCGTACTCGACGATGGCGCCGGTCTCCTTGCCGACCTCGCGGCAGTAAGCCACAACGTCGGCGGCGGGAGCGAGCTCCTTCGGGCCCCAGCCGACATAGTGGATGCCGAGCTTGGCGCAGATGTACATCAGGCAGTAGGCGACGTTGTTGCGCGTATCACCGCAGAAGACGAGCTTGCACTTGCTCAGCGGTTTCTTGGTGTTTTCCATGAGGGTGAGAATGTCAGCGAGCGCCTGCGTCGGGTGGTCAACGTCGGTCAGGCCGTTCCACACGGGAACGCCCGCGTTGGCAGCCAGGCCCTCGACGACCTTCTGGTCGTAGCCGCGGTACTCAATGCCGTCATAGAAGCGGCCGAGGACCTTGGCGGTGTCGACCATCGTTTCCTTCTTGCCCATCTGGGAAGACTTGGAATCGAGGAAGGTGACGCTTGCGCCTTCGTCGTAGGCTGCAACCTCAAAGGCGCAGCGCGTACGGGTGGAGGTCTTTTCAAACAGCAGCACGATGTTCTTGCCGGCGAGCAGATCGCCGCGGATACCGGCGCGCTTTTTCGTCTTCAAGTCGGCGGCGAGATTCAGCATATAGCGGATCTCATCGGGGGTGAAGTCCTTCAGCGTGAGGAAAGAACGGCCTTTCAGATTAACGGGCATGTGGAAATCCTCCTTTGTATTTCTCTAATCTCTCGTATAAAGCATCCAAATAATGCTGGTATAATTATATCATTCTTGGTTAAAAAAGCAAGAGATTTTGCGTTTTCACACCCTCACGCGCGCTGCACTGGACTGCTGCAAAAAAAGCAGACTGGACTGCGGTACGCGCAGCAGCAGGCGGGAAAAATAAGCCTGTTCCGCTCCGGCACGATATGCTATACTGAGAGAAAAAAAGGGGGGGAAGGGCGATGAGCATTGTGGGGCTTCTGATCCGGCGCGAGCGCCTTGCGCACGCGTGGAGCCAGGAGGGATTGTGCCGCGGGATCTGCGGCACGTCGTATCTTTCCAAGATCGAGCAGGGAAAAGCGGCGGCATCGGAGGAAATCCTCACGCTGCTGCTTGCACGGCTGGGACTTTCGTGGACAAATGACGAAGACGGTGCGCTGCACGCGAAAACGGAAGCGTGCATGGAGGCGCTCTTTTCCGGGGACGCCTCGGCGTTCGACGCCGCATTTGCACATCTGCATGCGCAGGAGAAGACGCTCCTTTGCAGTCCCTGCGCGGCGGATTACCTTCTTCTGCGCGCTTTTTCCTGCAAAAAGGACGGGGAACGGCATCCACTGGACACGGAATTTGTTCCGTTTCTGGACCAGCGCCAGCTCGCGCTCCAGCGCGTGCTGGAGGGGCGGCACGAGGAGGCGGCGCTTCTCTATCCCGCCGCGGCGATCCGCCTGTGGCAGGGCGCGCATCTCTACGCGCGCGGGCGCTATGCCGCCGCGACCGAGGCGCTGCGCGCCGCCTATGATGCCGCCGCCGCGGAGGGATATGCCCACATCATGATGAACTGCCGCGTGTATCTCGGCAACTGCTGCTCCGATTCGGGCGACTTAGAGCGGATGCGCCAGCACTACGCGGTCGCGCAGCGGCTCGCTTTAGCGCTCGGCGATCAGGATATCCTCTCGACGATCCGCTACAACGAAGCGGCGACAAAGATCGAGTGCGGCGACTTTGCGGCGGCGTATGCCTACTTTGCCGCGCTGGAGAAGCCGGATGCGTTGGCACTGCACAAGAAAGCCGTCTGCTGCGAGGCGCTGGGGCGGCGGGATGAGGCGCTCGCCGCGCTTGCGCGGGCGGAGGCGATGCTCCCCGAGGACGAAGCGCACGCACCCGAGCGGCAGATGCTCGCGCTCGTGCGCTATCGAGTGGAAACGCCGGACTATCTGCGCGACGAGCGCTACGGAAAGCTCTTAACGGACTGCTTTGCCCTGCTGCGGCGCGAGCGCGGCGCGGGCTACGCGCGCTTCCACCTCAAGTGGATGCTCGAATGGTACAAGGCGAACCGCCGCTACCGCGAGGCCTGCGTGCTGCTGGAGGACTTTCCTGCGGAAAGGTAAAAAAGAGCTATTAAACGGTATCTGACGGGAGAAAGTTTCCCACAGATACCGTCTTTTTTTCGTTCACGTGCCATGCCATAATAATGGCGAGGTGAGAACCATGAAGAAAACACTCTGGACAAAGGATTTTATCCGCATCACGCTCGCGACCTCGCTCGGCGCGGCGGGCGGCATCATCAGCAGCTTTGCGCTGTCGTTTCTCGTCTTTGACGAAACGGGCAGTACGCTGGCCTCGGCGCTCGTGGTAGCGATCCAATTGCTGCCGGGGGCGGTGCTGCCGCTTCTGATCGCGCCGCTGATGGACCGCTACCCGAGAAAGCCCTTCCTCGTCGGCGGCGACGCGGTGAACGCGCTGCTCTACGCGCTCGCAGGCATTTACCTGCTGCGCTGTGAGTTCTCTTACACGGTGTATCTCGGCTTTTCGCTGCTGCTCGCGTGCCTGAGCGCCTTTGACGAGCTGGCCTACAGCAGCTTTTACCCGCTCATCCTGCCGGAGGGCATGGAGGAAAAGGGCTACACGGTTTCCTCCATGCTCTATCCCGTGCTCAAGGTGCTGATGATGCCCGTGGCCGCCGTGCTCTTCGATACGCTGGGCGTGGCGCGGCTGCTGCTCGTGCAGTCGGCGCTGTCGCTGCTCTCCGCGCTCATCGAAAATAAGATCACGGTCGCAGAAACGCCGCGCGGCGGCGAGCGATTTTCCCTACGCCTCTGGTGGGGAGATCTCCGCGAGGCGGCAGCCTATCTCAGGCGGGAAAAGGGCTTGCGCGCGCTGTATGATTATATGGCGGTGACCAACGGCATGGCGGCGGGCTATTCGCCGCTGCTCGTCGCCTTTTTCCGCACTTCTCCCGGCTTTACGGCGGCGATGTACTCCTTTTTCTCCGTGGCGGAGTTTGCCGGGCGTTCGCTCGGCGGCGTGGTGCGTTACCGCTACAGCCTGCCGGAAAAGAAGCGTTTTCCCTTCATCTTCGCCGTGTATCAGGTCTATGAGATGATGGACGTACTGCTTTTGTGGCTGCCGTATCCGCTGATGCTCGCAAATCGCGCTTTCTGCGGCTTTCTCGGCATCAACAGCGCAACGATCCGCCAAGCGGCGGTGCAGCGCTATCTTCCCGACCCGCTGCGCGCCCGCATCAACGCCTATGAGAGTATGCTCGTCACGGCTGCGAGCGCCGTGCTCTCGCTCGCGGTGGGGGCGCTCGGCGAGGTGATGGACTACCGGCGCTGCGTCAGCCTCTGCGCCGCGCTGACGCTGTTCTTCTGCTGGATGACGGTCTTTCGCCATCGCGGCGCGGTCAGGGAAGTGCTGCGCGGCAGGGAGGGTGCCGCGTGAGCAGATTTCTTGCACTTTCCCTTGTTTTCTGCGGATAAATATAGTATAATTTCGAAAAAGTATCCCCATGGGGCGATTTTGGGCGATCCCGCCGCGCCGACTGGGTAAAACCGCAAAGGATAGAGGAGAATTTGCTATGAATATGATCCGCAGCGCAAAGAACCAGATCGCCGAGCTGACGGCGGCGGCTTACCGCGCGGCTGTGCAGGAGGGCCTCCTGCCCGAGGGCGTTACCACCGTTCCCGCCGTGGAGATCCCCAAGGATACCGCCAACGGCGACTATACGACGACCTTCTGCCTGGCTGCATCCAAGGCCATGCGCAAGAATCCCCGCGAGGTCGCGAAAATTCTGACCGAGCACATGAACCTGAGCGACACCTACTTTACGAGCGTTGAGATCGCGGGCCCGGGCTTCCTCAACTTCCGCCTCGGCGACAAGTGGTACGCCGACGTGCTCTCCGCCGTGGAAGAGGAGAAGGAGAACTACGGCCGCGACAACTGGCTGGACGGCAAGAAGTACATGGTCGAGTTCGTCTCCGCGAACCCCACCGGCCCCATGCACATGGGCAACGCGCGCGGCGGCGTGCTCGGCGATACGCTCGCAGAGGTGCTCGACTGGTCGGGTGCGAAGGTCTGGCGCGAGTTCTACGTCAACGATTTCGGCAACCAGATCGAAAAGTTCGCCAAGAGCATCGAGGCACGCTACATCCAGCTCATCCGCGGCGAGGACGCCGTTGAGTTCCCCGAGGACGGCTACCACGGCGACGATATCCGCGAGCTTGCCAAGGCCTTTTACGACCTTCACGGCGAGAGCTATCTTGATAAATCCGTCGAGGAGCGCCACGCCGACATGGCGGCGTTCGGCCTGGAGCGCAACATCCCGAAGATGAAGAGCGACCTCGAGCGCTACGGCATCAAGTTCGACGAGTGGTTCTTCGAGTCCTCGCTCCACAACAGCGGCTATGTCAAAGACACCGTCGAGGAGCTTCATAAGCTCGGCTGGACCTACGAAAAGGAAGGCGCGCTCTGGCTCAAGACCGCCGAGATCATGCGCGAGCAGTACCGCAAGCAGGGCAAGAAGGACGAGGACATCGACAAGCTCGACTTAAAGGACGATGTGCTGCGCCGCGCCAACGGCTTCTACACCTACTTTGCCGGCGACATCGCCTACCACCGCAACAAGTTCGCCGTGCGTCATTTCGACAAGGTCATCAACATCTGGGGCGCGGACCATCACGGCCATGTTGCCCGTATGAAGGGCGCGATGGACGCGCTGGGCCTCGACGGCACCAACCGCCTTGACATCGTGCTCATGCAGCTCGTCAAGCTCGTGCGCGACGGCGAGGTCGTGCGTATGTCCAAGCGCACGGGTAAGACCATTTCGCTCTCTGACCTGCTCGATGAGATTCCCGTCGACGCCTGTCGCTATTTCTTCAACGCCAAGCCCGACACGCAGATGGAATTCGACCTCGGCCTCGCCGTGCGCGAGGACAGCGAGAACCCCATCTACTATATCCAGTACGCGCACGCGCGAATTTGCAGCCTGCTCAAAGCGCTGGAGGAGGAAGGCCACAGCGTCAAGCCCGGCGCGGTCGACCTGTCCATCCTTTCGAGCGAGCCCGAGCGCGCGCTCATCAAGGAGCTTTCCTCCTTCGCTGAGGAGATCCGCATGGCGGCGCGCGACTACGACCCGAGCTATATCAACCGCTATCTCATGCGTCTTGCCGCGGCGTTCCACAAGTTCTACAACGCCTGCCGCATCAAGGGCGAGGACGAGGCTGTCATCGACGCGCGCCTCAAGCTTGCCGCTGCGACGCGCCAGGTGCTTGCCAACGGCCTCAAGGTCATCGGCTGCTCCGCACCGGAGAAGATGTAAAAACATCATACCGACAAGAAAAAAGGCGTCCGGCCAGTGGCCGGACGCCTTTTTGCGCCGTCATAGGACTTTTGCAAGAAAAGATTGCAGTCTTTCGCTCTGCGGGTAATCGAAGAGATCGGCAGGGGAGCCCTCTTCGATGATCGTGCCGCCGGACATGAAGACCACGCGGTCAGCGACCTCGCGGGCGAAGCCCATCTCGTGCGTGACGACGACCATCGTCATGCCGCCCTCGGCAAGGTCGCGCATGAGGTCGAGCACCTCGCCGACCATCTCGGGGTCGAGCGCGCTCGTCGGCTCGTCGAAGAGCATGACCTCGGGCGCCATGGCGAGCGCACGCACAATGGCGATGCGCTGCTTCTGGCCGCCGGAGAGCATCGCGGGGTATTCGTCCGCCTTGTCGGCAAGACCGATGCGCTCGAGCAGCGCCATGGCCTGCGCGTCGGCCTCCGCCTGAGATTTGAGGCCCAGCTTGACGGGCGCGAGGGTGATGTTCTTCTTCACCGTCATATGCGGGAAGAGGTTGAAATGCTGGAAGACCATGCCCATCTCGCGGCGGTGGAGGTCAAGGTCGACTTTTTTGCCGTTGAGGGCAACATCCTTGAAGTAGATCGTGCCGGAGGTCGGCTGCTCCAGGAGGTTCAGGCAGCGCAGCAGCGTCGATTTGCCGCTGCCGGAGGGGCCGATGATGGCCACGACCTCGCCTCGTTTCACGCTGAAATTGCAGTGGGAGAGCGCGTGGACGCTGCCGCCGTTGTATTCCTTGGACACGTCCACCACGCGAATGAGAGAATTAGTGCTTGTCGCCACGACGCATTCTCCTTTCCAGTGCCTCGATCGCCTTGCCGGCGGGGTAGGTGATGACAAAATACATCATCGCCGACAGCACATAGGGCGCGAGGGAAATATAGGTGGCGTTCGCCACCGTTTTGGCCGCAAACATCAGCTCGACCATGCCGAGCGTGGAGCAGATGGACGATTCCTTGACCATGGTGACGACCTCGTTGCCGAGCGCGGGCAGGACGTTTTTCACGGCCTGCGGCAGCACGACAAGCTTCATCGCCTGCGCGGAGGAAAGCCCCAGCGAGCGCGCGGCCTCGGTCTGCCCCGCGTCCACGGCTAGGATGCCCGCGCGAAAGATCTCGGCGACGTAGGCCGAGCTGTTGAGCGCCAGCGCCACAACGCCGGGGATGAAGCGCGAGATATCGATAAAGCCGAAGAGGTAGAGGCGCGGGATGGAGATCGCGCCAAAAAGGCCAAAGTAGATGATCGAGAGCTGCACGAGCAGCGGCGTTGAGCGGAAGAGCGCAATGTATGCGCCCGAGACGACGCGCACAAGACGGTTTTTGCTCAGACGCATGAACGCCAGCAGCAGCGCCGGGAGGACCGCCAGCGCAACGGATACGACCGCGAGCAGGAGCGTATATCCGAGCGCCTGCAAAAAGTATACGCAGTACTTCGGCAGGAAGGAAAGATTAAAGAACGAGGCCGGTGACATCCCGGCAAAAAGGTTCGTCCACCATGCGGCAAAGTCCATGGGAAAGGGCTCCTTTCAAGTGAGTTGGTGTGAGGCGCGCCAAAGAGCAAAGCCGTATGAGGGGCTTTGCTCTTTGGCAATGAGAGATAGAAAGAGAGGAGAGCAAATGGATTTTTAGGCCGCGGGGGTGTCGGGCGTGACCTCAACGGCCACACCGCTCAGTTCGTTGGCGGCGGCGATGAACTCGGCAAGCTTGTCCTCAGACTGCATCTTGGCGATGGCTTCGTTGATGCCGGGCAGCAGGCCCTTGGGATCGCCCTTAGCGACGGCGATGCAGTAGGGCTGGGCTTCGCCAAGCTCGGAGGAGGCGGGGGCGATAGCGAGGTCGGGGTTGGCGCCGGCGTATTCCTGCGCAACTGCGCCGTCGAGCACAACTGCGTCGATCTTGCCGTAGACCAGTTCATTGACAAGGTCGGTCACAAGGGAGAGGGAGACGAGGCTTGCGCCCGTCATCTGATCGCTCACGATGGACTCCTTGGTGGTAGCGGCCTGCGCGCCCACGCTCTTGCCTTCAAAGTCGGCAAGCGTTGCATACTGCGCGGCAGCGTCCGCCTTGACAAGGATCATCGGGGGAACATCGGTGTAGTAGGGGTCGGAGAAGTCGGCGGCGGCGAGACGCTTGGGCGTTGCCTCCATGGCCGCCATAACGATGTCATAGTCGCCCTTTGCGAGCGAGGCAAGCAGGTAGTCGAAGCTCATGTTTTCGATTTGCAGCTCCTTGCCCAGCTCGTCGGCGACATACTGGGCGGCGGAAATGTCGATGCCGGCATACTGCATCACGCCGTCCTTGTCGGCGTACATGAACTCGAAGGGGGCATAGTCGGCAGAGGTGCCGAGGATCAGCGTGTTGGAATCGTTCTGCGCGGGATCGGCGTCATCGGCGGCTTTGTCGGCGTCGTCTGTCTTGCTGCCGCAGGCGATCAGCGAGAGGCTCATCAGCAGAGCCAGAGAAAGTGCAAGAAATTTTTTCATGGTTCGTTCGCTCCTTTTGAAATATCATCCATCTTGTATAATTTACTATCGATTTGCGAATTTTCATTCGGTTCATCAACGATAGTGAAAGTATAGGCGTTTCTTTATTTGATGTCAACGGCTGAAAATTCAAAAGTAACGGGTAAAAATAAAAAAGTTCTATGCAAAACGCACAGAAAATGAAAGAACACTGCAAAATGAACCAAATTTATGCATTGCTGCGCGAATATATGCACTGCCGGGCGCGCGTCGGCGGGACATGGAAAACCGGCGGGAGCGGAAGGCTCCTGCCGGTTTTTTAAATCATTTATGCACTTTGCATTTGGCGCGCTTCGGCGTTTTGAGGTAGGCAAAGTAATAGCCGATCGCGCACAGCGGCAGCGCCGCGAGCACATCGAGGATAGAGTGCTGCTTCATAAAGACGGTGGAAATGCAGATGAGAAAGGCAGCGATGGCCGAGGCGATGCGCCAGCTCCTGGCCGAGAAGACCGGCGCGTGCCAGAAGGCGAAGAGCGCCGCGAACGAGCCGATGACATGCAGCGAGGGGCAGACATTGGTGTTTGTATCGAAGGCGTAGAAGTGCGCGATGAAGCGCGTGAGGAGGTTGTCGCGCGGGAAGACCTCGGGCCGCAGCATCTGGCAGGTGGGGAAGAGAAGATAGATGATGATCGTCACCGTGTAGGTGATCATCACAAAGCGCATCATGCGGCGAAAGCCGGGTACATCGAAGAAAAACGTGTAGACCACCGCGCCGACGAGATAGACGAACCAGAAGAGGTAGGGGATGAGGAACCACTCGTTGAAGGGGATGAGATCGTCGAGCGCGCAGTGCATCTCGATGTAATGCGCGGCGGGATAAAAGCGCTCCACATAGGAAAAGAGCAGGCCGAAGGCGGGCCAGAAGAGCAGCAGCCACACGTGGGAAAATTCCGGCGAGCAGAGCTTGCTGAAACGAAAGGCGCGGTAGTCGACAGAGGGGCGGATCATGCGTTGTCTCCCTCCTTACTCATTTCCGAGAGGATGTGCGCCGCCGCATCGTGCGGCACGGCGGTATCCAGTGCATCGCCCATCTTTTCAAGCGTATTTTCATCGCCAAGAAGCTTGAGGCTCACGCGCGCGATCTCGCGCGGCGTCTTGCCAGTGGCCGCGCCGCCCGCGCGCAGGAAAAAGTCCTTGTTGTATTCCTCGCAGCCGGCGACCGCGTCGATGAAGACCATGGGAAGGCGCATCGAGGCTGCCTCGGTCACGCTGATGCCGCCGGGCTTGGTGAGATAGAGGTCCGCCGAGTCCATCAGAAGCGCCATGTCCTTCACATAGCCGAGGATGTGGACATTCTTCACGCCGCAAAAATGCCGGGAGAGGCGGTTGTAGAGCCGCTGGTTCGTGCCGCAGACGATCGTGAGATCCTGATCGTTCGACAGGCTGCGCCCAATGCGGCGGGCGATGCTCATGATGGGGCCGCAGCCCATGCTGCCGCACATCATCACAAGATGGCGGTGGTCGACGGGGATGCCGAACGAGCGCTTGGCATCCTCCTTGCGCACGCCGGAGTGGAACATCTGGCGGACGGGAATGCCGCAGGCGCGCAGGCGCTCGGGCGTGATGCCGCCGCCGAGAAAGTCGCCGGAGAGCGACGAGGCGGGGATGAAATAGCGGTCGAGTGAGCTGTCCTTCACGCTGGGCGAGCAGGTGTAGTCCGTTGCGATGAGGCAGGTCTTGAGGTGCGGCAGGTGCTCCTTTACGACCTCGCTGACCATGAGCGCCGCGAAGGGATGCGTGCAGATCACGGTATCGAAGCCGCTGCCGGCGATGAAGCCGCTGAGCTGCTGCGCACCCTGCGTGAGATAACGGTAGAGCGCGGAGCTCTCGTTGAACTGCGCGGGATGCTCCTCCGCCGCGCGGTAGCCCACGCGGAAAAGACCCGGCGCGTGGCGGTAGATGCGCACGTGCCAGTTGGAGATGAAGCGCGAGACCTCGGGCGAGATGAAGCGCAGCGCGTCCTCGGTTGTGCAGGGAATGTTCTGGATGCGGCACTCCTCGGCGAGCGCCGCGGCGCAGGAGTTGTGCCCCTGGCCGGTGTTGCAGCTTAAAATCAAAACGTTCATCGGTCCGATCCTTTACGACGGTTGTTGGTTCTGTTTCGCGCTCCGGCGCTGCTGCATGGCGAGCAGACGCACAAGGCGCGGCCGGTTGTAGCGCTGGATGATGAGGAAGGGAAGGTTGCCGAAAAGAATGTAGACGGCCGCGAAAAGCGCGCCGCCCGCCCCGGGCCAGAGGCGCAGGGCATAGAGGCCGAGCGGCATGAGCAGGAAGTGGATGCACTCCGCCACGCAGGTCTCCTCGATCATGCGCGGCAGCTGCTCGCGGAAGTCGCCCTCGAGCTTTTTGGCGGGGATGAGCTTCGGGACGATCCTGCTCATGTCGGGCACCTTGTCCTGCCATGCGTGCACGCGCAGCGCGCGGTAGAGCTTTGCCTCCCACGGCGCGCAGCGATAGGGGAAGCGGTCGGCGTGAAACCAGGACTTTGGCAGAAGCCTGCCGACAAAAAACGACGCGACGCCCAAAGCCGCGAAATAAACGCAGCAGCGCAGAAAACCCATGATCGCCCCACTCCTTTCGCAAGAAACACTCGGCGCGCGCCGCGCCGGGGAAGACCGGTCAAAGCGGCCGTTATCCTCTACTATAGCACGAAAAAGCAAAGAATTGATGAAGAGAATCTGAATTTTTTGCCGAATGGCGGCCGCGCCGCGGGTTTTACCGGGTACATGGTATTCTATCCGCACGGGATGGCGGATGCAAGCGGGAAATGCGCGAAAAGGGGCGTACTTTGAACAGCACGGGGAAAGTGCGCAAAAAAAGAGCCGTTCGGTCGAACGACTCTTTTTTTTGAATGGGAATATCAGCCGCCGAGGTACGCCTTGCGCACCGCGTCGCTCGCCATGAGCTCTTTGCCGGTGCCGGAGAGGGTGATGCGGCCCGTTTCCAGCACGTAGGCGCGGTCGGCGACGGAGAGCGCCGCCTGCGCGTTCTGCTCGACGAGGAGGATCGTCGTGCCTGCGGCGTGCAGCTCGCGGACGATGTCGAAGATCTGCTCAACGAGGATGGGCGCAAGGCCCATGGACGGCTCGTCGAGCATCAAAAGCTTGGGGCGCGACATGAGCGCTCTGCCCATGGCGAGCATCTGCTGCTCGCCGCCGGAGAGCGTGCCGGCGATCTGGCGGCGGCGCTCCTTTAGGCGCGGAAAGCGCTCATACACATCTGCAATGCCCGCGTCAATGGTGGAGTTCGGCTGGGTGTAGGCGCCCATTTCAAGGTTGTCCTCCACGGTCATCTGCAAAAAGACGTGGCGGCCTTCGGGAACCTGTGCAAGACCGCGCTCGACGATCTTGTGCGCGGGTACGCCCTTTAAGTCCTTGCCTTCGAAAACGACGCTGCCGTGCTTGGGATGCAGAAGGCCGGAGACCGTGTTCAGAACGGTCGACTTACCCGCGCCGTTCGCGCCGATGAGCGTGACGATCTCGCCCTCGTTGACCTCAAAGGAAACGCCCTTGACGGCGTGGATGCTGCCATAGTAAACGTGAAGATCATTCACCTGTAAGATCTGTCCCATCGTCAGGCCTCCTTCTTCTTGCCGAGGTAGGCTTCAATGACCTCGGGATTGTTCTGAATGTCCTCGGGCGTGCCCTTGGCGATGACGCGGCCAAAGTTCAGCACGGCGATGCCCTCGCAGATATTCATGACGAGGTTCATGTCGTGCTCGATGAGCAGCACCGCGATATGGAAGGTATCGCGGATGGAGCAGATGTTTTCCATCAGCTCGGCCGTCTCGCTCGGGTTCATGCCGGCGGCGGGCTCGTCGAGCAGCAGAAGGCTCGGGTTCGTCGCCAGCGCGCGCAGGATCTCGAGGCGGCGCTGCGCGCCGTAGGGCAGCGAGCTTGCCTTGGCGTCGGCGAGGTGCTCCATGTGGAAGATGGAGAGCAGCTCCATCGCGCGCTCGTGCATGACGCGCTCTTCCTTCCAGAAGCGGGGCAGGCGCAGGATGCCCTCGGGCATCGTGTAGTGCACCTGGTTGTCCATGGCGACGGTGATGTTCTGCTCCACGCTCATATCGCCGAACAGGCGGATATTCTGGAACGTACGTGCGATGCCCGCGCGGTTGACCTGCGCGGTGTTGAGGTCGTGGATATCCTTGCCGTTTAAGAGGATCGTGCCGTGGGTGGGCTGATAGACCTTGGTGAGCAGGTTGAAGACCGTGGTCTTGCCCGCGCCGTTCGGGCCGATGAGGCCGGTGATCTCGGTGCGGCCGATGGTCACATTGAAGTTGTCGACCGCTTTCAGACCGCCGAACGTGATGCCGAGGTCGATGCACTCGAGCACGGGGGATTTATCCGCGTCGCGCTCGGTCAGCAGCGCCGGCTCACGGGAGACGGGAACGAGCTTGGCTTTTTCTTTCTGTGTCATGGTCAGTCCTCCTTTTCAGCACTGGCGCGGCGGTGGGGCAAGAGCCTGCCGAAGAACGCCTTGGCCTGCGGGTTATTGGTCGCGAGCATGACGAAGATCAGCACGATCGCATAGATGAGCATACGGTAGTCGTGGAGCGGGCGCAGTGCCTCGGGCAGGATGGTGAGCGCGGCGGCGGCGACGAGCGAGCCCCAGACGTTGCCGAGCCCGCCGAGCACCACGAACACCAGCACGAGGATAGAGAGGTTGAAGTTGAACTTTGTGGCCTGGAGAGAAGAGTAGTTCAGGCCGAAGAGCGCGCCCGCCGCGCCCGCGAGGGCGGCGGAGGTGACGAAGGCCATGAGCTTATATTTCGTCAGGTTCAGGCCGATTGCCTGCGCGGCGATGTGGTTGTCGCGGATGGCCATGATCGCGCGGCCCGCGCGCGAGCGCGTCAGGTTCAGCACGATGAGGAGCGTGAGCATCACGAGGATGAAGCCCGCGGTGAAGCTTGCGATGGCGGTGGTGCCGGTCGCGCCCTGCGCGCCCTTGATGATGGCCGTGCCGTTCGCGCCGAGACCGAGGTCGTCGACTGTCTTGTTGCCCGAGAGGTTGAAGACGAAGTGCAGACCCTTTTCATCGCAGCCGATGATGAGGCAGTTGATGAGCTCTTTGATGATCTCGCCGAAGGCGAGCGTCACGATGGCGAGATAGTCGCCCTGCAAGCGGAGCACGGGCGTGCCGATGAGAAGGCCGACGAGCGCTGCAAGGAGCGCGCCGGCGAACATCGAGAGCGCAAGGCGCACGGGGGCGTTCGGGATGAAATTCATAAGGCTCTGCGAAACGACGATGCCCGTGAACGCGCCCACGCTCATAAAGCCCGCGTGGCCGAGGCTCAGCTCGCCGAGGATGCCGACGGTGAGGTTCAGCGAAACGGCCATGGACATATAGCAGCAGATCGGCACGAGAAGGCCGATGGTGGAGCGGGAGAGCGAGCCGTTGCTTCGCAGCACCGTCACGATGACGAACGCGGCGATCACGCCGAAATAGGTCGCAAAGTCGACCTTGGTGGTTTTCTTGAGGGAGTTGAACTGTTTCATTTTCTTTGTCATTCCGGCCACCTTACACTTTCTCCGGCACGTACTTGCCGAGCAGTCCTGCGGGCTTGACGAGCAGCACGACGATCAGCACGGCAAAGACGATCGAGTTTGCGAGGTTCGTCGAGATATACGCCTGGGCCATGGCCTCGATGATGCCGAGCAGGAGCCCGCCGAGGAATGCGCCGGGGATGGAGCCGATGCCGCCGAACACCGCCGCGGTAAAAGCCTTGATGCCGGGCATGGAGCCGGTGGTGGGCATGAGGGAGGTATTGAACGAGCAGAGCAGCACGCCGGCGATGGCCGCGAGCGCCGAGCCGATGGCAAAGGTCGCGGAAATGGTCGCGTTGACGTTGATGCCCATCAGCTGCGCCGCCGCCTTATCCTCCGAGCAGGCGCGCATGGCCTTGCCCATCTTGCTCTTGCTGACAAAGAGCGTCAGCGCGATCATGATGACGATACAGACGGAGATCGTGAGAAGGGAGATGTAGGAAACGGTCAGCTTGCCGCCGAAGATCTTCACAGCGCCCGTGACCACGGGGGGATAGGAGCGCGCGGCGGCCTTCCAGATGAGCAGCGCGGAGTTCTGAAGGAAATAGCTCACGCCGATGGCGGTGATGAGCACCGCGAGGCTCGGCGCGGAGCGCAGGGGCTTGTAGGCAAGGCGCTCGATGACGATGCCGAGGACGGTGCACACGACAACGGCCATCAGCACCGCGACGATGCTGGGAAGGCCCAGATAGAACATCGCGCAGAAGGAAACGTAGCCGCCGATCATGATGACGTCGCCGTGGGCGAAGTTCAGCATCTTGGCAATGCCGTAGACCATCGTATAGCCGAGGGCGATGATGGCGTACACGCTGCCGAGGCTGATGCCGCTGATGAGATAGGATAAGAATTCCATAGGATGGCACCTCTTTTTTCTCGTTGGAGTTGGGGAAAACGTCTGTGGCAGAAACAAGGGCAGAGAGGAAGGACGCTGCCTTCGTTTCCGCCATAGAAGCAGGGCGCAGGCCGCCGGGAGTTTTTTCCTCCCGGCGACCCTTCGCTCCGTGAGAGAGACGATAAACGGTCTGTTTGGTATCTTTGCGGGGATCAGCCCTCAACGTACTGGCCGTCCTTGACGACGTAGGCGGTCGGGGCCTTGGAGACCTGACCCTCGGCGTTCCAGGACATGTCGGTACCGGTGAGGCCGGTGAACTTGAGGGAGGTGATGGCGGAAACGAGCGCGTCGCAGATCTCTTCATTGCTCATATCGGCGGTGCAGCCGGCCTGTTCGAGCGCGGCCTTGACGATGTAAACACCATCGTAGGCGTCGGCGGCGAACTGGTTGGGCGTGGTGCCGTAAGCGGCAGTGTAAGCGTCGACGAAGCTCTTGCTGGATTCAACGGTGGCGCAGAACGGGGTCATCAGCACGAGGCCCTCGGCGAGACTGGTGTCAAAGCCGGGCATATTGAGGATGCCGTCCATGCCGTCCACACCGAAGAAGGTGGGGGCATAGCCCATGGCCTTGGCCTGCGCGAAGATCACGGAAGCGGGCTGATAGTAGATGGGGAGGAAGACGAGGTCGGCGCCGGCAGTCTGCGCGGCGGCGAGCTGAACGGAGAAGTTAGAGGAGGTGTCGAGGGTAAAGGTGCCCTGATAGACGATGGAGAGGCCCTTGTCGCCCGCTTCCTTCACGAAAGCATCGCGGATGCCCTGAGAGTAGGCGTCGTCGTTGCGGTAGATGACGGCGATCTTGGCATCGCCGTAGTGCTCAGCCATGTAGTCGGCAGCGCAAACGCCCTGGTTGGGGTCGGTGAAGCAGACCTGGAAGACATTGTCCTTGCCCGCGGTCACGTCAGTGGAGGAGGCGGAGGGGGTCAGCATGAAGGTGCGGTCGGTGTAGCAGGCATCGGCAACGGCGATGGAAGCGCCGGTGGTCGTGGGGCCGACGAGGACCTGCATACCGTTGTCCATCATGTTGTTGTAGGCGTTGACGGCCTTTTCACCGTCGGCCTCATCGTCCTGAGAGAGGAACTCAAACTTGATCTTGCTGTCGCTCGCGTTGATCTCGTTGACGGCGAGCTCCACGCCCTGCTTGACGGCCATACCGTAGATCGCGTTGTCGCCGGTCAGCGGGCCGGAGGTGCCGACCGTAAAGGTCTGGACATCGTCGGATGCGCCGCCTGCATTGTCGTCGGTGTTCGCATCGTCGCCCTTGGAGCCGCAGGCGGCCATCGAGAGCGTCATGGCAGCGGCCATGAACATGCACATAAACTTCTTTTTCATCGTTTTGTATCTCCTTTGATTCAAGAATTGACAGGTTTGTTTATACAAAAAAGCGATCCCGCCATCCCGGCAGAACCGCTTTGCTGTATCGCTTGAAGAAGTGCTCAGCAATTGCATCTTGTCGGGGCAACACGCGAAAGAACGACCAGAAGGACCAGTACCAGAAGGGAAAAGCCAATGATGGTAATCTCGCGGAAAATAATAATGGACGCCATCATAATGGCGCCCATAACGATGCAGTTGCAAGCGGAGAACTGAGAGGTGCAGCAGGAAGCGGCCTCTGCGCAGGCGGCAGAAGCGGAAGCGGTATTCTGATTTGCATAAGCAAAACGGAACATAGCATGACGTCCTTTCATGTATCTCTCATATTTGATGGGCTAATTTTAGCGCGCGCGGGGCGAGAAGTCAATAGCGCAGTTTGCCCAAAGAAAAACGGCAGAAAAACGTATGAATATGCGATTTCGACAAGAGAAGCGGCGAGAAGCGCGATTTTGGCGCGGCGGAACCTTCCTGCGGCACAAAAATTGCGTTAGCACTTGAAGCACGAGAGTGCTAAAAGTTCACGGAACGGTAACAAATGCAAAGGATTATCTGCTATACTGAGAGTCAAATTACGATAAGAGAGGGATGCTTTTATGGCAAAGAAACAGTTCAAAGCAGAGTCGAAGCGTTTGCTCGACCTGATGATAAACTCCATTTATACCCATAAGGAGATCTTCCTGCGCGAGATCATCTCCAACGCCAGCGACGCCATCGACAAGCTCTGCTATGTTGCGCTGACGGATGACAAGGTCGGCATGAACCGCAGCGATTTTGCCATCACGGTGTCGGTCGACAAGGAAAACCGCACGCTGACCGTTTCCGATAACGGCATCGGCATGAGTAAAGAAGAGCTTGAAAACAACCTCGGCGTGATCGCCTCCTCCGGTTCCTATAAGTTCCGCCAGGAGACGGAGGAAAAGGACAAGAAGGACGCCGATATCGACATCATCGGCCAGTTCGGCGTGGGATTCTACTCCGCCTTCATGGTCGCCGATGAGATCACCGTTCTCACGAAGAAGTACGGCGAAGAGCAGGCCTACCGCTGGCAGTCTTCCGGCGCGGACGGCTACACCGTGACCGAGTGCGACAAGGAAACGGTCGGCACCGAGGTCATCATGCACATCAAGCCCGACACGGACGAGGAGAACTACAGCGAGTATCTCGAGCCCTACCGCCTGCACGCGCTCATCAAGAAGTATTCCGACTACATCCGCTACCCCATCCGCATGATGATGCCCGAGCAGAAGGTCAAGGAGGGCAGCGACCCGGAGAAGCCCGAGTTTGAGACCGTCGAAGCGCTCAAGACCGTCAACTCCATGGTGCCGCTCTGGCAGCGCAAGCGCAGCGAGGTGACGGACGAGGAGTACAACAAGTTCTATTCTGAGCTGACGCGCGAATTCGACAAGCCCCAGCGTACGATCACCGTCTCTGCCGAGGGCAGCGTCACCTATAAGGCGCTGCTGTTCGTGCCGTCGTCGCGCCCGTTCAACTTCTACACGGAAGGCTACGAGAAGGGCTTGCAGCTCTACAGCGCGGGCGTTCTCATCATGGACAAGTGCGACACGCTCCTGCCTGACTATCTGCGCTTTGTGCGCGGCGTGGTCGATTCGCCGGATCTGAGCCTCAACATCTCCCGCGAGCTCTTGCAGCACGACCGCCAGCTCAAGGTCATCGGCCAGAACCTTGAAAAGAAGGTGCGCGCCGACCTTGAAAAGTTCCTGGGGGACGACCGCGAGGGCTACGAGAAGTTCTACGCGAACTTCGGCCGCCAGCTTGGCTTCGGCATCGTGAGCGACGGCGGCGAGACGCGCAAGGACTCTCTCAAGGAGCTGCTGATGTTCTACTCCTCCACGGAGAAGAAGCTCACGACGCTCCGCGAATACGTCTCGCGCATGAAAGAAGATCAGAAGTGCATCTACTACGCCGCGGGCGAGAGCGTCGCGGCGGTGGATAAGCTGCCGCAGACCGAGCTTTTGAAGGACAAGAACTACGAGATCCTCTATTTGACCGGCGAGACGGACGAATTCACGCTTCAGGCCCTGATGAACTACGACGAAAAGCCCTTCCGCTCCATTGTGGACGGCGATCTTGAACTCGGCGGCGAGGAGGAACAAAAGGACGAAGCCGAGAGCAGCGCGCTGCTCGAATTCGTCAAGGAGACCCTCGGCGACAAGGTCAAGGAGGTCAAGGTCTCCCACCGTCTAAAGACCCATCCCGTCTGCCTGACGGCGGGCGAGGGCTTCAGCTTCGAGATGGAAAAGTACTTCAAGAACTTCGAAATGCCCGAGCCTGTCAAGGCCGAGCGCATCCTCGAGCTGAACGTGGCGCATCCGGCGGTCAAGGCGATGGAAGCGCTGATGGCGACGGACCGCGACAAGGCTGCGCTCTACGCGAAGATCCTCTACGATCAGGCGAACCTCATCGCGGGGCTGCCGCTCGAAGACCCCGGCGCGTACACCGACATGGTGGCGCAGCTGATGCAGTAACATCTGAACATCGCGCAGCAAAAGGCGCGGAGCTGAAAGCTCCGCGCCTTTTTCACGTCCTGCCCGCGCTCTGCCTATACTGGCATACGGGCGGCGCTCCGCCTGAGAAGACGGGAAAGGTGATCGAAAATGCTCCATACACTCCTACTCGCCGCGCTCGGCACGGCGTTTCTCTTTCTGATGACCACGCTGGGCGCGGGGACGGTGCTGTTCTTTGCGCGCGAGGGCAGCGCGCGGACGCAGCGGGCGATGCTGGGTTTTGCCGCCGGGGTGATGACGGCGGCGAGCGTGTGGAGCCTCATCCTGCCCGCGCTCGGGCAGCTCACGGCGGCAGGACGGGTGCAAAGCGTCGCGACCGTGGGCGGAGGCATCGCGCTGGGAAGCGCCTTTTTGCTCGCGCTGGATGTTTTATGCGAGCGGCGGGGGGAGGTGCAGGAAAATGTCCTTCTGCTCGCCGCCATCACGCTGCACAACATCCCAGAGGGCATGGCCGTCGGCCTTGCGTTCGCGCTGGCGGCGGATGGGGAGGGACTTGCGGGCGCGGCGGCGCTGGCGCTCGGCATCGGCGTGCAGAACTTTCCCGAGGGCGCGGCGGTGGCGCTGCCGCTGCGTCAGGCGGGCAAAAAGCGCGGGGAAGCGTTCCTCGCGGGCGTGCTTTCGGGCGCGGTGGAGCCGCTCTTCGGCGTGGCGGCGGCACTGGCAGCGGTGCAGGTGCGGCCGCTGATGCCGTGGCTTTTGAGCTTTGCCGCCGGGGCGATGCTCTGCGTGACGGCGGAGGAACTCATCCCGCGCGCAGGGGGGCGGGACGGCACCTGCGCGTTTCTCGTCGGATTTCTTTTGATGATGGCGCTGGATGTGGGACTGGGGTAAAGCCGAATGCGGCTTTACCCCAGTTTTGTATACCGTATGCTGTTTTTTTACACGTTGAAGCGGAAGTAGATCATGTCGCCGTCCTTGACGACGTAGTCCTTGCCCTCGCTGCGGAGCAGGCCCTTTTCCTTCGCGGCGGCGACGCTGCCGCAGCGGATCATGTCGTCGAAATTGATCGTCTCGGCGCGGATGAAGCCGCGCTCGATGTCGGAGTGGATCTTGCCGGCGGCCTGCGGGGCCTTGGTGCCGTTCTTGATCGTCCATGCTCTGCACTCGTCCTCGCCGTAGGTGAGGAAGGAGATGAGGCCGAGCAGGGCGTACGAGCACTTGATCAGGCGGTCGAGGCCGGACTCCTGAATGCCGAGCTCTTCAAGGAACATCGCGCGGTCCTCGCCGTCCAGCTCGGCGATGTCCTGCTCGAGCTTGGCGCAGATGGGCAGCACCTGCGCGCCCTCCTTTTCGGCGAGCTCCTTGACCTGCTGGAGATACTGGTTGCCGTCCTGATTGGCGAAGCCGTCCTCGTCCATGTTCGCAGCGTAGATGATGGGCTTGAGGCTGAGTAAGTCGGCCGTCGCGATGAGCTCGGCGTCGTCCTTCGAGACCTCAAAGGTGCGCGCGCTCTTGCCCGCGTCGAGGTGCTTGGCAAGGTCGGAGAAGAGCTCGACCTCGTGCAGGAACTTCTTGTCGCCCTTGGCCATCTTCGTGGCTTTTTCCACGCGGCGGTTGACCATTTCAAGGTCCGCCATGATGAGCTCCAGGTCGATGGTCTCAATGTCGCCCAAGGGGTCGACGGGGACGTTCGTGCTCGCGTCGGCCACGACGTGCATGATGTTTTCATCGTCGAAGCAGCGCACAACATGCACGATGGCGTCGGTGCGGCGGATGTTCTCAAGGAACTTGTTGCCGAGACCTGCGCCCTGGCTCGCACCCTTGACAAGACCCGCAATGTCGACAAATTCGATAACGGCGGGGGTCTTCTTCTTGGGAGCATACATCTCGGCGAGCTTGTCGAGCCGCTCGTCGGGCACGGCCACCATGCCGACATTCGGCTCGATGGTGCAGAAGGGGTAGTTGGCGCTCTCCGCGCCCGCGTTGGTGATCGCATTGAAGAGAGTGGACTTGCCGACGTTCGGAAGTCCGACGATACCTAATTTCATAGTTTTCTCTATCTCCTTAAAATGTCTTGATTTTCAAGGGCTTCCGGAATCCGGCGCGTTTGATTTACGCCATTTTTACGCCATTTTCGCATGGACTTATATGCTAGGAAACCCTGCCTGATTCAAATTGCCGCACAGCCTGATCCAAGGATTCGGATGTGACATGGACGTATCTGTCCATCGTTGTTTTTATACTTGCGTGACCAAGCAGCTTTTGCAGCACCTTGGGCTGTACACCGCATTCAATCGCTCTTGTGGCGTAGGTGTGGCGCAAAGCGTGCATACAGAATTTTTCAATTCCTGCTTCATCACATAGCTTGTAAAGGTGGGTATCATAGGAACTGTTCTTTGCCGGTTCCCCGGTACGCCAGTTGATAAAGACAAGATCACGCATGACCAGCCGGGAGATTGCCCCCGTTCGCCGGTCGATATATTCCAGTGTTTGTGAGAGCAGCGGAGATTCCTTTTGCCAAGGGCGCTTATCCTTGATTTCTTTCAGAATTTCATAGGCCCGATCTGTCAGCGGGATGGTGCGATAGCTTTGCTGCGTTTTCGGAGGTCCTGCACGCCAAAAGTGCTGCTTGTGGCGGTACTCCAAGGTTTTGTTGACCGTCAGCGTCCGATTCTGGAAATCTATCGCATCCCACGTCAGTCCGATCATCTCGCCGGTGCGCAAACCGGTTTCAAGGATCAGCGCGTACTGATTGTAGTTGTGGGAGCGTTTCGCAACTTCAAGAAATCTGATTTGCTCATCCCACGTTAAAAAGTGAATGTCGTCCGGCGCTCGGATCGGCTTTGTGTAGCGAACGCCGTCCATTGGGTGCTTGGTAATCAGGTCATTCATCTTCGCAGCCTTGAACATCGTACCCATTGTGATATAGGTCTGCCGGATGGTAGAACCTGCATAATCCGCATCCATGGAAAGCAGCACTTTTTTGCAGTGCATGGGCTTCACATCGGAAAGGAGCATTTTGCCGATGATGGGCTGGATGTTCTGCTTGTATCGCTCCCGATAATTTCGCAGGGTGTTGGGTGCCAAATCGCCCACAATGTTCTCGATCCAAAATGAAAACCATGCGTCAACCGTCGTGTCCGATGGAACAAACACGTCTTCGTGCTTGTCGGCATATTTCGCCTGCTCGATCCAGTTACGCGCCTCGGGAATCGTCTGGAAATATTTCTCATGTCGTTTTCCTGCTTTGTCTACAAAACGTGCGTGATATAATCCGTCCTTTCTTTGGTAGATACCCTTACCGCATTCTTTGCCTTTTAAGTTTTTGCCCATTGTATACTCCTTTCCCGCAGAGAGAAAAGAGCCTACTGCAACAACATAATTATAGCAGATAGGTTCTTTTCTCTCAAGCTGTTTTTACAAATTATCTTTTGCCGTCAGATCACCAGCTTTTGGCTGATGTACTCTTCAAACTCCCGGCGCTTGACCAGCTTTTTTGTCCCGACGAACAAGACGAAGGGGCAGTTGGGCGAGCGGAGCATACTGTCGATCTTGTTGATGCCGATGTTGCTGTATTCTGCCGCTTCTCTGGCGGTCAGCGTCATTTTGAGGTGGATGGGGACGGCGAGGATGTTGTCCATGGAAATGTCTCCTTTCGTGGTGCTTATGTAGACAAATAGAATTCGATTTCGCGGTCGCGAGGGAAATCGTATTGCCGCGCGGCTTTGGCGGTGCGGGAATGCTTGCAATTCAAGGGCTTTTCGCCCCCAAATTGTCTACGCCTGACCGCCGTTTGCGGGCGGATTTCGCCTTCTGCTGGCGGTGAACCTTCCCGGCGCAGGCGGGACAGTATTTTGTCCTGCCGGAGCGGGCGAGGATGCCCGTGCCGCAGACTTCGCAGCGGCGGAGTTTTTTCGGGCTGAGAATGGCCTGCTCCAGCTTTGGCTGTCGCGGCAGCACGGCGCGGCGAAACCACCGGCAGATCAGGCTGCGGGAGATGTACTGCGGGCAAACGCCGTCCAGCAGCAGGCACTCGCCGCCTGAAAAGTTGCAGCAGCGCTTTGTAAGGCCGCGCACGCTGCGGAGCTGCCCCGGCGTCAGGCGGAAGAGCGAGCCGTCCGGCAGATGCTCGATGGGGTCAAGCTTGTACATCTTCGGCCTCCTTTGCGATGAGCTTTGCGTCCGCTGGGTAGTTCAGCGTGATGAGGGCGGGCTTGCCCAGACCCTGCTTGCGGCGGATAATGAGGCTGCTATACTCCAGCTCCCGGAAGATCCGCGTGGCGCTCTGACGGCTGCGGTGGAGCTTCGTCTGTGCCTGTTCCAAGGTAAAGTACAGCCGGATGGTGCCGTCCGGCTCGACGTAGCCGTTCCGCCGGGAAATGCTGGCTCTGTCCAGCAGCAGCGCATAGAGTACCTTCGCGTCGTTGCTGATGCCCCGCAGGGCTTCGTCTTGGAGAAGAAACCTCGGAAGCGGCACATAGGACGCCGCTGGGCTCTGCGCTGTGAGCTTGCAAAAAGTTTTCATCTGACCTCCTATCCCATCCATCAATCCATCCATTTTTGTGTTGATTGATAGATTGATTCTCTTGTATCTTGATTTATTTCTTATTAGTTAGAGGATGAATTTCAGCCCCGATGGAGGGCACGAAAACCGTCGTCCTGAAATCCGGCTGCGGTACACTCCGGAGCGTCAGCTTGTCCACCGTCCGGAAAACCGGTGACGGAAAACCCACACATGGAAAATCCCGTTGTGGTCAAAGCTCATCCCTCTGCCGCACTTTCAGCAGCTCCCACTCGGCAACGTCGTCCTCATAGCAACGCCCAGTGCTGTTGATGCGGCGACAAATCTGGTTGATGTTTGAAGCAGCGTGGCTGACGGCAGCGGCCAGCTTCTTTTGCTCGGTGTAATCGACCTTGATGATGTAGCCGTCAATCAACATCTTGCGGGCATACGCCCCGAAATTGTGCGTCCCCAACTGGCGCATTTTGTGTTGGATGAGATTCAGTTCCTGCTCGTTCAGGCAGATTTCCTTGCGGATGGGTCGTGTGCGGTCTGGCATATTGAAACACTCCTTTCACAATACAACGGACATTTTTGTGTATAAAACTTGGTAGTGGCGAAAATAAAATTTTGAGAACGAGGGAATTGCCGCTTGGTTGCCCTTCACTTTACAACGGACATTTTCCTCTGAAAACTTGACACCCTTTTTCAAAAAACTTCTCTTGTCCCTGATTCCCTCTCTACTTAGCTAAGTGAATCAGAGGCCGGTTTTGTCCCAGATTTCTTGAAAAAGTTTCGGAGACGGCGAAACAATCTCTGTGCGCTGCTCCAAATTGCCCTTTCTACTTTCCAACGGACAAAATGATGCGGTCTGTCACGGTTCTGCCTCGCGGGTGGTTCCCTCTCACTTTACAACGTACATAATTTTTGCAAATTAGGGGGTAGCGCGAAAAATTTTCCTTCCATATAACACACGGACATGTTTTTGCCTTTTGTCCGAAAAAAGCTGCGCGATATTTTCAAAAAGCCCTCTACTATACAACGGACATTTCTCTGCCGTTTTTTAAGTATCGGAGAAGAAAAAATGTCCCCGCTTTCGAAAAAGCGGGGACATCATGACCTGCGGATATTGAGATTTGAGAGAATAGCAAGCACAGCCGCTGTCCGGACACACGGCAATTTTGGGAGTATCCCAAGCCCTTTATCACGTTGTTGTCAACAGTATGAGTCGAGAACGCCTGCTTAGGAACATGCCGCTGATCGGCAGTACCAGCATTATGATTGTAGGGGCTAAATTGACCGCTGTTCCTAAAATGCGGAGGGGCGTGCACCTTCCACGAACCAGGTGTCGATTTTTATGTTATCCGGCAGCATGGTGATTGCCCAAAGTATGATCGAGCGAGACGAAAACCATTCAAAAAATATTTGAAATCTCCATCCGAATCAGTTATAATAGGCATACAGCGTGTGGCGTTTCTGCGTAAATCCAGTTGGAGAAACAGCCACGCGCCTTTTTTGCGGAATCGGGTGAGAAACGGCAGAATGGACAAAAACTTCATAGGCAAATCGTGTAGCAGAAATGCGTAAGTCCGGATATGTTGGGACTTACGCATTTTTTATTTTTTGAAAGAAAGGTGAATTATATGGAAACCGGAAATCAGTTTTTGGGGACGGAGCGTATCGGTAAGCTCATGCGGCAGTACGCCGTCCCCTGCATCATCTCGCTGTTGGTAGGTGCGCTCTATAACATCGTTGACCAGATCTTCATCGCCAACGCCAGCTACCTCGGCTCTTACGGCAACGCCGCCAATACGGTGGTGTTCCCGCTGACCGTCGTAGCATTGGCCATCGCCGTCATGGTGGGCGACGGCTGCTGTGCCTTCGTCAGCATGGCGCTGGGCAGAAACGAGGTGGACAAGGCCAAGCGCAGCGTGGGCAACGCGGTGGTGTTATCTGTCGTCAGCAGTCTTGCTTTGACGGCGGTATACCTCATTTTCGCCAACAGCATCATCGCCATGTTTGGCGGCACGGTGAATGAGGAGACCTTCCACCACTCGCAGGAATACTTCTTCAATATCACCTTGGGCATCCCGTTCTATATGTTTGGTCAGGCTATGAACCCTATCATTCGTGCGGACGGAAATCCTAAGTTTGCCATGATCTCCACGCTGGTGGGCGCGGTCATCAACATCATTCTGGACCCCATCTTCATCTTTATCTTCCAATGGGGCATGATGGGCGCAGCCGTTGCCACGGTCATCGGTCAGGTGGCAACGGCAGCACTTGCCGTGTGGTATCTGCTGCATATGAAGATCATCAAGCCTGCATCCGGCGATTATGCCCTGCGGGGAAGTATCTGCGGACGGATGCTGACGCTGGGAATCACCAGCTTTCTCTCCCAGATCAGCCTCGTGGCGGCGATGGCGGCCATCAACAATATGCTCCGCAAATACGGCGCGCTGGACGCTGTGTTCTCTCAGGAGCAGTACGCGCAGATCCCCATGGCGGTGGTGGGCATCGTGATGAAGTTCTTCCAGATCGTCATTTCCATCGTGGTGGGCATGGCGGCAGGCTGCATCCCCATCGTGGGCTACAACATGGGTGCGGAGAAGAAGCTCCGTGTGCGGGAGCTGTTCACCAAGCTGCTGATTGCCGAAGCGCTGGTGGGCGCGGTGGCACTGATTCTGGCGGAGGGCTTTCCCCGTCAGCTTATCGCCATTTTCGGTGCGGACAACGAGAGCAGCTACTACACCGATTTTGCCATTAAAGCCTTCCGCACCTATCTCTGCATGATGATCCTCGCCTGTGTCAACAAGGCGTGCTTTATCTTCCTGCAGGCAGTCGGCAAGGCGCTCTCGTCCACGCTGCTGTCCATGTTCCGTGAGGTGGTGTTCGGCGTGGGCTTTGCCCTGCTGCTGCCGGTGTTCTTCGGCTTGGACGGTGTGCTGTATTCCATGCCGGTGTCGGATATTCTGACTTTTATCATCTCGGCGATCATCATTGTGAAAACCTATCGGGAATTGAATACGGAAGGAGTGCAAACCGCATGAAAAACAGAGTCATTACCATCAGCCGCGAGTTTGGCAGCGGCGGACGCACCATCGGCAAAAAGGTAGCGGAAAAGCTGGACATCCCCTGCTATGATGCGGAGATCATTGAGAAGATGGCGAAGGAGACCGGTTTCGCGCCGGACTATGTGAAGGAGGCGGGAGAGTACGCTCCCGGCAGCTTCCTGTCCTCGGCCTTTTCCAACCGGATGTTCGGCCCCACCAACGAGGACATTCTCTGGGAGCATCAGTACAAGGTCATCACGGACCTTGCCGCCAAAGGCCCCTGCGTCATCGTTGGCCGTTGCGCGGACTACATTTTGCAGGACACGGCGGACTGCCTGAAGGTCTTTATCCATGCGGACATGGCGTTCCGCGCCCACCGCATCGTGGAGGTCTACGGCGAGCGGGAGCAGTCCCCGGAGGAGCGCCTGCGGAATAAGGACAAGCGCCGCGCCGCGTATCATCGCTTCTACACCAACATGAAGTGGGGTCATGCCCAGAACTACCACCTGACGCTGGACAGCGGTGCCATCGGCATCGACAAGTGCGTGGACATCATCGCGGAGCTGTATTGAGATGATATTTTCTCAAAAATTCGTTTGAAATCAAGTTTCAAATTTGATAAAATAAAGCCATACAAAGGTATCACGGGAGTGCATCCGGTGCAGTGGGCGTTGGCGGCAGACTGGTGCACACAGGCTGTTTGTTCACTGATCATCTCTCTGAAAAATGGCATCCGTTCTGACCGGGCGGAGCTGGGGGAGGTGAAATGAATGAAGCGTGTAAAAGCAGCCTGCATCCTGCAAACACTGGTATTTGCACAAAAGGACGATTGCGGCTTGACCCATGAGCAGCAGCTCAAGGTCAACCACGACGAAGTGAGCCGCTATAAGGCGATGATGGACAGAAGCCGTACCCGGTATCAGATTACCGAGGAAACCGAGCAGGCCGGCGGCTCTGTGCTGGTCCGCGTCCGCAAGCAGTATAACGACAAAGCTGATGTAAGCGAATACTTCAACTAACGCCAAACCCGCCTGATGGAAGTCAGGCGGGTTTGTGATAGAAAGCGTGGATATGATGAATGATATTTATGAGCTTCAACAGATCCGGCGGCGCATTTCAGAGCGTTACCGGAGCGACCCCAATATCCGCATCAATGTGTCTCTCCGGCAGCCAAGGCTGCATTTGAACGATGTTCCGGTGAGGATCACGGGCGTCTACCGGCACATCTTTCAGGTGGAGGAAGATTCGTCCGGGCAGCCGAAGCGCCATGCGCTGCAATATGCGGATGTGCTGACGCACGATATTGAGCTTTTGAATTTATGAATTGCTAAGCGCATCCGTCCAGCTTTGTAAAGCCAGACGGATGCGTTTTCAGTTCTATTTCCTTTTCCGTTTTCCCTTTCCGTGCGACAACTGTGGTCTTGCTTTCCCGCGCTGGTTGATTGGGCTTTTCAGGTAACTTGGACTGTGGGTCTGGCTGAGCGCGGTAGAGTTCCAAATCACATGATTGTGAACGATCGGCTGACGGCGCCTAAACAGGCGACGCAAAAGCGCTTATCCGTTGTGCTCCGGCGGCTTCAAAACAGCGCCAAAATCAACACTTATTTGCGCTCTAACGCCAAATCCATTCAAGGAGTATTATCACAGGGGGAAGTTTTCCCACATTGCTTACAGCAAAGAAAATCCATGATTTTCAACCCTTATCACGGCATATTTTCATTCGTTCTGTCTGACATCCGCTTTCGCTTTTTACCGTCATAGTATAATTATCTTTGCATAGGGGCTTTTCTCGGCACTTCAATCTACTGTACCACGACTGTGCCATTTTGGCGTGCAGCTTTATGAAACAGCGTGGAGTTTTATACCCCTTGAAATTTGAAAAAGCTTGTTCCCGTAAGGATTTACGGGCATTTATGCTTCTTTATAGATTTATGAAATCAGGTCAAATTCTTCCGATTCCTAATTCCGCTTTGATTCCATTAAAAGGGCTGAGAGCTAAGAGGTTATCCTCTGCGGCATTTCTGCATGAGGGGAACAAAAGCGGGGGGGGGAGAGTATACTTGACGGACGGAAAAGCTAATCGAGCCCAATGGCCCTGCTGCATACTATGACTGGCACATAAAATACAAAGGGCTATGGCAAAATGCGAGACAAGGCTGACAGGTGCGGTGACAAGCGTGAAGGACGGCCTTTTTACAACAAGGCCTCTTGAAGGATATCCATCATCTGCGGCAAAACCTGCTCCGGCCGCTGCTGTCCCTGCGTGATCCCTTGCAATAGCGGCATTTGCAGAAGCGTGCATTTGTTCTGATTGAAAACATCCCAGATCTCACGGCCGATGGCGCTTTCCAGTTTATCCTGTAGGTAGCTGTACCAGGGATACTGCATCAGAATCTCGCTTTTTTGATAAACCTTTGCATAAGGGGATAGACCACCGTAAAGAGTGAATAGTTCTGTCTGCGGATAGGACGATATCCAGTGAAGGAATTCTCTTGCGGCGGAAATGTTGGGCGAGCGGTTGAAAATAGAAAATGAGCCGCCGGTAATATATGATATCCCACCCGGCACATTGGCGCAGCCGACTTTGCCGCCGTAGATGATTTTTTGCAGATGCGCGATATTGGAGGCATAGTTTAAAAAGACAAATTCGACTGCCGTCTGTCCGGAAATGAAGTTGTCCAGCGTTGCGCCGACCCATTGCTTCCCTTGCACGGGAAGCGCGTGCTGCCCACAGACATAGATGTTTTCAAGGGCCTTTAAGACGGCGTCCTCTTCAATTCTGGTCTTGCCACGCTTGAATTTATGGTCCTTCACAAAGTTGATATATCGCAGGAAAAAGGAGGAACTCAGCTCCACCGGAGAGTCCCAGTTCATGCCGGTCCCGCACTGGACGGGAGAGTGTGGATTGCTCTCTCTGTCGAAGAAGCGGACGACCTGCTCATATTGCTCGAATGTTGACGGAACCTCAAGCATTTTTCCGCTTTGCTCGTAGTACATGCGCTTGAGCAGCGGGTCTTCAAAGAGATCCTTGCGATAGACCATCATATCAAGACCGATATCAAACGGAATTGCCTGCGGCTTGCCCTTGATATAAGAAAAATCTTTGGTGATGCGAGGGATCATGTGCTGGGTGATTTCATGGAACTCTGCCTTGTCGAAGGTGTAGAAAATGTCATCCGGGAGAAGCGGCAGGCAGCTCATGTTGCTGCGTACCAAATCGAAACTGCCGTTTTTAGCAGCCAGAAGTGTCTCTGAGAATATTTCTGAGAGGGATATTTCTGTGAAGTCGACCGATATTCCGGTGAGACGTTCAAATTTCGGCGCAATGCGTTGGAGTGCAGTGTTGGATTCGCTTCTGGACAGCAAAATGCGCAACTTGGTTTTTTCGCAATGAACGGGAGGCACTGCTGCGAGCCGGTGCAGACCGCCGCCTTGCAAAATGGTCCGGTCTGTCTGCAAAGAATTGTTGAGATCTGCCAAAAGATTGTGCGCGGCCTGAATCCCGGCGTAAAGATAATCCAGAGAATAGGTTGTTACCCGGGTCTGCTCCTGCAAGTTGCTTTCGCTGGACACGGTGATGATCGGCGGACACCAATCTCCTGCAAAGACGGAAAATGCCAATTCTACTTTGGGAAGAAACGAGGAGTTGGAAAGAATGATGGCGTCCGGCGCTTCCTGACAGCCATCGAAAAAGTCGAACGGCGATACGGATATATTCAGCCAATCTGCGGTCTTCACCTGAATGCAGCGCGATGGATCTGTTGCTTGCAGCACTTCTCGCACGCCGGCAACAAAATCCCTGTTTTCCGGACAGCTTTCTGGATCGCTGATCACGGCGATCCTTCGATAGTTCTTCTGATCGGCGTATTTTCCGATTTCACGACCGATCTCATAAAAGTCAAATCCAATATAGCTTCCGGCATGCGGCACATTGCGGAAGGCATACAGGATTCTGGCCCCGCTGTCAAGTGCGCTTTGATAGATGTTTTGGTGAGAGAGCGCGGAGGTCACTGTTACGATACCGGATACGCGCATTTCGGCAACATGCGTGGCGATTTGTTCCTCCCGGTAGGGGGACTCATCTGTCACAAAAAGGAGCGGTGTATACCCCTTCTCTTCCAGTATGAGCTTGATGCCATTGAAAAAGTAAGTATACCGCTTTTCATCGATGTTTGGCAGGATGACGGCAATATGGTTGGAAAGGGGAATGTCCTTTCGCAGCAGCTTTGCCTGAGCGTTTGCCACATAGCCCAATTGCTTTGCGGCGTCTGTGACGCGCTGAATTTTCTCCGCGCTGACATTTCCGCGGTTATTGAGAACGTTGGAAACCGTTCCCTGAGATACGCTGGCTAAACGTGCGATGTCCTTTACAGTAATCATGCGACCCTCCAAGGTTCAATATTTTAACGTATCAATCCATACAAAGAGCCGGATTTATTATTTATACGATAACATGTTGGCTTCTCTGTGTCAAGCTGGAAAAACGTAGATTATTAACAGAATTGGTGAATTTAAACATCAATATGGTAAATATATATTCATATTTGCTAATTGACACGTTTCAATTAGCGGTGTATCATAGAGGCACATTCCAGTAATGGGAAACAAAAAAGGAGGTCTGCAATATGACAGAACTTGAGCGTGTAAAGATTGCACAGGATGCGATTATGGCCTACTACAGCACAGATGATCCCGAAAATAAGGCGTATGCCCTATCCGTCAACGCAGCCGTGTCCCCGGAAGCAAAGCGGATTCACCGCGAGTCTATCGTCATTGATACCTGCAGTTTCTATCTTGAATCCTATAACTGGCACCTGAAAGAGTCCGGTGCAACCGCTTTGAACCTGACGGTCCCTCAGAATCTTGCCGGGATGGGCAGCGCTGTCAGTTCAATCATCGACCATTACGAGGCAATTACCAATAATCCAGATCACTTTGTTCTGGCGGAAACTGCCGATGATATCCGCAATGCCAAGAAAAATGGCAAAATCGCCATGATTCTCGGTGCGCAGAATCCTCGCTTTGTAGAGCACGCAAACCTCGAAGGTTCTGCGGAGGCCTTTGCCCGTCTTGGCATGCGAGTGATCCAGATCGGATACAACCAGCGCACCTTTGCAACGGATGGCTGCCTTTGCGATGTGGACGGCGGGCTTTCCGCGATGGGCAAGCAGCTGATTGCGGGGCTTGAAAAGGCCGGCATTACCGTCGACATCAGCCACATCTCCCCGCGTTCGGCGATGGAAGCGATGGATGTGTGCACCAAGCCGCCGATCTTCAGCCACTCCAACCCCAGAAAACTCTTCGATCATCCGCGTAACATCTCCGATGAAGCGGCCAAGAAATGTGCCGAAATGGGCGGCGTGATTGGCGTTTGCTCCTATGTTCCAATTTTGTGGACGCACGACCACCTTCCTTGCATTGAGGACTTTGTGGATGCGATTTCCTATTATGCGGATCTGGTCGGTATCGACCATGTCGGCATCGGCATCGACTCCAACGCCGAGCCGGGGGCCTATGACCGCCACGATACCCGCCATCTCATGCAGCTCGTCGCTCCTAACCGCGATGTTTATCTGGCCGGCGCTGAGGCTGGCCGCGGAAAGCGCAGCGCTTTCCCTGAAGGCCTTTACAGCCTTGCCAACATTGTCAACATTGTCGAGCACATGCTCCGCCGCGGCTTCCATGAGGCCGATATCAAAAAGGTTCTGGGTGAGAACTTCCTGCGCGTTTTCGAACAGACCTGGCGCAAATAAACGCAGAAGTAGCTTGATGCCGAAAAAAATAGAAACGGAGGAACTTACAGATGAAGAAAATCCTGTCTACAGCTTTGGCGCTTCTTTTGATCATATCCTGTACCGCTTGCGGCAGCAAGGATAACGGTACCACGCAGCAGGATAACAGCGGCCGCACGGATGTGAAGTACGGACTGACCAGCGATATTGCGTCGCTTGACCCTGTCTACACCACCGACCAGATCAGCACGATTCTTTATCGCCAGCTCTACGATACGCTGATCGTAAAGGACAAGGACGGCAACTGGGCGCCCAAGCTGGCTGAGTCGTGGAGCCTTTCGGATGACGAAATGACCTATACATTCCACCTGCGGCAGGATGTTAAGCTGCACGACGGCAGCAATATGACCGCCGAGGACGTCGCATATTCCATTAACCGTTCCATTGATTCGGCTGCGACCGGCGCATCGATGACCAACATGAAGGACTGCACCGTTGTTGACGAATATACGGTTGAGGTTCATATGACCGCCCCGTTCGCCGGCACGTATGAGACCTTGTCCACCTACGGCCGCGTTTCCTCCGCCAACAATACGGACTATGAGTCATCTCCCATTGGTACCGGCCCGTATAAGTTCGTTTCAAGAAACTCCGGCGACAGCATCGAGCTTGTTGCTTTTGAAGATTACTACCTCGGCGAAGCTGCGATCAAGGATCTGACCTTTAAGATCATCACCGATCCTACCACGCAGATCGCCGCGCTTCAGAAGGGCGAGATCGATTTCCTCACACATTGTAGCCTGACAGCAAAGGATACCGTGGAGAGCGACAGTCACCTCGTCTGGCAGCAGACCCTCTTCCGCGGCAACAACTGGCTGAGCTTCTGCCAGAACAAGCCTCCCTTTGATAACATTCTTGCACGCAAGGCGGCACAGTACGCCATTGATAAGGATGCGGTACTGGTTGGCGGGTCCGAGGGCCTCGGTGTTACAATGAATACCGTTTTCCCCTCCAGTGTTCCGTGCTCCCCGGAGGATGACTACACGCCGCCCTACAGCTACGATGTTGAAAAGGCCAAGGCCTATCTCGAGCAGTATAAGGCAGAAACCGGTGTGAGCTCCGTAGACATCTCTATCCTTGCGCCGGATACCGCGATGTATCTGTATCCCGCTATCACGATCGAAGGGATGCTTCGTGAGGTCGGCTTTAATGTGACGACTGAGCAGATTGACCGCTCGACCTATTGGTCATCCGTTTACGCTGGCAATTATCAGTTGGCGGTCACAGGTACCTCTTGGCCCGTAAACGACTGCGACGGCAACTATCTGTATTTCTACAGCACGTCCGGCCAGCACTACTTTATGGCGTTTAACAAGGATATGGATAAGATTCTGGACGAGGCGCGCGTGACATCTGACCCCGCCGCCCGCAAGCAGTGCTACACCGAGGTGCAGAAGATCATCGATGATGAAGCAATCTGTGTTCCGCTACTCCAGCCCGCCAATGCAGTTGCCTACAATGCCGACCTTAAGGGTGTAGATAAGCAAAACGATATCTACTGCCACTTTGTGTACGACTGGTCTTGGCAATAATCCCTGCGCTTCCTTGCTTCCATTGCCGCGTGGAGCCATTTGGCTCCACGCGGTATACCAAACAAACCAAACACATTGAGAGGAGCACGAGCCATATGGTAAAATACATTACAAAACGCCTGCTCATTCTCATTCCTGTGCTTCTCGGTGTCTCTTTTTTGGTGTTCAGCATTTTGGCCATGATGCCGGCGAATGTTGCATCCGTGCAGCTCGGCGTTTCTGCCACACCTGAGGGTATCGAAAAGTGGAATGAGGAACACGGGCTGAACGATCCCTTCCTCGAACGGTATTTTGATTATATGAAGGGCCTGCTGACTGGCGATCCCGGCGTGTCATGGTCTTCCAATACTTCCATTAAGACGGAGTTCCTCCAGAGGATTCCCTCTACCATGGCATTGACCGCCGGAACCATTGTGCTGGTTATTCTGCTGGGCGTCCCAGTTGGCATTATTTCAGCAATCAAACAGTATAGCATTTTTGATAACGTTACAAGACTCCTTGCTATGCTGCTCACCTCTCTCCCTGCCTTCTGGCTGGGCTTGCTCCTGATACTGAAGTTCTCGCTGGATCTGGACTGGCTTCCGGCAACCGGAGGAGGCTCGGTCCTCCATTATATTCTGCCGTGGATCACCCTTTCGGCGGCAATGGCCGCGCAGATGATCCGAATGACTCGCTCTACGATGCTCGAGGTCATCCGTGCAGACTATGTGCAGACGGCCAAAGCCAAGGGCGCCAAGCCGATGCGCATCGTCATGATTCATGAACTGCGCAATGCGCTTTTGCCGATGGTGACCGTTGTTGGCATCATTCTTGGACAAACCCTCGGCGGTGCGATCGTCACGGAGACCATCTTCGCGCTCCCCGGCGTCGGCACCTATCTGCTGCAGGGAATTTTCAAGTATGATATGCCCGTCGTTATGATCGGGGTCCTTTTCATCGCTGCTGTGATCGGCGTGATCAATCTGCTGATCGATATTCTGTACATTTACATTGACCCGCGGCTTCGCAGCCAGATCGTGAAATAGGGAGGGCGGAACAGTGAAAAAGAAAAACACATCTGCTGCGGCTCCCGCCCGCAGAGGACAGTTTGCCTCGATCTGCTATCGTTTCAGCCGAAATAAAATGGCAATGCTCGGATTGATTTTATTCCTGATTGTGCTGTTTTTTGCGATCGCCGCCCCTGCATTTGCAGACTATGAGAACGAAGCCATTAAACAGAATGTTTATGAGAAGTTCGCTCCGCCGAGCAGAGAGCATCTCCTCGGTATGGACGCCTACGGGCGCGATCTGTTTGCGCGAATCATTTTCGGCGCTCGATTATCGCTCGTGATATCGCTTACCACCGTTGGCGCGTCAATGGTTCTGGGCTGTCTGATTGGCTCGCTGTGCGCATATTACGGCGGCTGGCTGGATGCGATTACCATGCGTATCGTTGATATTTTCCTCGCCCTGCCGATGACGCTGATGGCTGTTACCGTTGTAGCGGCTCTCGGAACCAGCACGACAAACCTGATCATCGCGCTGACGATCTCCATGATTCCTCCCTTTGTTCGCATTGTGCGCTCTGCCGTTTTGCAGGTGAAAGGCTCAGACTACATCGAAGCGGCCGTGGCTTATGGCTCTAAGGATATGAGAATCATACTTACCCACGTCCTGCCCAATGCAATCGGTCCAATCATCGTTCAAGCAACGCTTAACCTTGCATCCGTTCTGCTCTCTGTCGCCGCACTTGGCTTTATCGGCCTCGGCGTCCCCTCGCCCCAGCCGGAATGGGGCACGATGCTGGCTGAGAGCAAGGCGCAGATGCGTTACCATCCGTGGCAGGTCATCATTCCGGGCGTCGCCGTTGCAATCACGGTGCTATCCATCAATCTGATCGGCGATGGCCTCCGTGACGCGCTTGACCCCAAGCTGAAGAACTGAGAGGGAGGAATGACATGGACAGCAATCTGTTGGAAATCAAGGACCTCTGCGTGCAGTATAAGACCCATAATGGCACCGTTTATGCCGTCAACGGCGTGAACCTGACATTAAAAAAGGGCGAGACGCTCGGACTGGTCGGTGAGACCGGTGCCGGTAAAACCACGACTGCGTTGAGCATCCTTCGCCTCCTTCCCGACCGGATCGGTGAGATAAAGAGCGGCAGCATTCTTTTGGACGGAGAAGAGATCACCAAGATCAGTGAAGCTGAAATGCGCAACATTCGCGGTAATAAAGTCTCCATGATTTTTCAGGATCCCATGACCTCGCTTAACCCCATTCTTCCTGTGGGCCAGCAGATCGGAGAAGCTGTATTGCTGCATACCGATTTAAATAAGGAAGAGAGAGAAAAGCGTGTCGATGAAATGCTTACTGCCGTTGGCCTGCAGCCTTCTCGAAAAAATGAATATCCCCATCAGTTTTCCGGCGGTATGAAGCAGCGTATCGTGATTGCGATCGCCTTGGCCTGTAATCCGGAGCTCCTGCTTGCGGATGAACCGACAACCGCGCTTGACGTAACGATTCAGTCACAGGTTCTGCAAATGATGAACGACTTGAAAAAGCGCTTCAACACCGGTATGATCCTGATCACACACGACCTCGGCGTTGTTGCCCAGACCTGTGATAAGGTGGCCATCATGTATGCCGGCCACATCGTAGAGAACGGCACGGTTCAGGATATTTATGAATCGGCGCAGCATCATCCGTACACCGTGGGCCTGTTCCACTCCATCCCGGAAATGAACAAGGATTCGAATCGTCTGGCGCCAATTCCCGGCTTGATGCCGGATCCGATGATTCGGCAGGAGGGGTGCAGCTTTAGCGATCGCTGCCCGAAATGCTCCGAGCGGTGCCGCCGGGAAAAACCCGGCAATTACACCGTGTCGAACAGTCATACCATTTCCTGCTTCCTGTATGAACAGGGGGATGCTGATAAGGAGGAGATATAATGGAAGAGCGTTGCTCCAATCAGCCTATTTTACAAACCAAAGAACTCACCAAATATTTCAAAACGTCTCGCGGCCTGTTGCACGCGGTCGATCACGTAAATCTGAGCATTTCCGCCAATAAAACGCTCGGCGTTGTCGGCGAATCCGGTTGCGGAAAGTCTACGCTCGGCCGAACGATTCTCAAACTGATTGAGCCTACCTCGGGTGAGATCCTTTATCATGGCGTCAATATCGAGTCCTGCTCTGCTTCCAAAATGCGCGACATGCGCCGGAAGATGCAGATTATCTTTCAAGATCCTTATGCCAGCTTAGATCCCCGAAAGTCGGTGAAGGATCTGATCGCCGACCCGCTGAAGGTCTACGGCGTGTCTAAGGCTGAGCGCGAGGATATCGTTTTTGAGATCATGAAAACGGTTGGAATTGCCGAACGCTTTGCACAATCCTATCCGCACGAGCTTGACGGAGGACGCCGCCAGCGTATCGGTATCGCGCGTGCACTGGTGCTCAATCCGGAATTCATCGTTTGCGATGAGCCGGTCAGCGCGCTGGATGTTTCGATTCAGGCACAGATTTTGAATCTTTTGATGGATCTGCAAGAGAGCCACGGCTTGACCTATCTCTTTATTACGCATGATCTTTCAGTTGTTCGCCATATTTCGGATGAAATCGTGGTGATGTATCTGGGGGTCGTGGTTGAGCGTGCGCCGTCTAAGGAACTTTTTGCAAATCCGCTGCATCCCTATACCAAAGAGCTGATTCGCGCAATTCCGATTCCGGATCTGAAACCGGAGCATAAGCTGATTCACAGTATTCGCGGCGAGGTATCCGACCCAATCGAGCCGCCTGCGCGCTGCCGCTTCGCTCCGCGCTGCAATTACTGTACCGAAGCGTGCATGGGCTGTCAGCCTGCGCTCAGGGATATGGGAAACGATCATTATGTCGCCTGCGCACTGTACGACAAATGATGTCCCCAGCGGTAGAAGAAGACGTGCCTTGGCAGCGGCGGAGACGCCGTATGCCGTGCGCGGACTTACCTATTGAATAGCAAGCCTCCGGTCTGGCAGGGCAATGGCCTGCCAGACCGGAGGCTTGCGGTATTTGAGGGAGAGCCCGCGGGGAAAACGTAAGCGCGGTCGATTTCATAAGATATTCGAAGAATACGCCTTGATTTGCCGAATGACACAATTTACATGGCCTGCTGTGCGACGATTATTACAAAAAATCATCCTCTTTTTCGCCGCTCGGGCGCTTTTTTGCGTAACACATGACAAATCGGGAAAATTGAACATAGCGAAACGCAAAGGTTTTTGATACGCTGTTAGCGCAGGGTGGGAGAGACCCTGCAAAAAGGATATAAATCGTATCACACAGCCTTTTTACTTGCCCGCCAAGCAGGAAAAGTGCTTATAGTTTGGATACAAGGAGGATGAAACATGAAAAAAAGAACGAAGGCCGCGATAGCCGCCTCTGCTGCGGCGGCCGTTTACGGTGTGGCGGCCTACGGCGCGACGAAGGCGCTGATGGATGTGGCGATGAAGCGGGATCTGCCGCAGCAGCTGCACGGCAAGGGCTCGCACCTGACGGGGGAGCGCGAGGATGAGGGCTATCGCGCGGCGCAGCGCGAGGCGGCGCAGAAGCTCGGCACCTCGCACACGGAGACGGTGCTGCTGCGCAGCCGCGAGGGGCTGACGCTCGTGGGCCATTTCCGCAAAGTGGAAAACGCCGAGCGCATCCTCATCGCTTTTCATGGCTGGAGATCGACGTGGTATCGGGATTTCGGCCTGCTCTCGGAGTTCTGGGAGAGGGAAAAGTGCAGTGTGCTCTATGTGGAGCAGCGCGCGCAGAACGAGAGTGAGGGCGCTTATATCGGCTTCGGTCTCACCGAGCGCTACGACTGCCTCGGCTGGGTGCGCTGGGTCATGGATCACTGCGGGAGCGATCTGCCCATCTATCTCACGGGCGTTTCCATGGGTGCGACGACCGTGCTCATGGCCGCGGGCATGGGGCTTCCCGAGGCGGTGCGCGGCGTGATCGCCGACTCGGCCTACACCTCCCCGCGGGATATCTGGCGGTATGTGATGGGCCACAACCTGCACCTGCCGACGCTGCTTGCCACCCCCATTGCCGACGGCATCTGCAAAAAGCGCCTTGCCGCGGGCGCGGGGAGCTGCTCTACGCTCGTCTCGCTTGCGGAAACGGATGTGCCGGTGCTGCTCATCCACGGCGAGGACGACCACTTCGTGCCGCTCAAGATGGCGCGCGAGAACCTCGGCGCCTGTCACTCGCACTGCGATCTTCTCGTCGTGCCCGGCGCGGACCACGCAATGAGCTACTATATGGATCGCGAGACCTACGAGGAGGCGACGCGCCGCTTCTGGCAGCGCTGCGAGAAAAGCGAGGAGCGTTAAGCCTCCTTCTCGTGCTCAAGCGAGGCAAAGCGCTTTGACGGGCGGTAGAAGAGAGCGGCAAGCAATATGAGCAGCGCCGTTGCGCCGAGGCTGACGGGGTAGACGGCCATGATGGTCCGGAAGGTCATATTCTGCGGGAAAACGAATTTGACCCACGCGATGCGGATGCCGCACACGCCGAGCATCGTCAGCACTGCGGGGACGAGCGAGATTCCAAAGCCGCGCAGATAGCCGGAGAGAATTTCGTAGACGAGCGAGAAAGCGTAGGCCGGCAGGATGACCGAGAGGCGCAGGTAGCCAAGGTCGATGACTGCTGGATCACTGTTGAAGAAGGCAAGCAGCGTTCTTGCGCTCAGCAGTACGAGGGTGACGGCGAGGAACGTGGCCGCAGCGTCTTCAAGAAGGCTCAGCAGCATCGTTTTCCTGCAGCGCCTGATCTGACCTGCGCCGTAGTTCTGGCCGACGAAGGTCGTGCAGGCCTGCGAGAAGGAGTTGAGCACGTCGTAGGCGAGGATCTCAATGCTGAACGCCGCGCTCGACGCTGCGATCACCAGCGTGCCGAGGCTGTTGATGGCCGACTGGATGACGATGTTGGCAAACGAGAACACCGCACTCTGCACGCCCGCGGGAAGACCGATGCTCAGAATGCGCTTGAGGCTCATGCGGTCAACGCGCAGTGCGCAGCGCTCCACGCGCACACACTTATTTGTGCGCGTCAGGCGGCGGTAGAGCAGGATCGCGCTCACGGCATTGGCCGTCACTGTTGCGATGGCGACGCCGCCCACGGTCATGTGCAGCGCGATGACGAAAAAGAGGTTCAGCAGCACGTTCAGAACGCCGGAGAGGGCGAGCGCCGCGAGCGGCCCCTTCGTATCGCCGACGCTGCGGAAGATCGCTGCCTCGAAGTTGTAGAGCAGGATGACCGGCATACCGAGAAGATAGATGCGAAGGTACAGCAGCGCATAGGGGAACACGTCGTCCGGCACGTTCAGAACGCTCAGCAGCGGCGCGGCGGCGAGCTGCCCGAGCAGCGCGACCAGCGTGCCGCCCAGCACGGAAAAGACGATCGAGGTATGCACCGCGCGCCGGACCGCGTCCTCATCCCCGCAGCCAATGGCGGTGGCGATGACGACGTTCGCGCCAAGCGCGATGCCGATGAAGAGATTGACGATGAGGCCGATGATGGGGCTGTTCGCGCCCACGGCCGCGACCGCCAGCGTGCTCGCCTCTCCTGTGAAGTTGCCGACGATGGCCAGATCCGAGGCGTTGAAGAGCTGCTCGAGGATCGCCGTTGCCGCCACCGGCAGGGCAAAGAGCGGAAGCTTGTTCCAGATCGAACCGTGCAGCATGTCGATCTCGTGTTTTTTGCCGTCTGCCATAAGAAAAATACCCTCCTTTGAGCGATCGCGGGGGAAAAACATCGTTTTTTGAACCAAAACAGTATATCGCCGGATGGCCAAAATAGCAAGTCATTTCTTCCGCCCGCGCAGCGCGCTCTTCTCGCGCCGCGCGGGCGGTGCGTTTCCCTTGACAGGCTCGCCGAATCGCTGTAATATAAGCGCGGATTCGACCGGATATGCCCAAAGACATCGAGGTGCTTATGGACTATTATCTTTTGACTGAGCTGACCGCGCGCATTGCCTATCATCTGGCGCTGAGCGGCGCGGAGACCTTCCGCATCGAGGAGACGATGCGCCGCATCATCGGCGCTTACGGCATCGAGTGCCAGGCCTTCGCTATCCCGAACTGCGTGATGGTCAGCATGGAGGCAGCAAACGGAAAACCACTGATGGTGATGAAGCGCGTGGGCTTCCACGGCAACGACCTGGAGGCGGTGGAAAAGCTCAACGCCCTCTCGCGCCGCATCTGCGCGGAGACGCCCGCGCCCGAGGTGGCGGCGCAGTGGCTCAAAGAGACGCTCGCCGCGCGGCGCACCTACTCCGCGGCGGCCTATTATCTCGGCAATTTCCTCAGCGCGGCGGGCTTTTGCCCTGTGTTTGGCGGAACGATGCGCGACAGCTTGTGGGCGGGGCTGATGGGCCTTATCATCGGCTTTGTCACCCGCCAGATGGACAAGTGGGAGACAAACCCCTTCTTCAGCACCATCACGACGGCCTTCCTTATGGCGGTGCCCGCCTATCTTCTTGCGGGCTTTCAACTGCTCGACTATGTCGACGCGGTCATCATCGGCTCGCTGATGATCCTTGTGCCGGGGCTTCTCATCACAAATTCGATGCGCGACATCATCTACGGCGACACAAACTCCGGCATCAACCGCATCGTGCAGGTGTTCCTCTCGGCCTTTGCCATCGCGATGGGCACGGCGGCCGCGTGGCGGCTGACGGCGGGGGTCTACGGCGTGACGGCGATAGGCGGTCTGGCGGGCCACCCCATGTGGGCGCAGGATATGATGATCTTCGTCGCCTGTACGGGATTTATGATCCTCTTCAACGTGCACGGCTGGGGGAGCCTCCTCTGCGCCTTCGGCGGCGTTCTGACGTGGACGAGCTACCTTTTGCTGCGTCAGCTCGGCTTTGATATTTACGGCATGAACTTCTTCGCCGCTGTGGTCGCGGCCATCTACTCTGAGACCATGGCGCGCTCGCGCAAGTACCCCGTCACCTCCTATCTCGTCATCTCCAGCATTCCGCTGCTGCCGGGAGCCGGTATTTACTATACGATGAGCATCGGCCTCGGCGGCGATGTGCAGGCAGCGCTCCACAAGGGACTGGAAACGGCGGGCGTTGCCGGCAGCATTGCCGTTGCGATCCTGCTGGTATCCACGGTTTTCCGCCTCATCACGTCTCTGCGCAGCAAGCGCAAATGAAGGTGCAAATAAAAAACGACGCATACAAAGCAGTATGCGTCGTTTTTTCGTTCAGTTTTCACTTGCCAGACGGTCGAGATAAGCATTCAGCGCGGCAAAATCGCCCTTTGGATAGACGCTGAGGTCACGCCCCTTCGTATTGATGAGGCAGTCGGTAAGCAGGAAAACGTCCATGCCCGTCTCGCGCGCGGCCATGTCCTCGAGCGCGTCGTTGCCGACCATCAGGCATTCCACCGGCGATACGCCGAGCGTGCGCGCGACCTCGCGGTAGTAATCCGGGTTCGGCTTGCAGAAGGTTGAATTTTCATAGGTCGTATAGAGCGCGAAATCCTCGGGCGCGAGACCTGCCCAGCGGATGCGCTGCTCGGTCGCGATGCGGGGGAAGATCGGATTCGTCGCGAGCGCGACGCGAAGGCCGTGGGCTTTGAGGCAGCGCACCGTCTCGGCTGCGGCGGCGTTGAAGCCGCAGATCTCCCGCGCGGCGGAAAATTCGTTGGCGTAAAAATTTTCGAACAGCGGCTCGTCGGCGAGCGCTTTCTCAGCGCCGTAGATGGTGGAGAACTTTTCCCAGAAGGCCTGCTCGTTCGTGCGCGAGCCGTCGTTTTTCACCATGGCGGCAGTGCCCGCCCAGATGGCATCGACGAGCGATTTCGGTTCGTAGCCGTGGGGCGCGAGCTTTTTGGCAAGGAGCTTAAAATAACCTGTGGTGAAGGCTTCCTGATCCATCGGGAGCAGCGTTCCGTCCAGATCGAATAAAACGGTGGTGAGATGCAAGGGATGTTCCTCCTTATATACTTATATGAGCCAGTATTTTGACAGCAGGTAGCCCGGCACGGCAACGATCAGGAAAAATGCCCAGCTGATGAGCGTGAAGACCTTCAAAAACGTCATGCCGTTTTCAGGATATGCGCGGACATAGATCCTGTAGTTGATGACCGAGGCCAGCGAGCCGATGATCGAGCAGAGCCCGGCGGTATCCACGCCGTACAAAAGTGCGGCGAGATTTTTGGTGAAGGGGTAGAGAACGATGGACGCGGGCACATTCGAGATGAGTTGGCTCAGGCCGATGCCCCATAGATATTCGTGTCCGCCCACGGCCCTTGTGAGAAAGCTTGAAAACGCGGCGTTCCCCGCGATCTGCGAGGAAAAGACGAAGAAGCAGAGGAAGGTAAGCAGCAGGACATAGTCCGTCTTTACGAGCACCGAGCGGTCAAAGAGCAGGACGGAGACGAGCACGGCCAGCACGCTCAGCGGCCAGTACGCCGTTCTTGAAACGATGGTCGCCACGATCAGAACGAAGAGGCAGAGGTAGAGGATGCGCTGCCTTTTCCGCTCCGGCAGCCACGCATCCTCGGCGTGGCCTTTGAGCACGATCTTTTCGCGCGGGTCCTTTCGGTAGAGCAGCAGGATGAAAACGCTGAGAAGCGCGGCCGAGGAGACCCACAGCGGCAGCATATGCAGCACGAAGCGGGAGAAGGAAATGCCCGACTGCCCGAAGAGAAACAGGTTCTGCGGGCTGCCGAAGGGCATGAGCAGCGAGCCGCGGATGGCCGCGATGTTCTCCATCGAGATGACCGGCAGGATATAGCGCTCCTTTCCGCCTGCGCGGAAAAGCAGGATCGTCAGCGGGACGAAGATGATGAGAGAAACGTCGTTGGTGACGAACATGGACGAGAAGAAGACGCAGAAAATCAGGAAAAATGAGATGGCGGCCATCGAGGGGATCTTTCCGGCGAATTTCAGCAGCGGCAGGAAGATGTTTTCCTTCTTGAAGCCCTCCAGCACGGTCAGCATCATAAAGAGCGTGAGCAGCGTGTGCCAGTCGATGCTGCCGAGAAGGCTGAGCTGCGGCTTTGTGATAAAAAGAGAGGCGAACGCCGCCAGAAGTGATACCGCAAGCATCGGCTCGCGTTTGAGATATGCAATACCTTTTTTCATAGCAGCTCCGTCAAGATAGAAATGATTAGAACAATACCCCGAAATCATACGATTTCGAGGTATTCACTGGTGCCTCGTCGGGGATTCGAACCCCGGACACCCTGCTTAAAAGGCAGGTGCTCTGCCAACGGTGCTCGCCGCACGGGCAGAAATCCTTGCTACGCAAGGATTTCTATGGCTTTTCCTGCTCCTTGAAATCTGCGTTTTCGGTCGTTAGACCTCCTGCGTTCTTTATTTATATATTAGCACGCCTATCTATGGAAGTCAATTTTACTGAACAATACTGAACACATTCCACTTTCAGCATCTTTGAAGATCGGAGAACATCTTTTCTTATCTCTCAGCATCTATGAACAAGGTTAAAGCAGATCGAACATCTTTCCTACAGGTGAATTAAAAAAACGAGTTTGAATTTATGCTTAGGGTATCCAGTACTATTGGATACCCCTTTTGTTATAATAAGCCCAGAAAGTGAGAGATGAAACAAAACAAACCTCACTTCAAAATTAACGGTGGCGACCTAAAAATACGCACGGTGCCAAGAGTACCAGAAAGGTTTTACCATGAAGAATTTGTTCGCTTATGATTTCACCAACCGCACTATCGTTGCTACCAAGGCCACGCTGAAAAAGGCAAGCAATCCCACTACGGACGAGTACAAGACGCTGATTAAGATGATCGAAGCGCAGCCCACTTTCCGCGTGGTCGAGAAGGTCATTAAGAATAGTGGAAACAAAAAGACCTACAGCGGTCTGACGCTTGAAATGATGGCGGAATACATTATGAGCCAGCAGAACAGTGATAAGTTGATGGCGGAGTTCAACGAGGCGCAGAGCATGGGCAAGAGCAAGTACCCTCTGGCTAAGAAGTGGTTCCTGAATGAGTTCCCTGACTTCACGATGAAGAACGGCAAGAAGGCCGCGAGCAATGCGAAGATCGTTAAGATTAAGCGCAGCGCAATCGCGAAAACGGTAAAGTTCCCCGCTGAGCAGACGGGCAATCTTGCCTTACAGCCCGCTGTTAATCAGTAAGTGGTAAACCTGTTAAATATAATGAAAAAGGAGATTATTGAAATGGAAAAAGATTTTGTGCGCGCTGATGGTGTCAGTTATCGTGAGGCCGTTGAGAAGTGTATCCGCCACTATGTCATGCGCGGATATGACCTCAAAGGCGAAACAAAGCGGTTTACCAACGATCCCATTGAAGAAGTGTTCCGTGTCTATGACATTATCGTTCGAGAAGAGGGCGAAGGGCGTTATCCCGTCTGTTGACGGGGTAACGTAGCCCTCCACGGGGTATAGGTATTGATATGGAGAATGTAGTGTTTTATCGAGAGTGGCTGCCTCTCGATAAGAAAGAGTTCCGCATTTTAGCGATGCTTGCGGACTTCGGCGGAGAGTATCACGGCAATCTGACTGATATGTGTAGATACTTTTCCGTATCCCCACAGCACAAAAACAGAGAGGCGTTGCGGGAGGCTATTCAACACCTGACAGACAGGCACTATATAGAAAGTTCCGTTAATGGACGAACATATAGCCTGCGTATCATTCCAAAAGAAAAAGAAATTGCCTTGCCGAGGGAATGGTTTGAGCGTGTGCGGACGCGTGAGTATTCTTCTGAAAGCGTAAGTTGGGAGGCCGTTATTAAATTGCTTCTTTGGCTAATCGCTCATAATCCCGAGGTGATGATTACGAATCAGCAAATTGCGGATGATTTGGACGTATCGGTCAGCGTGGTTGTGTCCGCAAAAAATGTGTTGGAAAAAGACTTCGAGGCAATTGTAAAGCAGATGATCTCTGATAAACTCGGTGAAGATTTTTTTATACGTCGCGGTCAGAAGATCGAGTTAAGTGCGTGGTGGAAAGCAAAATAAAAACGGATACTTTTTGCCTAATAATAAAAGAAAAGATAATTATTATTGGGGGAAAAGTATCTGTTTTTAATATGTCATTTCCTATTTATCCATCACGCCTATTTTTCAAATAACTACGAAGAGAATAAGAGAAATGAAACCCGCCGCCCGCGCGCAAGCGCACGGGATAGGCGGGCTTTTCATTTCTCCTGCATAGACGAGGCGTTGCCTCGTCTATGGTATATTTTGAAGCTGGAAGGAGTTTTCCCCTATGGATATAGAGAAAATGAAGTTTTATAGAAAGCATGGCATGATCCCTAACCGCTATTGGTATCAGTTGAATGGACAATCCGCAGTAGAGAATTGGACAGAGCAACGCAAGACAATGTATAAGCGCATTTAGGATCAGGAATAGAGCGGGCAGGCCGAAGAGATTATTCCCCAAATCATCTTTACAAGCGAGGTGACGGGCAAGTGAGAATTGACGCAGACGGCAGGCGCAAGAAAAAGGGTAAGAAAAAGAAGCGGGAACAATCCGTGATGGAGGCAGAAATCTTCCGTTTCATTGAAAAAAGCATGAAAGCAACGATGGACGCTGCTTTCAATGAGATTTTCAAAGACTGGAAATAAGCACAGCGGTTTTTAAGTCAGACACTTAACAGGAAAAAAGACCTGTTATATGAACGACTTAAAAACCGCTTTTTTCGTTTCCGCCGAGGAACGGGCGCAAATACCTCTGCCCGTAGACAGGCGCAAAAACCGTCCTTCGGGATAAAAAAGCCATTTCGCGGGAGTGTAGCCCACGCCTATTCACTAAGGGGAAAGCAAAATTGTTTTCTCCCGAAATATGCCCCGCCGCCGTGTTCAGAAAACCATTTGTTTTCCCCTACGCTTTTGGACGAGTGAAAAAGGCCGTATTGACCGCTGAAAAAGCCCACTTTTTGTTCAGGGAATGAAACTGCCCCTTTCGCGGATACCGCCCCTTATTCCGTGTCTTTCACATACTCGATCAGATCGGCGGGCTGACAGTCCAAGAGAGAGCAAATGCGTTCCAAGTTCTCCCAAGATAGTCCTTTTCCCTCACGCAGCTTTTGAAGCGTTGATTGGCTCAATAGGCCCTCTGTGCGGATTTTGTTTGTGTTATAGCCCGCCTCTTTCAATGCGGACAGCACATCAATTTTATACACAAGTGGCATTGGTAAAAACCGCCTCCTTTTCCATTGTCCTTATTATACAACACAAATTGCACGAAATCAAGTGCAAAAGATAAACAAGCATTTGCACGATAGTTCGTGTAATCCGTCAATTGATTTGCACGAATATTGGTGCTATACTATAATCAGTTCAAGGGAAGAGGTAAGCCAAGGTCGAAAGCCAACGCGACCAGATCAGAGTGGGAACGGACAAGAAAACCTCCGGTGTCGATGTGATAAACTTAACGCCACCCACCGCTTACCGACAAAATATAATCCAAAAGGAGAAAGAAAATGAGTAAGTATGAGATTGAGAGCCTGATTGAAACGATGAATAACTACGATGATCTCGCAAGTAAGGCAAAGGCCAAGGCAGATGCCATCCGCGACACGCTCAAGGGCGAAATGCTCCGCCTCGGCGCGGAAGAGCTGACCGCAGGCGCTTATATCCTTCGCTATACGAGCGTTGTTTCCAATCGTTTTGACAGCGCGACCTTTAAGAGGCTTTACGCCGATCTCTACAAGGATTTCACAAAGCCCGTCAGCTCCCGCCGATTCTCGGTGTCCTGCTGAAACAAATACGCTCCACGGGCAACAAAAAGCCCGTGGAGCAATCCAAAGGGAGGAATACGAAATGATACACGGCTACGCAAGATGCTCTACAAACGAGAGCAAACAGGATATTGACCGCCAAGTGCGGGAGTTGAAGCAGGCGGGCGCAGAGAACATCTTTTTAGAATACGAGCACGGCGACGCCGTTGTGAAGTGTCAGTTATCCTCTCTTTTGGAGCAGGTGCAGGCGGGCGATACGATCATCACATTGGAGGTTTCCAGACTCGCCAGAAGCACCAAGCAGTTATGTGAGATTATCGAGGCCATACGCGCCAAGCGTCTGCGGTTGGTGATCGTCGGCAGTATCACCGTGGATTGCTCCAACGGGGAGATCGACCCAATGACAAATGCGTTTATTCAAATGTCAGGCGTGTTTGCGGAATTGGAATTGCGTATCATTCGGGCGCGCGTGAAGTCGGGAATGGCAAACGCCAAGGCCAAGGGCGCAAGAATCGGAAGACCTACGCTGACCGCAGACGACATTCCGCCGATCTTCCTACGGCACTACCCCGCGTTCAAGAATAAGAATCTCAACCTGAGCGAGTTAGCAAGAGTGTGTGATATCAGCCGAACCACGGCTTATAAATACATTGATCTTTTGGAGGGGAGAACAGCATAATGGATATGGAGGAATTGGGCTATTTCATCTTTATGGAAGAGCAGGAGGAAAAAGCGAAACAAGAGAATGGAAAACGGGAGGCGTAATGCCTCCCGTTTGCTCTATTCATCCAAAAGATCAATTTCCGATGGGTCAAAATCATCTTCCAATGTGGCCTCATTTAGCCAAAACAGTTGATTGTTGTCCTTGTCGACTTTTCGTTTGAGCAAACCGGAATCCCATAATACACGCAATTGGTGCCCAACCCTCTGTTCGGGAACATCATCATCAAAGACTTTTATTAAGGCGCTAAACTGTTGAATGGATATTGGTCTGTCGACCGCTTCAGCAATAGTCATCAATTCATACCGAATAAGACTATTCGTAGCACCTGCTTCTGCATCGGCTTCAAATTCAACTTTTTTTCTCGCCCAATAACTCGTTGCGGGGATATTGTCTGATCTACTCATGATTAAATTCCTCCTGCATTTGTATCTTCTTTTCAATTAGGATTTTAGAGATTTCATCTACATACGATTTTTCCGCTGCGAGCCGCTGTTGTTCCCTTTTGGCCTTTTCTTCCTGCTCTATTCTTCTCTTTTCTTGCCCTTCTGGATCAATATTCTTATATTTTTTCTCAATAAACTCCCACGGAACATCGACATTCATAATTTTAAGCTGACTTCTGGCTTTTGGATACATAACGCCAATATCAATGAGGTCAGCAAGCGCCGCACTCATGGGATAAGTAAGCACCATTCCGCAGTCAGGACACTTATATACGGTTTGCTGCTGGCTGGCAATTCCGGCAGCAGCGCCGCCGACACCAAGTAAGACCGTCCCCACAGCACCTTTAAGATAATTGTAATTAACGCCGTTTGCCTGAGTATCGGTCATAACATTAGGACTTCCGCAAGCTGCACAACGATAGATTCCCATTTTTCCCTCACAATCAGTGCTGTATTTTAGCAATTTCCAATGCGTCGCTACATAGCTTCCTTACCGCCGCGACAAATGATGATAAACCGTGGGCTTTTTGATATTCCTTGATTTTCGCAATCAAAGCTTCATCGTTGTCAGTAAAGGTAACTAACTTACTCATAGCAAATACTCCTTTCCACCAAAATAGGAATTATGCCTCTTGCAATTATGCTATCTTACTTCCTTTTTGTCAAGCGGATTAGGAATTACAATTCCTATATAAAGCCGATAGGAGGAAGAAAAATGCTTGTTTTGGATATGCGGGAGATTGGAAACAAGCTATTGGCAATCCGTAAGCGCATGGGAATGACGCAAGTAGAGGTAGCGGAGGCGGCAGGATTATCGAGCCGAACCTACGCCGACATTGAACGCGGTACGGTTAATATGCGTGTGGAGACAATCTTGCGAATTTGTGATGCACTTCATATTACCCCCGATGAAGTGCTTACTAAGAGCGAATGTGAGCTGACAGCCCAGCAGGAAGAAATCTTTTCTCGCCTTAACGCTTGTTCCCCTAAGGATAGGGAAACGGCTCTTCGGCTGCTATCGGTCTATCTACAATCACTTTCTGAATAGGAGGGCTTTATTGTGGCAAAGGGACAAGGCCGCTCTTCAGGACAAGGGGTAAAGCTGCTCTATATCCGAGATTATCTCTATACCCATGCAACAAAAGAACACCCTAAGAACGCAAAGGACATTTCTAAATACTTAGCGTCTATGGGCGTTTCTGCATCGGTGAAAACGATCTATAATGATATTTTGCGCCTGCAAATAGATTTTGGCGTTCCAATAGAATACAATCCCTCAAAGTGGGGGTATTACATCACGCAGCCGCAATTTGAGCCGTATGAATTGCGTCTTTTGGTCGATTGCGTTCAGTCAGCAAAGTTCTTGACCGAGAATATGGCTGTGCAGTTGACGAAGAAGATTAAGCAGTTGGCTGATGTTTATACGAAGGATTCTCTAAATCGTCAGGCGTATGTGTCAAACCGCGTCCGCAACATGAATGAGGAAGCAATGCGGGGCTTGGATTGCATTTATGAGGCGATTTCAAGGGATAAAAAGATTAGCTTCCGCTATTTCAAATATACCCCCAGCAGAGATAAACCCAAGCAATATACAAAGCACAATGGCAGCTCTGTCATTACGGTCAGCCCATATCTTGTAGTGTGGGATGGGGAGCGTCATGTTCTTATTGCGTATACCGAGCATGAGGGTAACCCTGCAATAACACCGATATGTGCTGACCGCATAGAGCAGGTAATGGTATTAGATGAGCCAAGAGGAGGCAAAGATACCATTCGTGAATCGGGCGTGTTGGAGTTCAAGTTTAGGCCATTCGGTATAGGAATGTTCAGCGAGGGGATAACAACCGTGCAATTGCTCGCTCATAATAACTGCGCGACTGATGTTGTGGAAAAGTTCGGAACAGACCTTGCCATGATTCCCTATGACGAATCGCATTTTACCGTAAGCCTGCAAGTGGAATTGACGCCGTTATTCTATAATTGGCTGGCGTTGTACCCAGGAAGAATAAAAGTGCTAAGCCCGCCGCAGGCTATCAAAACTATGCAGGCACTCACAATTGCGCTTTCTGATTCTTACGAAGTCTTTTCCAACGAGATGCTTCTAAACTTCCTGTTAGCGGGTATGGTAGGAGGCGAAAAGGAATTGCTGGACAATCAAAATTTGCCATTATAAAAGGGAAGATGTAAAAACATCTTCCCTTTTTTTCATTGTCACTTCTGGATGTTAAAAGATGTTCGACGATGTTCCGTTATGCTCCCCGTCGTATCTTCTGCTTTGATCGGCTCATATTTTCCAGCGGTGAGAGGCGATCAAAGTTATTGGCAATGTCCGCGTCGTAGATATTGCAATAGTGCCTTGTCATTTTCAGCGTGGAATGTCCCAACAGCTTTTGCAGCATAAATGCGTCGCCGCCGCAATCAATCAGATATTTACGGGCAAATGTGTGCCGGAACAGATGAACAGAAGTCTTTTCGACTCCCCTGCTATGGTTGTATCGTTCGATAGCGAGCCTTAAAGCATTGGCTGTCAGCATCCCGCCGTATTCATCACAAAAAAGATAGTCGCTGTCTTTCCCACCACGCACTTTGAGATAGTCCCGCAGGATACGCAACATTTGACTACACAGCGGGACGACCTGAACCTTGTGCGTCTTCGTATGCCTGAATACAATTCTGCTACTGGATAGATCAACGTCTCGGTTCTGTATGTTGCGGACAGTAGAGGCACGGCAACCGCTATTCAACAGAAAATTGACGATGACCCAATTCCGATATTCGCAAAATGTTCCGTTCGCTTTTGGCTTTTCCAATAGCAGTAGCAATTCTTCATCGGTGTAGGTTTCTTTCACCGTCTCCACCTGTTTATAGTTCGGCACAGTCAATGTTGTGTAGCCCTGCTGTCTGCTCCAATTCATAAAGGTTTTGAACACGCGGACATAACTGCTAATGGAGTTTGTTGCCAACCCGCTTTCCCTCATTGAAACGATCATACCGTCAATGTCGGCTTGTGTCAGGTTGGAAAACGCTCGATCAATATCAATGTGTCTGCTGATAGACTTAAAGTGTGAGCGGTAGTTTGCTATTGTCTTTTCGGTGTAGCCTTTTGCGGTTTGTGCTACCACGAAATCCTCGAATACTCCTTTTACGGACACACCGATTTTCGATGCTATTGCGATTTTCTTCGCCATAATAAGACCTCCTGCGTTCCCTGAATTTGGTAGAAAACGCAGGAGGTCTAAATCCTTTGAGGAGAATAACAAAAACCCTTGAAACCGTAGAGATTTCAAGGGTTTTGGTGCCTCGTCGGGGATTCGAACCCCGGACACCCTGCTTAAAAGGCAGGTGCTC
>URCK01000001.1 GCA_900546295.1 uncultured Eubacteriales bacterium | reverse complement strand
AGATACCGGTTATACATCCCTCAGCCCTCCTGCGACAGCAAAAATAGTTTGGCAAGGTGGATGACCCGCGCGAGCTGCGCGGCGCGCTCGACCTTGTCGCGCCGCTCCGGTTTTAGAAACGGACGCAGCGCGAGAAGAAAGGCGGTCGTCTCGCTGCTCTCTGCGCGGTTCATCTGGGAGAGCAGCGGCAGGAGCCTTTGAATGAGCGCGGGGTCGATGCCGCTGGGCAGCGGGGAAGAAGGCGGCGGAGTTGCCGCACCGTTTGACGGGGGCGGCGCTGCGCCGCCCGTCTGTCCCATCTGCTGCGAGAGGCTCTGTGCCATCTGCATGACCTGCGCCATGGCGTCCGGGTCGGAAATGAGCGTATTCAGTTTATCCTCCCACTCGCTCACGGCTCTCGCCCCCTTCGCTGCCGCATCGATCGCTATTTCCGCGCCGCGTCGTTCAGCCGCCGCATCAGCTCCGCCCCCTGCGGGCTGTGCATGAGAGAGGAGAGCATGGCGGCAAGCTCCTTCGTGTCGCCGCGCGCGGCGCTTTGCGCGGCCTGCTCAAGCGCTGCGCCGCCATCCTGCGCGGTGAGCAGCTGCATGAGACTCTGCCCGTCCCCTGATTGCAGCAGCGACTGCGCCGCTGCGGGGTCTTTTTTGAATCTTTCGATGACCTTCTGCGTTTTATTGTCCATTTGACGGCCTCCGCATCCATTGATCTCATGGCAGTATATGAGCGCGGCGGCGCGAGCGTGCCTGAAGAAAAGAGAAAATTTTGCGGTTTGAAAAAAATATGAAAGAAAATGCCCCGCTCGCGCACATACATGGTGTAAGGCCTTTGAGGAGAGAAACATATATGTTTTCAAACGAAGCATTTGCCCAAATTGCGGAAAAGTACATGGACACGATCTTTCGCGTGGCCTACGGCTGGCTCAAGAACCCGGACGACGCCAACGATGTGACGCAGGACGTATTGGTAGAGCTGTACAAAACGGACAAGGCGTTCGAATCGGACGCCCACTTGAAAAACTGGCTCATCCGCGTCACCGTCAATCGCTGCAAGATGCTCTTCCGCTCGCCGTGGCACAGGCACGAGGATATCGACGACTACGCCGAGACGCTGTCTTTCGAGCAGCCGCGGGACGAAGAACTGTTCAAAGCCGTGATGGCGCTCGACAAAAAATACCGCGTGCCGCTGCTGCTCTTTTACTACGAAGGATACTCGACGGCGGAGATCGCCTCGATGCTCTCCATCGCGGAGAAGACCGTCAGCACAAGACTTTATCGCGCAAGGGCAAAGCTCAGAACGATTTTGGAGGAGGAGTAAAGCAATGACGGAAAAAGAGAGATTTCAACGCGCATTCGCGCCGCTGCACGCCTCCCCGGACACGATGACGGAGGTAATGAAGATGACAGAACGGAAAATGAAACGCCCCGCGCTGCGCCGCGCCGCGACCATCGGCCTTGCTGCCGCGCTCGTGCTGGCGCTCGGCAGCGTCGCTTATGCCTCGGACCTCGGCGGCATCCAGCGCACGGTGCAGCTCTGGCTCAACGGTGAGATGACGGACGCAACGCTGACGGTAAACGAGGGAAGCTACACCCTGCGCTATCCGGAAAAGGACGGCACCGAGCGCGAGATGGGCGGCGGTGGCATCGCCATCGAAGACGACGGCACGGAGCGGGCGCTGACGGAGGAAGAGATGTTAGAGCATCTCGACGCGCCCGAGGTCGTTTACGAAGATGACGGCACGGTGATGATCTACTACCGCGGCCAGTCGCTCGACATTACAGACCGCTTTGATGAAAATGGCCTTTGCCATGTTTTGCTGCGCGATGAGCAGGACGGGGGAAAAACGCTCTTTGTCACGATCCGCTACAACGATGGCTACTCGTACAACTCAACGAAATACGAAGACCCCTATGGCCGCAGGTAAGGCAGCCTGCGCTGAGCGGAAAAATATCCCGCATGCTGAAAGCATGCGGGATATTTTTTGCCAAAAACGCAATCATTTCTGCGCTTTTCCGTAGTCGCAGTCCTTCCTCAGCGGGCAGCCGTCGCAGTTTGCCTTGCGCGCGGTGCAGATGTCGCGCCCGAAGAGCACCATGCGGTGGCAGAAGTCGCTCGATTCCTCCGGCGGGAGCACCTGACGAAGCTGTTTTTCCACACTCAGCGGGTCCTTGCTGCCGTCGGTGAGGCCGAGGCGCCCCGTGATGCGGATGCAGTGCGTGTCGCAGACGTAAGCGGGCTGGCCGTAAATATCGCCGAGGATGAGGTTCGCCGTCTTGCGCCCGATGCCGGGCAGCGCCGTGAGCTCCTCCATCGTGCCGGGGACCTTGCCGCCGTGCTTTTCGAGCAGGATCTTCGCGCACTCGACGAGATCCTTCGACTTGGTGTTGTAGAATCCGCAGGAGCGGATGGCCTCGCCGACCTCTTCATAGCTCGCGCTTGCAAAGGCTTCGAGCGATGGGTATTTCTGAAAGAGCGCGGGCGTGACCATGTTTACGCGCGCATCGGTGCACTGGGCGGAAAGGCGCACGGCAAAGAGCAGTTCGTAGTCCTTTTGATAGTTGAGCGAGCAGCGCGCGTTGGGGTAGAGGACCTTCAGCTCCTCCACGATGCGTCGGACGGCGGCTTTGGATTTCATGGCGAGACCTCCTGACATTCATCCATATTGCTGACAGTATAGCACACGGAAGCGGAAAAATCGACACAAAAAGGCTGTGCAAGGAAAGAAAACCGTGCTATAATCAAAGAACTTTCTTGCAAGGGAGGGCGCGTGATGAAATTACTGTTCAAGCAGCGCTTCTTTTCGTGGTTTGATAGCTACGATATCTACGACGAGGCCGGCAATACCGTCTTTACAGTCGAGGGCAAGCTCGCGTGGGGACATTGCCTGCATATCCTGAATGCCGCGGGCGAGCACATCGGCACCGTGCAGCAGCGGGTGCTGACCTTTCTTCCCAAGTTTGAGCTTTACATCGGCGAGGAGTATTACGGCTGCATCTGCAAAGAATTCACGTTCTTTACCCCGCGCTTCACGCTCGAGTGCAGCGATTGGGAGGTGAACGGCAGCTTCATGGAATGGGATTACACGATCGACAGCCCTTCGCGCGGCTGCATCGCCACCATCACGAAGGAACTCTTTCACTGGACGGATACCTACGTCATCGACGTTGCCGATCCCAAGGATGCGCTGGGCGCACTGATGGTCGTGATGGCCATCGACGCGGAAAAATGCAGCAGGAACAACTGATATGAGTGAAAAAAGACCTTTGGCGGATGAGATCCGCCCGCTGACGCTCGACGAGGTCGTTGGTCAGAAGCATTTGCTTGGAAAAGGCGCGCTGCTGCGCCGGCTCATCGAGTCCGGCTCGAGCGCGAATATGATCTTCTACGGCCCCTCCGGCACGGGAAAGACGACGATCGCCAACATCATCGCCAACCGCACGAACAAGACCCTCTATCGCCTGAACGCGACGACCGCAAGCTTGCAGGACGTCAAGAGCATCATTTCCGACGTCGGCACGATGATGGCGCCGGGCGGGATACTGCTCTATCTCGACGAAATTCAGTATTTCAACAAAAAGCAGCAGCAGAGCCTGCTGGAGTTCATGGAAAACGGCTCCATCACGCTCATCGCCTCAACGACGGAGAATCCGTACTTCTATGTCTACGGCGCGCTGCTCTCGCGCTCGACGGTGTTTGAATTCAAGAATGTCAGCGCGGCGGAAACGATCCCTGCGGTCGAGCGCGCGCTCGGCATCCTGAAAGCACGCAGCGAGCTGCCGCTTTCCTGGGAGGAGGATGTGCCGCGCGTGATCGCGCAGCAGTGCGGCGGTGATGTGCGCAAGGCCGTGAGCGCCTGCGAGCTTTTATACGAGGCGGCGGAGGCCGTTCATGGAGAATTGCGGCTGAAAAGCGAAGACGCTTCCGAGGTCGCGCAGCGCAGCGCCATGCGCTACGACAAGGGCGGCGACGCGATGTACGACTGCGCGAGCGCGCTGATGAAGTCGCTGCGCGGCAGCGACCCGGACGCGGCGCTCCATTACCTCGCAAGATTTCTGGAGGCGGGCGACCTTGTGACCCCGTGCCGCCGTCTTCTCTGCTCGGCGAGCGAGGATGTGGGCATGGCCTACCCGCAGGCCATCACCATCGTCAAATCCTGCGTCGATACCGCGATGCAGCTCGGTCTCCCTGAGGCGCAGCTGCCGCTTGCGCAGGCGGCGATCCTGCTCGCCACCGCGCCCAAGTCCAACAGCGTCATCGAGGGCATTTCCGGCGCGTGGGCGGACGTGAAGGCGGGCAAGTGCGGCAACTTCCCGCGCTGCCTCCAGAATGTCCACGCCGATTCGACCGGCGGCGCGCAGGGGCAGCATTACAAATATCCCCATTCCTACCCGAACCATTGGGTGAAGCAGCAGTATCTGCCGGACGAACTCAAAAATGCGCAGTATTACCGCTACGGCGACAACAAGACTGAACGCGCCGCCGCGCAGTACTGGGAAGCGATCAAGGGGTGAAGGCATGGACCTGAGATTGAACGATATTGTCGAAATGAAGAAGCCGCATCCCTGCGGCGAGAAGATATGGCTCGTGACGCGCGTGGGCATGGACATCAAGCTCAAATGCACGCGCTGCGGACGCGAGGTGATGCTGCCGCGCGCCAAGGCGGAAAAGGGCATCAAGAAAATTCTGGAAAGGGAGGAACCTCATGAATAAAAAGACTCGTGCCGTTGCGATCCTGCTGGTCGCGGTGATGATCTTATCGCTGGTGGCGTCGATGATCATTCCCTACCTGTAAGAGAACGGAACATCGCGGCAGATGCCGCGCGAAAAAAATCAAGAAAGGGATATCTCTTCTTTGGGGAAGAGATATCCCTTTTTCTGTCTCCGGGCACGGCGGCTTTCGCCCTTTTCCTGTCCACGCGGCGGCTATAATGGACTTCCGTCAAAGGAGGTGCGCGATGGTCATCTATGTAGAGAGCGTGCTGGCGTTCAATTTCCTGCTCGATTATCTGCTGTTGTTCGGCGCGGCACGGCTTGCCGGGCGGACGGTCGCGCGGCGAAGACTTTTGCGCGGCGCGGCGGTCGGCGGGGCGTATGCGGTGGTGCAGCTTTTCCTGCCGCGCAGCGCACTTCTCCTGTTGCTCGCGCTCGCGCTGATGGGTGCGGCGGCCTTTTCCGGCAGCGGGCGGGCGGTCAAGCTGACGCTGCTCTTTTTCCTCATCTCCTGCGGCTTCGGCGGCACAGTCGTGCTGCTGGGGCAGGGGACGGGGGCGATGACGCGCCTTGCGCGCGGCGTTGTGGCGGCGGACCTTCCGTGGGGCGTTTTTTTGCTCGCGGCGGGGCTTTCCTATCTGCTCATCTCGGTCGTTTTTCGCTTCGGCGCGGCGCGCACGGGCGGGGAGGTCGCGGAGGCGGTCATCACCTGCCGAGGCAAGACTGTCCGCGTGCGCCTCCTGCGCGACACGGGCAACACGCTTTCGGACCCTGCGACGGGGCTGGGCGTGGCGGTCATCGACCGTCACGCGCTGGGAGACCTTGTGAGCGAAAAAGAGGCGGCAGCGCTGCCGCGCATCCCGTATTGCAGCGTGAGTCAGACGGACGGAACGCTGCCGCTGCTGCACTGTGAAGGGATCATACTTGACGGGAAAAACCTGGGCGCGCGCTCGGTCGCGCTGACGGAGCGGCCGCCCGGCGACGGCGGCGCATACGCGGGACTCTGGTGCGAGGGATGCGAAAAGGGGGAAAAGGATGCGGCAACGACTCAAACGGCTATGGGATAGGCTGCGCTTTCGGCTCATCGACTGGGGGCTTCTTGCGCGGCGGGGCATTTTCTACATCGGCGGCAGCGACACGCTGCCGCCACCGCTCGAGCGGGCGGAGGAAGCGGCGCTGATCGCGCGCATGGACGCAGGCGACGAGAGCGTGCGGAGTACGCTCATTGAGCGAAATCTTCGCCTTGTTGCCTACATCGCGCGGCGCTTTGAAAATACGGGCATCAACATCGAAGACCTCATCTCCATCGGCACGATCGGGCTTATCAAGGCGGTGAACACCTACCGCAGCGACAAGAACATCAAGCTTGCAACCTATGCCTCGCGCTGCATCGAGAATGAAATTCTCATGCACCTGCGAAAGACCGCGCCGCAGAAGTCCGAGGTCAGCTTTGACGAGCCGCTCAACACCGACTGGGACGGCAACGAGCTGCTGCTCTCCGACATTCTCGGTACCGACGAGGACATGGTGATGAAGCCCATCGAGGATGACGTAGACCGAGAGCTGCTGATGGACGCGGTCAGCCGGCTCAATGCAAGGGAAAAGGAGATCATCACGCTGCGCTTCGGCCTTGGCGGCGGGGAGGAAAAGACGCAGAAGGAGGTCGCCGACCGCATGGGCATTTCGCAGAGCTATATCTCGCGGCTTGAAAAGCGCATCATCGCGCACCTCAAGAAGGAAATCCTCAAAATGAGTTGACAAGCGGCGCAAAAAACGGTATGATTCAGCGTGGAAAAAGCGAAGAAGAGGAGCAGTATCTGTATCCGGATGCAAAGAGAGAGGGCGGATGGTGAAAGCCCTTGTGAAGGATGCGGGGAAGTCGCCTCGGAGCTGCCGCGCTGAAGGAAGAGTAAGCCGGACGGGAACTCCCGTTACAGAGCTATGAGTGTCCGCAAGTGCGGGAATTCAGGTGGTACCACGGTTTTTTGATCGCCCTGAGCAGCTTTCGCTGCTCGGGGCGTTTTTGCTTTTGGGAGGAGAGAATGGAACAGTACATTTTTGCACCCACAGCCTGTAAAGCGGGATTGGAAGAAGAACTCGCCGCGGCGCTTGAGAAGCGGATGGAGATCTTCTCCCGCACATCGCTGCCAGGAATGTGGAAAAAAACGGACGCCCTCAATCGCTATGCGGCGCGGGGCAACGGGCGGAAAGGAGTTTTACGGAAGATCCTTCCGTGGGTGCTGATCCTCGCGGGACTTTTTCTGGCGATCCCGGGGGTGATGGAGCCAAAGGAGCTGCGTACACCGCTCATTGCGGGCGCCTTCTTTATGTTATTGGGCATTTCAAGCCTTCTGCGGCAGCGCCCTGCGCGGAGGAAAGGCTCGTTCCGCCGAGCGGCGGCAGGAATGCTGCAAAATACGAGCGGCCTTGCGGAAGCGAGCGTGCAGGTCGTTTTTGACGACGAGGGGATGAAGGTCATCACGCAGGACGGCGCGCGCCGTGCCGTATGAAGAGATGGAAATGCTCATCGAAACGCCGCGGCTATATCTTCTGACCTATGGCGGGAAGGCGACCCTTTTGCAGAAAAAAGACCTATCGGGCGACGCGGCAGCATTCACCGCATTGCTAGCCTCTCGAGCGATCCCTGTATACCAAACGGAAGAAATATAAAAAATCATGATCAAAGTTTCAAGATAGGAGAAAGCCAATGAAAGAATTACCCAAGATCTATGAGCCGCAGCAGGTCGAAGGCCGCATCTACCAGATGTGGATGGACCACGACTGCTTCAAGGCCGAGCCAGACCCCGACAAAAAGCCCTTTTCCATCGTTATGCCGCCGCCGAACGTCACTGGCCAGCTGCACATGGGTCACGCGATGGACTCGACCCTTCAGGATATCCTGACGCGCTTTAAGCGCATGCAGGGCTACTCCGCCCTGTGGCTCCCCGGCACCGATCACGCGGGTATCGCCACGCAGATCAAGGTCGAAGAGGAGCTGCGCACCAAAGAAGGCCTGACGCGCTACGATCTCGGCCGCGAGAAGTTCTTGCAGCGCGTGTGGCAGTGGAAGGAAAAGTACGGCAACCGCATCGTCGAGCAGCAGAAGAAGATGGGTGCGAGCTGCGACTGGTCGCGCTCCCGCTTCACGATGGACGAGGGCTGCTCCAAGGCCGTGCGCGAGACCTTCTGCGAGCTCTACGACAAGGGTCTCATCTACAAGGGCAGCCGCATCATCAACTGGTGCCCCCATTGCCTGACCGCGCTCTCCGACGCGGAGGTCGAGTATGTCGATAAGCCCGGCAGCCTCTGGTATATCCGCTATCCGCTCTCTGACGGCAGCGGCGATATCGTCGTCGCCACCACCCGTCCTGAGACGATGATGGGCGATACGGGCGTTGCGGTCAACCCTGAGGACGAGAAGTTCAAGCACCTCATCGGCAAGACCTGCATCCTGCCCATTATGAACCGCGAAATTCCCATCGTGGGCGACGAATACTGCGAGATCGGCTTCGGCACGGGCGCTGTTAAGATGACCCCCGCGCACGACCCGAACGACTTTGAAGTGGGCCTGCGCCACAACCTTGAGGTCATCCGCGTCATCGCCGACGACGGTACGATCAACGAAAACGGCGGCAAGTACAACGGCATGGACCGCTACGAGTGCCGCAAGGCCATCGTCAAGGATTTAGAGGAGCAGGGCTACCTCGTCAAGACCGAGCCTTACTCCCACAATGTCGGCACGTGCTATCGCTGCCACAACGACGTTGAGCCGCTCATCTCCGCGCAGTGGTTCGTCAAGATGGAGCCGCTTGCCAAGGAGGCCATTCGCGTCGTGAACGACGGCACGATCAAGTTCGTGCCCGAGCGTTTCACCAAGACCTACATCAACTGGATGGAGAACGTGCACGACTGGTGCATCTCCCGTCAGCTCTGGTGGGGCCATCAGATCCCCGCGTGGTACTGCGACGAGTGCGGCCACATCAACGTCAAGCGCGACGACCCGACGGAATGCGAAAAGTGCGGCTGCAAGCACCTGACGCGCGAGGAGGACGTGCTCGACACCTGGTTCTCTTCCGCGCTCTGGCCCTTCTCCACGATGGGCTGGCCCGATACGAATGCAGCCGACCTCAACTACTGGTATCCCACGTCCGTCATGGTTACGGGCTATGATATCATCTTCTTCTGGGTCGCGCGCATGATCTTCTCCGGCATGGAGCAGATGAAGAAGGAGCCGTTCAAGACCGTCTTCATCCACGGTCTCGTCCGCGACGACAAGGGCCGCAAGATGAGTAAGTCCCTCGGCAACGGCATCGACCCGCTGGAGATGGCCGACAAGTACGGTGCGGACGCGCTGCGCTTCAACCTCATCACCGGCAACTCCCCGGGCAACGACATGCGCTTCTACGTCGAAAAGTGCGAGGCGATGCGCAACTTCTGCAACAAGATCTGGAACGCGAGCCGCTTCGTGATGATGAACCTGACGATCGACCACGTCGAACTGCCTGAAAAGCTCGAGCTCGAGGACAAGTGGATTCTCTCCAAGCTCAATACGCTCATCCGCGAGGTCACGGACAACATGGACGCTTTCGAGCTCGGCGTCGCGTCCGCGAAGATCTACGACTTCATCTGGGACAACTACTGCGACTGGTTCATCGAGCTGACGAAGAACCGCCTCAACAGCGACGATCCCGCCGCGCGCGAGAACGCGCAGAACGTCCTTTGCTATGTCCTCATCGAGACGCTCAAGCTCCTGCACCCGTTCATGCCGTTCATCACCGAGGAGATCTGGCAGGCGCTGCCGCACGAGGGTGAGTTCCTGATGCTCTCCAAGTGGCCGGAGTACAACGAGAAGTTCAGCTTCCCGGCCGAGGAGGAGGCGATGCAGACGGTTATCGAGGCCATCACCGCCATCCGTGCCCGCCGCAACGAGATGAACGTTGCCCCGTCGAAGAAGGTGCACTACACCGTTTCGACCGCGAACGAGGTGAGCTTTACCGCCGGTATCCCGTTCTTCACGCGCCTTGCCTCCGCAAGCGATGTGACGATCGTTCCGGCTGACGCCGCCATCGACGCGGACGGCAAGGTTGAGGTCGACACCCACGCTGCGCGCATCTTCATGCCGCTTGCAGAGCTGGTCGACTTTGAAAAGGAGCTTGCGCGCATTGCCAAGGAGAAGGCAAACGCCGAAAAGCAGCTCGCCGGCATCGAGAACAAGCTGAGCAATCAGGGCTTCCTCGCCAAGGCGCCCGAGGCCGTTGTGAACGGCGCGCGCGCCGACGCGGAAAAGCTCCGCGCGCTCATTGAGAAGCTCGACGCTTCCGCCGCCGCAATGAAGAAATAACGAGATCGCACAGCATCAAAAAAGAGGGGCTTCTCTTTTGAAAGAGAAGCCCCTTCTTTGCACTGCTTTTATGCCTGCTCCCACTCAAATCTGACGCGCAGGCGGCGCTTGGGCCGCGCTTGCGCAGTCAAAAAATCCCGATCGCGCACGACGCTGCCGGTGCGCAGCGTGGAGAGTAGAAAACCGAGCTGCGTCATGTTGACCAGCAGCGTTCTGAGACCAAAGGTGAACAGCGGGAAGGCAGCCCCGCCCCCGAGCGGAAGCAGCGTGAGGTCGGAGAGAAGGTAGGCGAGCGCCTGTGCGCCGAACGAGAGTAGCACAGAATAGGAAACGAGGCGGGCAAGCATGCTCTCCTGCCTGCGGCAGCGGCGAAAGGCGAGAAAAAGCAGCGCCGTCAGCAGCGCGACGAGCGCGATGAGCGCCAGCCAGCCGCAGCGGTGGACGAGCAGCGTCAGCGCGTGTTCCTGCAAGTCGACCATGCCGAAGCCCTCCCAGCGGGCAAGGTGCTGTGCGCTGTACGGGCCCACGCCGCCCTGACCGATGAATTTGGCGTTTTGCAGCAGTTCACGCAGTACAACGGTTCGATAGCCGTGTCCGTCAATGTAGGGGTAAGGATCAAGTACAATGGCGAGCTGACGCGCAAACCAGCTTGCACCGAGAACGAGAACCGACGCTGTGCAGGCAGCGAGCGGGAGGGTGGTGAGCAGCGTTTCCCGCTTTGCGCCGAGACCAAACCAACCGCTGCGGGCGCAGAAAATGAGCAGCGCGCCGTCACAGAGGAACAGAAAGCTTAAATCGGTCAGGCTCGGGATCCGTAAGCAGAACAAAAGCTGTACTGCAAGGGCGGCGAGCGCAGCGAAAATGCCCAGGCCGCGCCGCCCGCGCAGCGCGTAGAGCAGCACAGCGAACATCAGCGGGAACAGCAGCGGCAGGCCGCGCAGGAGGATATGTGTCGAAACATAGGTGTAGCGGAAGAGCCAGAACCCACCGAGAGGCAGCAGGCTGAGCAGCACGAGCGCGGCGTGGAACACAAGCGCAAGCGGCAGGGCGAAGCGCCCGAGCAGCGTAAAATCAAGAAAATACGCCGCGAGCAGTGCTGCCGTGCCGAGCAGCAGCGCCGCGCTGTGATGTACGGCAAAATAGGACAATTCGTAGTCACGAAAGCTTACAAGCGCGGTGAACGCAAGCCCTGCAAGCGCGATGAGTGACGCGAGCACGAAAAGAAGCTTTGGCGTTTTTGGCCGATGAACACGGTCGAGCGCCGTGCCGATCTCATACGGGTCGCCCGTCAGGCGGAGAGATTCTGCCGCCGCGGCAGCTTCATCCATGCCGCCCGCCATCAGCGCGTCGCGCTGGTCACAGAGGTGGGTCAGAAGCTCGTCTTCAACGAGCGGACGCGCCGCTTTCCACCGCAGCTGCTCAGCCGCGGTGCGCGCAAAGTGCGTGAAAGTCTCAGGCAGGATCAAGACAGCCGCCTCCTTTCAGCACGCGGTCGACCGCGGCGGTAAATTCCGTCCATTCCTCTTCCTTTTTGCACAGCAGCGCGCGGCCCTTGCGCGCTAAATGGTAGTAGCGGCGCGGGCGCGCTGCGGCCTCGTCCTTTTCGTAGGAAATGATCAGCTCCTTTTCCTCGAGCGAATGCAGCAGGGGATAGAGCGTGCCGGTCTTGAGCGCGAAGGCGTGATCGGAGCGGCGGGCAAGCTCTTCGATCATCTGATAGCCGTACATGTCCTGCCCATCGAGCAGCTTGAGTACCAGCATCGTCGTGCTGCCCGCGAGCAGGCTTTTATCCAATGGCATGAAAAGCACCTCCTGATAGGTAGATTGCCTATATAGTAGATTATCTATATAATATTCCGGGAGGAGAGAATTGTCAAGGAAAAAACAAACGATTGCAAAAAGCGGATGACTTTGCTATGCTGTAGAAAACAAAAGCAGGGGGGATTTCCATGAATAAGATCACGCTTGGCAAGACAGGGCTGGTCGTTGAGAAAAACGGTTTCGGCTGCCTGCCCATTCAGCGCATCAGTGAGCAGGACGCGGTGAAGCTGCTGCACAAGGCGTACGACGGCGGCATCAGCTTTTTTGACACGGCGCGCGCCTATTCCGACAGCGAGCGGAAGGTCGGCGCGGCGTTCTCGACGATGCGCGACAAAATCGTGCTGGCGACAAAGACCGGCGCGCAGACGGCGGAGGACTTCTGGAAGGATCTTGAGACGAGCCTGCGCACGCTCAAGACCGATTATATCGATCTCTATCAGTTCCACAATCCGGCCTTCTGCCCGAAGCCGGGCGGGGAGGACGGCCTTTACGACGCGGCGCTCGAAGCGAAAAAACAGGGCAAGATCCGCCACATCGCCATCACGAACCACCGCCTCGCCGTGGCACACGAGGCGATCGACTCGGGGCTTTACGAGACCTTGCAGTTCCCCTTCAGCTACCTTGCCGGCGAGCAGGAGATGGAGCTTGTCAGAAAGTGCCGCGCGCAGAATATGGGTTTTATCGCCATGAAGGGCATGGCGGGAGGCCTCATTCGCGACGGCTTTACGGCGGCGGCGTGGATGGCGCAGCAGGAGGGCGTGGTGCCCATCTGGGGCGTGCAGCGCGAGAGCGAGCTCGATGAGTTCCTACAGTGCATCCGCGAGGGCGTCGAGTTGACGGATGAGTGCAAGGCACGCATCGAGCACGACCGCGAGGAGCTCTGCGGCGACTTCTGCCGCGGCTGCGGCTACTGCATGCCGTGCCCGGCGGGCATTGAGATCAACCAGTGCGCGCGTATGTCGCTCATGCTGAGAAGAGCGCCCGCCGCGGAGTGGCTCACCGAGGAATGGCAGCAGAAAATGCACCAGATCGAGCAGTGCCTCCACTGCGGGCACTGCATGTCCAAATGTCCCTACGGGCTCAACACGCCCGCGCTGCTGGAGGCGAACTACAAGGACTACTGGGAAGTGCTGGCCGCGAGCCGCGCGGAGAAAAAATGAAACTGCATTTTTCTCAGCGATACGCGGCTCGCCCGCTGACGGAAGCGGACGTGGATGCGATCTTAGCTCTCTGTGCGGAAAATGAGCAGTTTTACCGCTACCATCCGCCGCTTGCGACGAAAGAGAGCATTTTAGAGGACCTGACGGCGCTGCCGCCGGGGAAGAACGCGGCGGACAAGCACTATCTCGGCTTTTTCGACGGGGAAGGACTTGTTGCCGTGCTGGATCTCATTGAGCGCTATCCGCAGGAAGATGGCGCCTACATCGGCTTTTTCATGACGAGGAAAGCTGTACAGGGGCGCGGCGTCGGCTCGGCGCTGATCGGCGAATTGCTGAATGAACTGCGCGAAGAGGGCTTTCGCAGGGTGCGCCTTGCGGTCGACCGGGGCAATCCGCAGAGCAAGGCGTTCTGGGAGAAGAACGGCTTTGTCCTGACGGGCGAGGAAATGCCGCACGACGCGTCGGCCTATCTCCTGATGGAAAGAGAACTCTAAAAGTGAAAAGAAACCGCCGCGGTGCACATGCTGCACCGCGGCGGTTTTGTGCTTCTCAAAGGGGTTTGTTTGCTGCCGCCGCTTACCGCACGCTGTGCGGTACCTTCGCCTTTGCGCTGAGCTTATCGGCGCGGATGGCGAAGACCTCGACTGCACGGGCTTGCTCAGCGGTGAATCCATCCTCGCGCCCCGCCATATGACGCATCAGTGCGGTCAGTGCGGCAAGCTTTTCCTCACCGTCCAGAAATTCGGCGTGGCCGACGCCGGTGACGGAGGCAAAGAAGTAGCCGCACCGGCAGGCTGCGTCGTGTTCGTCGAGTGCACCGCGGCAGTCCATTTCAAAGGCAACGATCGGATTTTTGCGCAAAATGTCGAGCTTGCGCCCCTCGCGTGCGCTGTGGCAGAAAAACGAAAATGCGCCGCTTTCACAGAAGTAGCCAAAATTCAGAGGCAAAAGATACGGCTCACCATCGTCTACCATGGCAAGATGAATTACTTTACAATCATTGATGATAGAAATGATTTCGTTTAAATCGGTGATTTCGCGGTCGTTTCTTCGCATGGAATGTCCTCCTCTGATCGTTTTCCTCATGATACAGGACAAAGGCATGGTTGACAAGACCATCCGGCAAATAAAAATCAATATGCCGCGCTTTTTCGGCAAAAAAGGAGCGACCAGACAGGCTATACTCTGTGCTGTGGAAGAGCAATCAACAGCAGAAGGAGGGAGAAGGATTGGACATCATTTGCAAAGATGCAGGCCGGGAACTCACGCTCACGCTGCGCGGAGAGCTTGACCACCATGGAGCAAAGGACGTGATGCAGCGCATGGAGCTGGCGCTGGACGCCGCGCTGCCGCTCAAGCTGACGTTGGATTTTTCAGGCGTGAGCTTTATGGATTCATCCGGTATCGCAGTCGTGATGCGGGCGCAGAGGCGGATGCGTGCGCTCGGCGGCGGCGCGGTGCTGCGGCAGATACCGCCGCAGGCAAAGCGCGTGTTCGACGCAGCGGGCATTTTCCGCATCATCCCGCTTGAGGAAGGAGGCAGCAGCGATGAAGGTAAAACCGAATAATTACATAGCCATTGAATTTCCAAGCCGCAGCGTCAACGAGGGGCTGGCACGCGCAGCGGTCGCGGCTTTTGCCGCCCAGCTCGACCCGACGCTCGACGAGCTCGGCGACATCAAGACCGCCGTGAGCGAGGCGGTGACAAACGCCATCGTGCACGCCTATCCGCAGGAGCTTGGCAGGATCGCGCTGCGCGCGAGCATTTTCGACGGCAACCTGCTGGAGATCACCGTGCGCGACTGGGGCTGCGGCATTGCGGATGTGGAAAAGGCGCGCGAGCCGCTCTACACGACCGGCGGAGAAGAGCGCAGCGGTATGGGCTTTACGATCATGGAGAGCTTCATGGACGCGCTGACCGTCCGCTCGAAAAACGGCAAGGGGACGGTCGTGACGATGAAGCGCCGGATCGCGCTGCGCCCGTCGCGCCGATGAACGGCACGGCGGAACTGCTGGAGGCTGCAGCGCAGGGGGATGAGCAGGCCTGCGAGCAAATGCTGCGTGACAACAGCGGCCTTATCTGGAGCATCGTGCGCCGCTATTACGGGCGCGGCGTGGAGCCGGATGACCTGTATCAGCTCGGATGCCTTGGATTTATCAAAGCGGTAAAGGGATTTGACATTACATTTGGGACGCAGTTTTCAACCTATGCTGTGCCGAAGATCGCAGGCGAGATCCGCCGCTTTCTGCGCGACGACGGTGCGATCAAGGTCAGCCGCAGCGTGCGCGAGCAGGCGGCGGTAATCTTTGCCGCGAGAGAGAGACTCAAAAATGTGCTCGGCCGCGAGCCGGCGCTCTCCGAGCTTGCCGAGGAGACGGGACTTCCAGCCGAGGAGATCGCCCAGTGCGAGCTCGCGGTGATGGAACCGGACAGCTTGCAGCGCGAGATGGGCGACGGACTGACGCTCGAGGGAACGCTCGGCGATGAGTCGAGCGAAGAGGGGATGATCGAGCGCCTCGCGCTGCGCGAAGCGATCGGGAAGCTGCCGGAGCGCGAGAAAATGACGATCCTGCTGCGCTTTTTCAAGGGGATGACGCAGCAGCAGGCGGCGCACATTCTGGGCGTGTCGCAGGTGCAGGTATCGCGTCTGGAGCGCCGGGCGATTGAGAAGCTGTATCTGGCGCTTTCGGACGAGGCGTAAAGGAGGGCTCGTCCTGAAATTCCGTCATCGTGTCCCAGTAGCGCTTGGGCATGTGCGTCATGCGAAGCTTCTCATTTCTGCGCGCTTCGATGGCGATGGTATCGTAAAAGCGGCGCCAGAGGCGGCAATAGCCCGCCTCCTCCTCGTCTGGCTGCGCCATTTCAAAGTGTTCGAGCGGCACGATGCGCGATACGCCGCCGCTGTAGAGCAGCGCCTCGCGGTGCGTACAGTCGTAAAGGAAAAATGCTTCACTGTGATAGCGCTCGCAGAAGTGGCGGCGCAGCATGGGCAGCACGCGGTTTTTCGGCGCGATCTCCGCGCCGAGCACGCCGTCAAAGTCGGAAAAACGGGTGAAGCCGCGAAACTGCTCGACCTCGTTCGACAGATGCCGCACAGCCCTGAGCAGCGGCAGATAGGTTTCATCGCCCAGGCGCGAGAGCAGCGGCGCGCCCTCACGGTAGAATTGAACGATGAAGCGGTAAATGGCGATCTCCTTGTCGGGAAGGCAGGTGAGAAACGCACGGCGCAGGAAGGGGCCGACGTCGGGGCTTCTTCGGTAAAGGCTGCGGTAGATGCGCTGCGCGTGCGCGCGGTCGGTCGCAACGGCGCGAATTTCAAAAAGGCTCGGCTCTTCGTCCCCATCGCGCAGGATCGCGGTGGGGCGTTCTTTTTTTGTGTAGCTTTCAAACACGCAGCAAAGAAGCCCTTCAAAGCTGCCGTCATATTGATAGATGATCTCGCGCCACGCCATGCCTTCCTCCTTCAGCCGACCTGATCAAAGAGCGAGAGCTGCTGCGCATCCGCCTGCGGCAGCGCGCGGCGCTCAAGTGCGACCAGATTTTGCAAAATACCCTCCTGCGACAGCCTGAGCGGCGCGGCGGAGCGCCCGCCGCAGGTGAGGAAAAACTGCGCGCGCTTCATCACGACGCCGAGCTTTTGAAGATCCTCCGCGCGCAGCGTGCCTGAGCGCCGCGCGACGAGAATGCGCTTGGCGCTCACAACGCCGATGCCCGGCACGCGCAGCAGCGCTTCATAGTCCGCGCGGTTGACCTCAACGGGGAAAAATTCGGGGTGGCGCAGCGCCCAGCAGCACTTGGGATCAAGATTGGGGTTAAAGTCCGGCGAGCTGTCATCGAGCAGTTCGTCCGCGCGAAAGCCGTAAAAACGCAGCAGCCAGTCGGCCTGATAGAGCCGGTGCTCGCGCAGCAGCGGCGGCTTGGTGTCAAGCGCGGGCAGGAGTGTATTTTCGACGACCGGCACATAGGCTGAGTAAAAAACGCGCTTGAGGCGGTAGGAATCATAGAGCGCCTGCGTGAGGTTCAGAATATGCAGGTCGCTCTCCTGCGTCGCGCCGACGATGAGCTGCGTGCTCTGACCCGCGGGGGCGAAGCGCGGCGCGTGCTTGTATTTGACAAGCTCCTGACGGCTCTGCTTTGCCCGGTCGCGGATCTGCGTCATCGGGCGCAGGATCGCCTGCCGGGTCTTGTTCGGGGCGAGCAGCTTGAGTCCCGCCTCACTCGGCAGCTCGATGTTCACGCTCAAGCGGTCGGCCAAAAAGCCAAGCTGTTCGACAAGCTCCGGCGATGTGCCGGGGATGGCCTTTGCGTGGATGTAGCCGTTGAAACGGTATTCATTGCGCAAAAGCGAGAGCGCGCGGATCATCAGCTCCGTTGTGTAGTCCGGCGAGCGCAGCACGCCGGAGGAGAGAAACAGCCCCTCGATGTAGTTGCGGCGGTAGAACTGTATGGTCAGCTCCGAGAGCTCCTCGGGCGTGAAGGTCGCGCGCGGCGTGTCGTTCGTGCAGCGGTTGACGCAGTATTTGCAGTTGTAGCAGCAGTCGTTCGAGAGCAGGACCTTCAAAAGCGTGATGCAGCGCCCATCGGCGGAAAAGCTGTGGCAGCAGCCCGCGACAGACGAGGAGGTGCAGCCGATCTTCCCCTCCTGAAAGCCGCGCTTAGCCCCGCTTGAGGTGCAGGCGGCGTCGTATTTCGCCGCGTCGGCCAGGATGGTGAGTTTATCGAGCAGCTCCATTTTTTCAGCGGGCGGATCTCGCTCTGCGGCGCTTGGGCTGGTCGAGCAGGAGCAGCGTGTTCATCACCTTGGTGGTGACGACGCTGACGCCGATGAAAACGAAAATAAATGTGGAAGCAGCCATGGAAAATTCCTCCTGACAAATAGAATCTTTGTTCGAGTATGATTATAAATCGAACAAACGTTCTTGTCAACAAAAAATCGAACAAAAAGTCGATTTTTGTCGAACGGAGTTGACCGGAGCACGAAAAAAGGGTAAAATGCGGGAAGATCAGGAAAGGTGAAAAGCGTATGAGTAATTTTAACGCCCGCTTCGTGTCCGCCCGCAAGGCGGCCATCGCGCGGGATTTTGCAAGAATGAACCCCGAGCAGCGCCGCGGCGTGCTGACGACCGAGGGCGCGCTGCTGCTGCTTGCGGGCGCGGGCAGCGGCAAGACGACGGTGCTCATCAACCGCGTTGCGAACCTCTTGACCTACGGGCGGGGGAGCGACAGCGAAGAGGTGCCGCAGTGGGCAACGGAGGATGACCTTGCATTTTTGGAGAGCTATCCCGAGCATCCGACGAGCGACGAGCGCAGCCGCATGGTGCACCTCTGCACGCTCGATCCCGCCGCGCCGTGGTCGGTGCTGGCGGTGACGTTTACGAACAAGGCGGCAAACGAGCTGCGCGAGCGGCTCTCCGCCTTTGGTATTCAGGGTGCGGAGAGCGTATGGGCGATGACGTTCCATTCCGCCTGCGTGCGGATGCTGCGCCGCGACATCGACCGCCTCGGCTTTTCGCGCGATTTTACCATCTACGATACGGACGACTCCAAGCGCGTCATCAAGGATATTCTGAAAGAGCTCGGCATCGACGAAAAAAAGCTCACGCCGCGCGAGGCGCTTTCAGCCATTTCGAACGCGAAGGACGCGATGGAATCGCCGGAGGACTATGCAAAGCGCTGGAACGGCAGCGGCGACTGGCGCAGAGAGGCCATTGCCAAGATCTATGCCCGCTATGTGCGAAAGCTTGCCGAGGCGAACGCGCTCGACTTTGATGATATCATCCTCCACGCGGTCGCGCTGCTGCAAAAAGAGGAGGATGTGCGCGACTACTACCGCCGCAAGTTCCGCTATGTGCTCATCGATGAGTACCAGGATACGAACCGCCTGCAATACCTTCTCATCAAGCTCCTCGTGGGGGAGAAGGGCAACATCTGCGTCGTCGGCGACGATGACCAGAGCATCTATAAGTTCCGCGGGGCGGACATTACAAACATCCTGAACTTTGAAAAGGAATACAAGGGCTGCCGCACGATCCGCCTGGAGCAGAATTACCGCTCCACGCAGAATATCCTCGACGCGGCGAACGCTGTCATCAAGAATAACACCGGGCGCAAGGGGAAAACCCTGTGGACCGACGCGGGCGCGGGCGAGCGCGTGCTCATCAAGACCGTCTTCAACGAGCAGGACGAGGCGAATTTCGTCGTCAGCAGCATCATGATGGAGTACAACCGCGGGCGGGCGTGGAAGGACAACGCCGTTTTGTACCGCATGAACGCGCAGTCGAACGCGCTCGAATACGCCTTCAAGCGCAACGGCGTGCCGTATCAGGTCGTCGGCGGGACGAAGTTCTTCGAGCGCGCCGAGGTCAAGGATATGCTCGCGTATCTCGCGGTCATCAATAACCCGAGCGACGATCTGCGCCTGCGGCGCATCATCAACAACCCGCCGCGCGGGATCGGCGGCACGACCATCGAGCGCGTGCAGAGCCTTGCGAGCGAGCAGGGCGTGCCGATGATCTCCGTTCTGCGTGCGGCGGGGGAGTACGCCCTGCTCAAGAGCGCGGCGGGCAAGCTTGAGCGCTTTGCCGCCCTCATCGATTCGCTGCGCGAGGCGGCGGAGACAATGGAGCTCTCTGAATTCTACGACGCGGTCTGCGAGCAAACGAACTATGTGAGCGCGCTGCGGGAGAAGGGCGACATGGAGAGCCGCGGAAGGCTTGAAAACGTGCAGGAGCTCAAGTCGAACATCGCATCCTTCCTTGAAAACGACCCGGAGGACGCGACGCTCTCGGGCTTCCTCAATGAGATCGCGCTCTATACCGACCTTGACAGCGCCACGAGTGACAATTGCGTGACGATGATGACGATGCACAGCGCGAAGGGCCTTGAGTTCCCCTGCGTATATGTTGTCGGCATGGAGGAGGGTATCTTCCCCGGCGAGCGCGTGCGCTACAACGACGAGGAGGTCGAGGAGGAGCGCAGGCTCTGCTACGTCGCGATGACGCGTGCCAAGGAGCGGCTCACGATGACCTGCACACGCCAGCGCATGCTCTTTGGCCGCACGAGCGTCAGCCTGCCGTCCCGCTTTCTTGAGGAAGTCCCCGGCGACAACGCCGACTGGGTCGGCCGCCAGGATCGCGGCGCGCCGGCATTCGGTTTTGGCGACACGGACTTTGAAGGCTCCTATTCCTCGCAGGGCTACGGCGGAAGGGCGCAGGGCGCCGCGCGCTACGACGGCGCGATGCAGCGCACATCCCGCCCCGCGCAGAAGATCCGCGAGCAGCGCACGGCAAGTCCGAAAGCGCCGCTGCTTCAGCTCGCCTCGGGCGATCAGATCCACCACAAGACCTTCGGCGATGGAATGGTCGTCTCCGTCACCCCTATGGGCGGCGATGCGCTGCTTGAGGTGGCGTTCGATACCGTCGGCACCAAGAAGCTGATGCTCAAAACGGCGGGGGTACATATTACCAAGCTGTAAAAAAGAGACGGACCTCTGGGTCCGTCTCTTTTCTTATGCCGTCCATACGAGGCTGTGGAACGATCCGTTCCACAGCCGGTCAGCTTCTTCCTCAATCCTCCTGCACTGCAAGGCTTGTAAAGGTATTAACCCTGTCAATTCGACAGATTTTCCACGACGTTTCCAAATGCCGACGATCTTGCCGTCAAGAAGAATACCGGGTCGGACAATACCGGCGAGCGTGAACACGCCGCGCAGAGACTCTTCGGGCAAAAACGGGTTTGACCGCTTCTCATATCCGAGCATCAGCGGGTCAAAGCCCGCAAGGAAACGACAGCAGGATAAATCACCGATAATGTTAATATCTTCGATTCTGTAAAATGTTTTGCCTTCACAGACAAATTCACGCGGGGAGAGCGATTCAATGAGCGGCAGCAGCTCTCGCTGGGGCAGTCCGAAGAAGTATGCGGCGTCCTGTACTGTTACGGGGCCGTAGTGTGTCAGATAGCGCCGCATGAGAGCGCGCAGAGCGTTGGCTTTTGTCATCGGTGCAAACGGCGGGCAGGGGCAAAAGGCCTTTTTCTGCTGCGCGGTGTGGCCGAGCGTGCCGCTTTCACACAGCGCGCGGAGCAGCCCGCCCCAGGGATCGAACGCGCTTTGCTCTTCATCGTCGGTCATGCCATGCCCGCGGCAGAGAAGGCGCAGCTCCTCGCGGCCGCCGCAGCCTTTTTGGGCGGCGTCTAAAATGATCGCGGCCAGCTCGCGCTTGCGCGCGGCGGAGAGATGGTCGTCATTTTCCATTGTGTCGCACGGACGCAGAAAATGGCTGCGCCCATCGTAGAGGAAGAGCGGCAGGTCATCGAGTGCGATCAGATGCAGCGTGCCGCGCAGCGTCCACATTTTGACGGCGGAGGTGCGCAGGATATCCTCACCCGGCGCTTTCCCGCAGCGGAGACGCAGCGCGTGCAGGCAGTTGCCGTAAAACTGCGCCTGCAAGCCGCAGAGACTGCGCAGCACTGTGAGCTCGTCCTCTGCGGGGACAAAAAGATACTGACGGTTCATGCGGAGCAGAAGAATGTCGTCGATTTGCATGGGGCGCCTCCGTTCGGTGTAAATTTTTCCGCCGGAATACTTGCGAAAAATGCAGCATTTTGATATGCTATGTCACATTGTAACATGTGTGATATTCGGGAGGCAACTATGAAAAACCCTAAAGTCAGGCAGGTGGTTCTGCCGCTGCTTGCGGCGGTTATCTGGGGAGGCTCGTTTGTTACGCAGAGTCTCAGCGCGAGCAGGATGGGCACGTTTTCCTTCGGCATGATGCGCATGCTCCTGGCATCGCTTTTTCTTCTTGTGCTGGTAGGCATCTCGCGCCGTCTGCACCCGCGCGCGAAGTATAGTCGCGCGCAGAAAAAGGAACTGCTTTTCGCCGGGATCGCCTGCGGCGCGATGCTTTCGCTCGGCATCAATTTGCAGCAGTACGGCATGAAGGAAACGAGCGCGGGCAAGGGCGGGTTTATCACGGCGCTTTATATTGTTCTTGTGCCGGTGTTTGGCCTTCTGATCGGCAAAAAGCCGAGCAGACGCGTGTGGCTCTTCGTAGCGCTTGCGGTGGGAGGACTTTATTTTCTTTGTTTCACCGGCGACGAGGGCCTTGCGTTTTCGGACGGTGATTTTTATATTTTCCTCTGCGCCATTGCCTTCGCGCTCCACATCATGGTGATCGACCATTTTGGCAGCAGAGTGGACAGCATCGAGCTCTCCTGCGCTCAGTTCATCACCGTTGCGGTCATTTCCGGGATCTGTGCGCTGCTCTTCGGCGAACGGACAACGGCGGAAGAGATCATGACGTGCCTTCCCTATATCCTGTACGCCGGTATTCTGACAGGCGGCGTCGGTTATACCTGCCAGATCGTCGCGCAGAAGGACGGCGATCCGACGGTCGTATCGCTGCTTTTGAGCCTTGAGTCGTTTTTTGCAGTCGTGTCGGGGGCGATCTTCCTGCACGAGCGTATGAGCCTGCGGGAGTATTTCGGCTGCGCACTGATGCTCACGGCGGTCGTCCTCTCCCAGCTGCCGGAGAAAAGCGCCAAAGCGGTTGAAAGCGGCAAAGAGGCGTGATATAATAAACTGCTATCAGTAAATTTGAGAGAAGAAACGGACAGACTATCATGCGAATCAATATTTTAGGCGTAGGCTTTGATAATGTAACGATGGACGAGGCGCTCGCGCGCGGAGAAGAACTGCTGTGCACTCCCGGCGCGCACTATGTCGTCACGCCCAATCCCGAGATCGTGGAGACCTGCCGCGCGGATGCGGCGGCGAACGCCGCGGTGAACGGTGCGGACCTTGTCCTGCCCGACGGCATCGGCGTTGTATACGGCGCGAAGATACTGCACACGCCCATCAAGGAGCGCGTGCCGGGCATTGAATTCGGCACGGCGATGATCGAGCGCTGTGCCGCGCTCGGCAAGAGCGTGTACCTGCTCGGCGCAAAGCCGGGCGTTGCCGATCAGGCGGCGGAAAACCTCAAAAAGCGCTTTCCCGGCCTTGTGATCGCCGGCACGCACGATGGCTACTTCAAAGAAGATGTTCCCATCGTCGAGGCAATCAAGGAGAGCGGCGCGGATATGGCGCTCGTGTGTCTCGGCGCGCCCAAGCAGGAGCTTTTCATGGCGAAGTACGGCGAGGCGACGGGCTGTCATCTTCTGATGGGCCTTGGCGGTTCGATGGATATTTTCGCGGGCGTTGCGCAGCGCGCGCCGGAGTTCTACTGTAAGCATAATCTTGAGTGGTTCTACCGCCTTGTGAAGAATCCCTCCCGCATCGGCCGCATGATGAAGCTGCCGCTCTTCCTGGTCCATGTGGCGGGAGCGAAGAACAAATGAGCGGGCGGCTGATCGTATTTGAGGGCACGGACGGCTCGGGCAAGGCGACGCAGAGCCAGCTTCTCTTTGAGAGATTGCAGCGAGAGGGTGTCGACTGCCGCAAGCTCGATTTTCCGCGCTATGGGGAAAAGTCCGCCGCGCTCGTCGAACTGTACCTCGGCGGTGCGTTCGGCTCGCACCCAAACGACGTGAACGCCTACGCGGCGTCAACATTTTACTCCGTGGATCGCTACGCGTCCTACAAGCAGGACTGGGGAAAATATTACGAGGCGGGCGGCCTTCTCATTGCCGACCGCTACACGACTTCGAACGCCGTGCATCAGGCGAGCAAGCTGCCGGACGGCGAGAGGGAGAAGTATCTCGACTGGCTTTTCAATTTTGAGTACGGGCTTCTTGGCCTTCCCGAGCCGTCGCTCGTCTTTTATCTCGACGTGCCGACTGAGCTCACCGAGAAGATGATGCGCGAGCGCGAGCGGGCGACCAACACGAAGGCCGATATCCACGAGCAGGACGAAGCATATCTTCGCACCTGCCGCGAAAATGCGCGCAAGGTCGCAGCGCGCTGCCTTTGGCAGCGCATCGATTGCTCGAAAAACGGCGAGATGCGCTCCATTTCAGACATCCATGAGGAAATCTACCGCCGCGCGGCGGAACTTTTGAAGGCTTGACCGCGTCAAAGATCAGTGAAAAGGGACGCTTGCGCGCCCCATCTTCACAGGAGGAAGGCTTTTTAGCAGCAGCAGTCATTGCCGCCGCCGCAGTTGCTGCCGCAGCCGCAATTGCCGCCGCATCCGCAGCTGTTGCCGCAGCCGCTGCCGTATCCGCCGCAGCAGCAGACGATCAGAATGACGATCAGGATCAGCCACACGCAGTTATTATTGTTGTTGCACATGTTTGTTTCACCTCACTTGTCATGCTCTGCACTATCCTATGCGGCAAAACGGCGATGCGGGCCTGACCGAGCGAAAATGAGAGACAAAATTTGATGCGGCGGCAAAGCAAAGGAGACATCTATGAGCTACGAGGACAACTACGACCACACCGCCCGCTGGGACGCTGAGAGCGTCCGCGAAGCGGAGGCGCGCACGCAGCAGCGCTCCGCGCGCAGCGCTGCCGAGCGCAAGAAACTGAAAAAGAAGGGGCAGCGCCGCCGCTTTACGCTGTGGCTCGCGTTCGTGCTGATCGTCTCGGCGATCCTGGCAGGCGTTGGCTGGCTGCTGGCGGACGATATGTGCTCGTTCAACAAAGACCCGGTCGAGACGACCATCGAGATCACGCGCGACGATAACCTCAGCACCATCGCCGACAAGCTCCACGAGGACGGACTTGTCCGTTACAAGTGGTTCTTTAAGCTCTTCGGCAAGGTGCGCCACGCCGAGAGCCGCATCGGCATCGGTACCTACGCAGTCAACAGCGATATGGACTACGATGCGCTCATCAACCGCATGAGCAACAAGAACGCCTCCCTCACGGCCAATACGGTCAAGATCTCGATCCCCGAGGGCTACAATGTCCGCCAGATCATCGCGCTGATGGACAAGTACGGCGTCAACACGGCGGAAAAGCTGACGGATGCGGCGATGAACGCGGACTTCAACTATTCCTTTATCGACAACAACAAAAAGGGCGATTTGACGCGCCTTGAGGGTTACCTCTTCCCGGATACCTACGAATTCTTCGTGGACGAGGACCCGGCGCACGCGTTCGGCCGCCTGCTGGATAACTTCAACGCAAAGATGAGCGACGAGATCATGCAGAAGGTCGAATCCTCCGGCTACTCTCTCAATGAGATCCTGACCATCGCCTCACTCATCGAAAAGGAGACGGACGGCACCGACCGCGAGAACATCGCCTCGGTCATCTACAACCGCCTCAATAACGTGGGCGAGACGTACCACAAGCTCCAGATCGATGCTTCTCTCATCTACGGCCTCGGCGATAACTACACCGGAACGCTCACGAGCAGCGATCTCAGCTACAACACGCCCTACAACCTCTCGATGTACGAGGGCCTGCCGCCCACGCCCATCGCGAACCCCGGCCTTGCTTCCATTCAGGCAGCGCTCGAGCCGGCGCAGACGAATTACTACTTCTATGCCCTCGGCAAGGACAAGGTGCATCACTTCTTCAAGACCTACGCAGAGCACGCGAGCTTCGTCAGCTCCAGCCAGTACGCAGGATAACAAAAACGGACGCGGCAGCATGGCGCAAGCCATGCTGCCGCTTTGAAAGAGGAACAGTATGAGAAAGAAACCCGAGATCCTCGCCCCGGCGGGCGATATGGAAAGATTGCAGATGGCTGTGCTCTACGGCGCGGATGCGGTATACCTTGCGGGTACGAGCTTTGGTATGCGCTCGTTCGCGGGCAACTTTACGCCCGAGGAGCTGCCCAAGGCCGTGAAGTTCGCGCACGATCATGGCGTGCGCGTGCATGTGACGGTGAACACCATGCCGCGCAACGACGAGGTCGCGCGCCTTCCGGAGCATCTTGAGCGGCTGAACGACGCGGGCGTCGATGCGCTCATTTTAGCAGACCTCGGCGCGTTCACGCTCGCGGGGAAGTACGCGCCGAAATGCGAGCGGCACGTCTCCACGCAGCAGTCCATCGCCAACTACGAGTGCGCCCGCGCGTGGTACGATCTGGGCGCGAAAAGAGTGGTACTGGCAAGGGAAGTATCTTTACAGGAGATTCGCGAAATGCGGGCGAAGATCCCTGCGGAACTGGAGATCGAGACCTTCTGCCACGGCGCGATGTGCGTGAGCTATTCGGGCAGATGCCTGCTCTCGAACTACATGACCGGGCGCGACTCAAACCGCGGCGCCTGTGCCCAGCCCTGCCGCTACCAGTACGCGCTGATGGAGGAAAAGCGCCCCGGAGAATATTTCCCCGTCTTTGAGGACGAGAAGGGCACCTACATCATGAACTCGCGCGATATGTGCATGATCGACCATCTGGATGACATTATGGACGCGGGCATCGACTGCATCAAGATCGAGGGCCGCGCAAAGTCCGCCTACTATGCCGCCATCGTGACGGGCGCGTACCGCCACGTGCTCGACGATGTGGCGGCGGGCAGGGAGGCAGACCCCGTCTGGCGCGACGAGGTGGAGCACGTCAGCCACCGCCACTATTCCACGGGCTTTTACTACGGCCAGCCGGGGCAGTATTACGCCAATTCGCGCTACATCCGCGACTGGCAGGTCTGTGCGGTCGTGACGGACTGCGACGAGCAGGGCAACGCGACGCTGTCGCTGCGCAACAAGTTTGCAGCGGGCGACGAGATCGAGCTTGTCGGCCCAGACTGCCGCCCCTTCACGATGACCGCTCCCGTGATGCACGATCTCGAGGGCTTCGAGCTCACCGAGCCGCGCACGCCGCAGACGGTCTTCAAAATGAAGCTGCCGTGCTATGTGCCGCCGATGAGCTTCGTGCGCCATGCGGTGCAGCTCAGCGCAAAGGACTGAAAGGAGCGGCTTTGATGACGGCGAACGAATATCAGGAAAAGGCGATGGCGACGCTCAACCCCGCACTGTCGCGAAAGGACGTGCTCATCAACAGCGTGATGGGCCTTTGCGGTGAGAGCGGCGAAGCCATCGACCTTGTGAAAAAATGGCTGGCGCAGGGGCATGAGCTCGATAAAGTGCACCTTGCCAAAGAGCTTGGCGACGTGGCGTGGTATCTTGCCGAAGCCGCGACCGCGCTTGATTTGAATTTAGACGACATTTTGCAGCAGAATCTTGATAAGTTGGCTGCCCGCTACCCCGAGGGGTTCGACGCGCAGCGCTCGCGCGTGCGCCTTTCGGACGATTTGTAAAGATACGTTCTCGCTGTGCAGATTTTTTCTGCGCGGCGGGAACTTTTTTGCGCATTGCTGCGTCATAGAGGGTAGAAACAACTCAGAAAGGACGTGCTTTTTATGAAACGCCCCCTCGCGATGCTTCTCTGCCTTGTGCTGATGCTTTCCCTCTATGCGGCCTGTTCGATGAACGGCGAAAAAACGGCGGACGCTGCGCCGTCCATCACCTTCACGCGCGACAATATGCCGCGGCTGGACGGCTCGACCTCCACCGTGCCGCTGGCGCTTGCCGTGTGCGCGGAGGTCCTCGGCGAAAGCCGGGAGGAGGTACAGGACCTTGTCCACTTCAACAAGACCACGACAGCCTACTTCAACCTGCTCGAGGGCAACGCGGATATGCTGATCGTCGGCGAGGCGAATGACGATGTCATGGTGCGGAAGAAGGAGCTGAACTTCGAGTGGGAGAAGCAGCCCTTCGCGACCGACGCGTTCGTTTTCGTCGTCAATGAGGATAACCCCGTTGACTCCATCACCGTCGAGCAGGCGCGGGACATTTACTCCGGCAAGATCACGAACTGGAAAGAACTTGGCGGCGAGGACCGCCCCATCACGGCGCTGCAGCGCAACGAGGGCGCGGGCAGCCAGACACTGATGGAAAAGCTCGTCATGCAGGGTACGCCCATGATGGAAGCGCCGACGGAGTACATCGTGACCACGATGGGGCAATTGATGGAGGCCGTCAAGAGCTTCGACGGCTCGCCCGGCGCCATTGGCTACAGCGTTTACTACTACGCCGAGGAGATGAAGATGGCGCAGGGTCTCAAGCTCCTGAAGCTCGAGGGCGTGGAGCCGAACCCCGAGACCATCCGTTCGGAGACCTATCCGCTCGTGAACCCGAAATATGTCGTTATCCCGGCGGGCGAGCCTAAGAGCGCGCCGAACAAGGTGCTCTTCGACTGGCTGCTCGGCGAGGAGGGGCAGACGCTCATCGCCAAGGAGGGCTATGTCTCCATCCTCGACGTCGGGACCTTCCCCAAGACCGTGCCGCAGGTCGGCGCGCGCCTGAGTGAAGGATACATGGGCGAGCTGAAGGCGGCGGATGACTACGGTCTGCTCGTTCCCTATGCGGGGCGGCGCTTGATGGACGACTGGCCCGCCGCGACAGGCTGCCTCTACGGCCTGATGACGCTCGACGGCGTGGCTGTGACGGACGTGGTGTACTCGAACGTCTTTTATCCGAGCTATTATGAGGATCATGCGCAGCACCCCATGCCGCTGCTGGCGCTGGTGCAGGGGCAGCAGTCGAACAGGATCGACGGCTTTGAAGAGCGCTATACCGTCGCAGCAGCGGACGGCAGCTGGGTCATGGAGGAGAGCTATCGCGCGCTGAGCGCGAGCAGGCACGGCCTGCTGCTCTTCGGCGACGACGCACTGACTGTGACGGACACATTCGGCAAGGTCACGCAGAAACTTTCCTATCAGGAGATGGGCATTTCCGACGAGGACGTGGAGAATATGATCTCCAGTCTCATGTGGGGAGGCGATCCCAGCGGACACCGCAGCGGCGATCGCCTTTCAATCGGCTGGGTCAACGACGATACCTACCAAAACATCCGCTATTATGACCTTTCCACCGGCAAGACCGGCGAGATGGCGTGGGATGCGTTTGACGCGCTGGACGGCGCGCCGGGCGAAGACTACATCGAGCCGACCTATGCCGTCGAGAACGCCAACCGATTTGATGATGAAGCTCTCGGCAGCGATGCGCCGGGCTTGCTGAGCGTGTATGACGCCGATGAAAACGGCGTTGTCCTCCGCTATTACCGAGACGACGGCACGCCCATCGAAAGTCTGACGATGCACGGTGAAAAATGGTACCGGCAGGTCGCCCTGCGCGGCGGACTCATTGAGGTCCTGGACCTCAACACCGCGGCTTACTATGATCTCGAGACCATGAACTGTGTGTTCGAGACATATCTCGGCTACGAAGCCGACTGAGAAGAAAAAAGGGGGCACGCTCTGCTTGAGCGCCCCCCTTTTGCTTTGCTTATTTGGATGTTTTCAGCGCTCTGCGCTGGGCGAGGAGACCCGGCAGGATCGCGCACAGCGAGCCTGCGAGAAAGCAGACGATGCCGACGATCATGTTGAGCGGGATTTCCTCCTTGAGGAAAATGAGCGCGAAGATCGGCGCGATAATGGGCTTCAGGAAGAAGATGAGCGACGCCTCCTGCGCGGAGGTTTTCTCCATGGCCATCATGTGGCAGACGAAGCCTGCTGCCGAGTTGATGCAGCAGATATAAAGAAGCGCGGGCAGGGCGGAGAGGGGGATATTTTCAAAGAGCGGCACGTCGATGAAGATCTTCAGCCCCATTGCGCCGTAGAGCGACGCACCCGCCGCCGTGCGGCCGAAGAGCAGCAGAAGGGTAAGCTCCGATGCGCCGAAGAGGAAGCTCAGGCAGGTGACGGCGATGCCGCCGAAGCGCGGCGTGCGCTTTTTGCCGAACACGCTGTAAAAGGAGAACATGGCGGCGGATAAAATGGCGAGCAGCGCGCCCGTGGGGTCGAGCGAAGCGTGGATAGGGTCGATGATGATGAACGCGGCGGTGAGCTCAAGAATGAGCGCGATGATGTGGTTTTTATGGATATCCTCGTGCAGCAGAAGGTGCGCGAGCATCGTGACGAAGATTGGATTGCAGGAGAAAATGACCGCGACGATGGACGCGCGCGTATAGGTGACGGACATCTGATAGAGCGTCATGGCGATGACGACGCACAGAAAGCCCGCGCACGCAAAGAAGCCGAGGTCCTTGCGCGTGAGTACGGCGTTCTTTTTCCTGATCGAGCGCACGGCGAAGGGAATGAGCAGCACGCCGCCGACGAGAAAACGCAGGCAGGTGATCTGCATGGGCGCGAACACGCCATGCACCGTTTTGAGCATGACCTCCATCGTGCTGAAGATCACGGCGCAGAGGACGATATAAATATAGCCGGAACGGGAACGGTTCATAATGCTTCTCCCTTCATTCATCAAACGAAAGCAGTATATGCCATTTTCCGCACAAAGGCAAGGGCGGGTTTCGGCGAAGACTCAGGCAGCGCTGTCTTTTTGACCGCCGCCGTGATATACTGAAAACGCTTTTGTGTCCTTTTTGCGCGGAAAAGGGCGGTATTTTACACTTGCAACCGGAACGCAACCGATAATATCGCGATAGTTGGTGGCGAAAAATGCGGGAAATCGCTACCATAGAGCCGTTGGGAGGTGATGATATGGAACTTGTGGGCGTGGCTTCCTTTGCTGTTGTTCTTTTGCTCGGCCTTTCGGTGATCGTCACATTTGTGGTCTTGGGGATCGTCCTCATAAAAGCGCTGATCCGATACATCAGGTCAAAAGATGTCAGAAAAGAAAAAGCTGAGATCAAACGATCGCTGGGCGAGGTTTTGAAACAGCATCGTGAAGAGTGCAAAATGACGCAGGAATTTGTAGCAGAGTCGGTCGGTGTAAGCAGGCAGGCGGTTTCCAAATGGGAGAACGGAACGTCTGACCCGAGCACTTCGAACTTGATTGCCCTTGCAAAGCTGTTTGACCTTTCGGCCGAAGAATTGCTGCACGAAGTACGGTAATTGAGAAACAAGAACGTTGCAAATGTTATGAGGTATTATCGGTGATGAAGAAAAAAGAAAAATGCAAGATCAGATATATTCTATTGGGAGCGATGTTCGCCGCGCTGTTGTTGTTAATTGTCTTCATGCGTTTCGGCGGTTTTTCCACAGGGGAAGCCGCCAATGTGGATGAGCTTCAAGAATATGCGCTCCCGGTGGAAGCCCTTTCTATCCCGGAAGAGAAAAAGATCATCGCACTGGGCGAGGCAACGCACGGAAACGTTGAATTCCAGCGATTGAAGCTGGAGGTCTTCAAAAAACTGCTCGAAGAGCGCGGCGTCAGGGCGTTTGCGCTTGAGGGCGACTGCGGCGGATGCGAAGCGGTCGATCGGTATATCCACGGCGGGGAGGGAACTGCGCAGGAGGCTGCGGCTGCGATCGGCTTTGCCATTTATCGAACGGAGGAGATGACAGAACTCGTCTCCTATCTGCGTGAATACAACGAAAACGCTTCGGCGGGGGAGGATGTTCGCTTTTACGGCTTTGATATGCAGAGAATTTCCCGCACGCTTCAATTTTTGATGGAAGGCTGCGCGGAATCGAACATCGACACGACCGAGTTGGAGAAGCTCGCGGAGGGAGAGAATTTGAACCCCGCATACGGTCTCTCTGCGCAGACAGAGATTTTCTCACGGGTAAAGAATGAACTGGAAAGCAGCGGCGCATCCGACAAGACGCTCCATTATGCGGATATGCTGCTGCAATATTGCGAATTGCAAAGCGTGCCGACCGCTGACGGCGGCGCGCTGCGAGATGAATTCATGGCGGAAAATGTGAAGTGGATCTTTCAGCAGGAGCAGCAGCGCGGCCATGAACGCATCTTTGTAACGGGTCACAACAGCCATGTTGCAAAATGGGGCAGCTACGACTCCATGGGGAAAATATTGTCCGAGGACGCAGAGAATGGTTACTATGCGATCGGTACGGATTTTTATAAAACGCGCTGCAATCTGCCGGCGAGGTCATCCGGCAAACGCACCGAGCAGGTGTTTTATTCCCATGACCCCTTGGCTAAGGCGGCAAAACTCGCCGGATATGATCGCTGCTGGCTTGATTTTGCAAAAATCCCGGAACACTCGGAACTTGGCGGCGAGATTGCTGAATACACCACTCTCGGGAATCTGGGAGAAAGCTATTCGCTCCTGATGCGGCTGCTCCCGCCAAGCTATCGGATGTTTCAGCCGCCCGCAGTGCTTTATGACAGCATGATCTTTGTATCGGACGCCACCCCTACGAAAATTATCTCGGAAGCGGAACTGATGAAAAAGATACCGTTGTTGTGATGATCTGTTGCTTGACAAAAATGAGATTTGGGATATAATATCACGCATGAAACGCGATGAAAAAGTTAGCTTTGCAAACGAGTCTGAAGCGAGAGGGGGATGGTGAAAGCCCTCGGCGACCGGTGCGAAGCAGCCGCTTTGGAGCAGTCCGCGAAGAGTGGAACGTCTCGTCTCCGTTACCGGACGGCTAAGATGCCTTTCCCACGGGGAAAGGATAATTAGGGTGGTACCGTGAAGCATAAAAGCCTTCGCCCCTATGGATAGGGACGGAGGCTTTGTTTTTTTAGAAAGGAACAGGATTATGCGAAAAAGAGGATACCTGATCGCGTCGCTTGCAATGCTCCTTCTTCTCGTGCTGAGCGGCTGCAAGGGCAATAAGCTGCCCGACGGCATGGACGAGGACGAGGTCTCGCGCGCGGGACTTGCCGTCATGTCGCAGCTGACGAAAGGCGAATATGAAGAGGTCTACGACGCGCTGCGCGAGGACGTGCGCGAGCAGACGAGCGCCGATGATATCAAAAAGATGATGGACGCCGCGACCGATGGGCGCGGCAGTTTCAAAAAGGTCAAGGATTCGATGGTGACAGGCGTGACAGACGCGGACGAGCCGCACGCCATCGCTGTCATCGGCGCAAAATACGACAAAAAGTCCGTGGTATTCCGCATCGCATTCGATACGGAGATGAACCTGATCGGCTTGGACGTGCGAGGAAAATAAAACGGCACATCGCCGAAGAAAAAACGAACAACAAGAAATTTTACAATAAAAGGAGAAACCAACTTATGTCTCAGCCCAAGAATTACGGTCTCAACGAGCTGCGGGAAATGTTCCTGCACTTCTTTGAGACGAAAGGCCACCTGCGCCTGCCCAGCTTTTCCCTGATCCCGCAGAACGACGCGTCGCTGCTGCTCATCAACTCCGGCATGGCACCGATGAAGCCCTTTTTCACCGGCGAGCAGGAGCCGCCGCGCAACCGCGTGACCACCTGCCAGAAGTGCATCCGCACCGGTGACATTGAAAACATCGGTCACACCGCCCGCCACGGCACCTATTTTGAAATGCTCGGCAACTTCTCGTTCGGCGACTATTTCAAGACCGAGGCCATCCACTGGGCGTGGGAATTCCTCACAAGCCCCGAGTGGGTGGGCCTTGACCCCAACCGTCTCTATCCCTCCGTCTTCGCCGGCAACGAAACGACGCCCGCCGACGACGAGGCGTTCCGCATCTGGCACGAGGAGATCGGTATTCCTGAGGACCGCATCTTCAAGTTCGGCAAGGAAGACAACTTCTGGGAGCACGGCTCCGGTCCGTGCGGCCCCTGCTCTGAAATTTACTACGACCGCGGCGAAAAGTACGGCTGCGGCAAGCCCAGCTGCACCGTCGGCTGCGACTGCGACCGCTATATGGAGGTCTGGAACATCGTCTTCTCCCAGTTCGACAACGACGGCCACGACCACTACGAAGAGCTCAAGCAGAAGAACATCGACACCGGCATGGGCCTTGAGCGTCTTGCTGTCGTGTGCCAGGACGTCGACTCCCTCTTCGATGTCGACACCGTGATGAACATCACCAACAAGGTCACGGAGATCACCGGCGCGAGCTACGGCCAGAGCCGCGAGAAGGACGTTTCCCTGCGCGTCATCACCGACCATATCCGCTCCGCCTCCTTCATGATCTGCGACGGCGTGCTGCCCAGCAACGAGGGCCGCGGCTACGTGCTGCGCCGCCTGCTGAGAAGAGCCGCCCGCCACGGCAAGCTCCTCGGCGTCAACCGTCCCTTCCTCTACGAGGTCGTGGACACGGTCGTGCACGAGAACGAGGGCCACTATCCCGAGCTGCGCGAGCGTCAGGCCTATATCACCAAGGTCATCCGCACGGAGGAAGAGAACTTTGCCAAGACCATCGACGGCGGCATGAAGATCTTCACCGAGCTTCTCTCCGCCCACAAGGAAAAGGGAGAGACCGTCTTCTCCGGCGCGGACGCGTTCAAGCTGTACGACACCTACGGCTTCCCCATCGACCTGACGGTCGAAATGGTCGAGGACGAGGGCATGACGCTCGACCGCAAGGCCTTTGACCACGAGATGCAGGAGCAGAAGACCCGCGCCCGCGAGGCGCGCAAGGCGCTCGGCGACCTCGGCTGGGCAGGCGTTGAGTTCGGCAAGGACATTCCGTCCACCGAATTTGTCGGCTACGACCACGATTCCGTCGACGATGCGAAGGTCGTCGCGCTGGTGGTCGAGGGCGAGCAGGCTGAGGCTATGATGAGCGGCGTGGAGGGCATCATCGTGCTCGACAAGACTCCGTTCTATGCCGAAATGGGCGGCCAGATCGGCGATACGGGCGTCATCCGCTGCGGCGAGGCCGTGTTTGAGGTCACGGATGTTCAGAAGAACAAGGGCGGCAAGTTCATGCACAGCGGCAAGGTCATCCACGGCAGCTTCCAGCTTGGCGAGACCGTGGAGGCGAGCATCGACGCGGAGCGCCGCATGGCCATCCGCCGCGGCCACACGGCCACGCACCTTCTCGACGCCGCACTCAAGGCGGTGCTCGGCGACCATGTGCATCAGGCGGGTTCTCTCGTTGAGCCCGACCGCCTGCGCTTCGACTTCACGCATTTTGAGTCCATCACGCCCGAGCAGCTGCTCGCGGTCGATAGCTTCGTCAACGACGCGATCCTGCGCGGCATCCCCGTTGTGACCGAGGTGCTGCCCATCGAGGAAGCGAAGAAGAAGGGCGCCATCGCGATGTTTGGCGAAAAGTACGGCGACGTCGTCCGCGTGGTCGAGATGGGCGATGTGTCCATGGAGTTCTGCGGCGGTACGCACCTTGACAACACCGCCAAGGTCGGCCTCTTCCGCATCAAGAGCGAGGGCAGCGTTGCCTCCGGCGTGCGCCGCATCGAGGCCATCACCGGCCGCCAGACGCTCGAAGAGCTCAGAAGCGGTCAGGAGAAGCTCATGCGCGCCTCTCAGCTCCTCAAGACCACGTCGAACGAGCTGGAGAGCCGCATCGGCGGTATGCTCAGCGAGATGAAGGAGATCAGAAGCCAGCTTGAAAAGTTCAAGGAGCAGGCGTCCCTCGGCGAGGCGCGCTCCTTCCTGACCTCCGCCAAGGAGGTCAAGGGCCTCAAGCTCGTCACCGCCCAGCGCGACGGTATGGATGCAAACGCCATGCGCAAGCTCGGCGACTTCCTGCGCGACAAGGAGCCGAAGATCGTCGGCGTGCTCGCCTCCGTCAACGACGGCAAGGTCACGCTGTTGGCAGTCTGCGGCAAGGACGCGGTCGCAAGCGGCGTCAAAGCCGGCGACATCATCAAGGCCATCGCGCCCATCTGCGGCGGCAAGGGCGGCGGCAAGCCCGACTCTGCCATGGGCGGCGGCACCGAGGTGAGCAAGGTCGACGACGCGCTCGCAGCGGTGGACGATCTCATCCTCAGCAAGCTCGGTTAAGGCGATGCTTCCCAAGGACCCCGCGATGCTGCTGAGTGTCGTGAACACGAAACTGCGCGATTTTTACGATTCTCTCGATGCGCTCTGCGACGATCTGGATGCGGAGCGCGAGAGCATCGAAAAAACGCTTGCAGGCATTGGATATACTTATAATTCCGAGAAAAATCAATTTGTGTAAAACAAAACAACTTTACAGAAAGAAAGGAGAAATCAACATGTCAGATTGTCTGTTCTGCAAGATCGCGGCGGGCGAGATCCCCTCGAACAAGGTCTATGAGGACGAGCTCTGCTATGCCTTCTACGACATTGCGCCGCAGGCGCCTGTGCACTTCCTCGTGATCCCGAAGACGCACATTGCTTCTGTCGCGGGCGTGAGCGCTGAAAACAGCGCCGTCATCGCGCACATCTTCGAGGTCATTGCGAGGCTCACCAAGGAAATGGGCATCGAGAGCTACCGCGTCGTGTCCAATATTGGCGAGCAGGCGGGGCAGAGCGTGCCGCACCTGCACTTCCATGTGCTCTCCGGCCGCGACATGACCTGGCCTCCGGGCTAAGGAGCTTCCCGCAGGGGGATGGCAGCGCCCTGCGGGCGCTGCATGAACAAGGGAGGGATATCTCTTTTTTGAAAAGAGATATCCCTCCCTTAAACCCACCCAGAGAAAATTTGCATTGCGAGTCTGGGGCTTGAAGGGCTGCACGCGCTGCGCAGTGTAGGTGCGGTGTACGTGGCTTCGCCACGAGTCTTCTGCGTTTCGTTACCGATATCAACCGCGCCCTACTCCGTGGGGCGCGAGTGACGTTTGCTCGGCGGCAGACTGCGGTGCGCACTGGCGGCATTGCTTCGCTCGCCGCCTTTGCTCCGCATTTCCCCCTTGGCAGGGGCGAGGATTGCTGTTATACTACAAAAGGCTCCGTTTGGACACAATTACCGGAAATAATGTTGCCGTTTGGTAGCATTGTACCGGGTGATTGTTTATGGATACCAAACGACTGCGTGATCTGCGCGAGGACAATGACCAGACGCAGCAGCAGATCGCGGATATGCTCAATATGCACCGCAGCGTGTACCGCCGCTACGAGAGCGGCGAGCGGGAGATCCCTGTGTGGGCAGTCATCAAGCTTGCCGACTACTACCGCGTCAGCACCGACTACCTGCTCGGGCTGACGGACGACCCTGCGCGCCGATGAGGGTACTGGCGATCTTCTGCGCGGCGTTCGCATTCGGTGTTGCGCTCGCGCAGTATCTGTTGCCCGCGCAATGGGCGCTCATCTTGTGCGGCGTTTTTGCGTCGGCGGCGCTCATCATGGGGTTTTGCGGCTGCGCGGTAAAACGCGGGGCGTGGGCGAAGCGCGCCTTTTTGTGCGCACTGGGCTTATGCTTTGCGTTCGGGTACAACACGCTTTATGCGCATTTTATCAAAGCGCCGAACGACGCGCTGCTCGGCACGCAGGACACGGTCGAGGTCGAGCTTTTGGGCTATGCCGAGGAGACGAGCCACGGCGCGAAGGTCACGGTGAAGATCATGGACCGCGGTCTGTCTGGACGCGCCATCTACTACGGAGACGCGGAGCTTTTGGACCTCGCGCCCGGCGCGCATGTGACAGCGGAGGCGCTCTTCAACAGCGCGACCGACCCGACGGGGAAGGGGCTGCACCTTCGAAACTTCACGGCCAAGGGCGTCTATATCCTGCTCTATCAGCGCGGCGAGCCTTCGTATGACGAGGCGAACGCGGGCGCGATGCGGTATCTGCCGCAGCGCATCGCAAGGAAACTCGGCGAGACCATCGAGCAAAGCTACGGCGAGCGCGAGGGCGCGTTTTTGCGGGCGCTGCTGCTGGGGGATAAGAAATATCTCGACGAAGAGGACGCGAGCAACTTAGCCGAGGTGGGGCTTTCTCACGTGATGGCGGTCTCGGGTCTGCACTGCTGCTTTTTGGCGTCGCTGATCGGCGCGCTCATGGGCGGCAGGCAGCGAAAACTCCGCTGCGCCGTGACCATCCCGCTCCTTTTCCTCTATGCCTTTGTCACGGGGCTGACGCCGAGCATCCTGCGCGCGTGCATCATGATCTCGATGGGCATGATCGCGCCGCTTCTGGGGCGCGACAACGACCCGCCGACGTCGATCTCGTTTGCACTGCTGCTCATTCTGCTTAAAAATCCCTTTGCCATCGCGAGCATCAGCTTGCAGCTTTCGTTTTCCGCCGTGGCGGGCATCATTTTCCTCACGCCGAAGCTTGTCGCCCTTGCGCGCGGGAAGCACAAGCTCCTGCGCGCGGCGATGCTGTCGTTTTCGACGACGCTCGGCGCGATGGCGTTTTCAACGCCCCTTGCCTGCTACTATTTCGGCACGCTTTCCATCGTGTCGCTTTTGAGCAACTTACTTTGCCTGTGGCTCGTGAGCATCGTGTTCGCGCTGGGACTTCTTTCGGTGATCGTCGCGGCGGCTGTGCCGCAGCTCGGCGCGGCCTGCGCGCTTCTGCCGGCGCTCGGCATTCGCGCGGTGCTTGCCATCGCAGGACTTTTGGAGGAGCTTCCGTTCCACGCCATCTATTTCAACACCGCGTTTTCCGTCGCATGGCTTGCGTACGTGTACGCGATCTTCATCACCTGCGCGCTGGCAAAGCGCGGGAAGTACCGCTACTTTGCGGCAGTGGGGCTTGCCGCCCTGTCGCTCTTCGCCGCGGCGAGGGTCAACGCGCTGCACTATGAGCGCGGAGGGCTCAATGTCGTCGCGCTCGACGTGGGGCAGGGGGAGAGTGTGCTGCTCATTTCCGAGGGCCATGCGGCGCTCGTGGACTGCGGCAGCAAAAATTCCTATATCGACGCCGGCGCCATCGCGGCGGACTATCTGCGCTCCGCGGGCGCGACGCTCGACAGCGTGGTGCTGACGCACTATCACGAGGATCACGCCAACGGCCTTGCCGCGCTCTTTGCACGCATGAGCGCATCGACCATCTACCTTGCCGACATTGACGCGGGCGAGGGAGACCGCGCCGGGGTCGAAGCGCTTGCCGAGCGCTACGGTGTGGAGATCCATTATGTCACTGAGGTGACGGAGATCAAAAACGGCTCATCGACGATGAACATCTATCCGCCGGTGGGCGAGGAGGGTGCGAACGAGCTGGGGCTCACCATCCTGTGCTCGCTCGGCGACTTCGACACGCTCATCACCGGCGATATGGACGCGAAAACCGAGACGAAGCTCGTCGAGACCTATGACCTTCCGGATATCGAGGTGCTGCTCGTCGGGCATCACGGCTCAAAGTACTCCACCGGCACAACGCTGCTCGAATCCGTGACACCGGAGGTCGGCGTCATCAGCGTGGGCGACAACAGCTACGGACACCCGACCGAGGAGGCGCTGCTGCGCCTGACAGATGCGGGCATGAGCGTGTACCGCACGGATATGCAAGGCAATATTTTGATCACAGTGAACTGAGAGGACTACATGGCAGAGAGAAAAACGCCCAACAAGGGCTACCAGAAATTAAAAAGCGACCTGAACGCGGGAGAGATCGGCCAGGTCTATATCTTTCACGGCGAGGAAAGCTACCTGCGCGAATACTACCTCGGCGAAATTTGGAAAAAACTCGTTCCGGCGGGCTTTGAGGAGTTCAATTACCACCGCCTGAGCGGCAAGACGCTCACGATGCAGGAACTTTCCGAAGCGGTCGAGGCGATGCCGATGATGGCCGAGCGCACGCTCGTCGTGGTGACGGACTGCGACCTCTTCAAGCTCTCCGAGGACCAGCGCACGGCGCTCATCGCGCTGCTCAGCGATTTTCCGCCGTACTGCTGCCTCGTGTTCGTGTACGACCTTGTCGAATATAAGCCAAACAAGACCTACAAAAAGCTTTGCGCGGCGCTCGACAAGATCGCGCAGAGCGTCAAGTTCGAGGCGCAGGAGCGCAGCGACCTCATCAACTGGATCGGCCGCCGCTTCCGCGCGCTGGGAAAGGGCATCGACGCGCAGACGGCGGAGCATCTGATCTTCACCTGTGGCGCGCTGATGACCGGACTTGTGCCCGAGATCGAGAAGATCGGCGCTTACGCCAAGGGAAAGAACATCACGGTCGACGACATCAACGCCGTGGCGGACCCCGTGCTCGACGCGGTGGTGTTCGACATGACGAACGCCATCACGAAGGGAAATTACAAGCGCGCGTCCGAGCTTCTGGGTCAGCTTCTCAAAAAGCAGGAGGAGCCGTTCGTCATCCTCGCGGTCATCAGCAAGGAGCTGCGGCGCATCTACACCGCGCGCATCGCGCTCGACAACGGCAAGGATAAGCTTTGGCTTATGGAGCTGTGGGGGATGCGCTCGGACTACCCCGCGCGGCTTTTGATGGAGGCGGCGCGCAAGACGACGAGCGAGTGGTGCAGCAGGAGCCTTCTCATGTGCCAGCAGCTCGACCGGCGCATGAAGAGCGAAAAGGGCATCGACAACGAGGGCGAGCTTAAGTTACTGCTGATGCGCCTTGCACAGGGGAAGTGAGAAAATGGCAAAACCGAAGGTAAGGGAAGTCATCGTCGTCGAGGGACGGTACGACAAAAATACGCTCTCGCAGGTCGTGGACGCGGTCATCGTGGAGCTTGGCGGCTTTGCCGTCTTCAACGATAAGGAAAAGCAGGCGTTTTTACGAAAGCTCGCCAGGGAGCGGGGCATCATCCTCTTCACCGACCCCGACGGCGCGGGCTTTGTCATCCGCAACCGCGTCAAGGGCAATATCTCCGAGGGGCGCGTGCTGCAAGCCTACGTGCCGGACATCTACGGCAAGGAAAAGCGCAAGCGCAAGGGCGGAAAAGAGGGCAAGCTCGGTGTTGAGGGCATGAAGCCGGAGATCTTGCTCGACGCCCTGCGCCGCGCGGGCGCGACCATCGATGAAAAAAGCACTGTAAAGGGAAATTCCATCACAAAAGCAGACCTCTACGACCTCGGCCTGATCGGCCCGGAGAGCGTCGCAAAGCGCAAGGCACTGTGCAAAAGGCTGGAGCTTCCCGAGCATCTGAGCGCTAACGCACTTACGGAGGTGCTCAACCTCCTGATGAGCAGGGAAGAACTGGAAGAGCTTTTTTCATAAGCGCCAACACGCCCCGCCGGCGGGATGGGGCGCCTTGGCATATTTTGCTTGCATTGCGCGGCAAAGCGCGGTATAATTTATCATTATTTTGTCTGCCAAGCAGCAGACTACAAGAAAGGAATGAAGGACATGGCTGAGGAAGTCAAGACTGCCGCCGCCGAAAACGAGGGCGAGAGCAGAAACTTTATCGACACCTTTATCGAAGAAGACATTGCGGAGGGTGGGCGCTTCCAGGGCCAGCAGGTCCACACCCGTTTTCCGCCGGAGCCGAACGGCTATCTGCACATCGGCCACTGCAAGGCGCTGACGATCGACTTCGGCACCGCCGAGCGCTTCGGCGGCCTCTGCAACCTGCGCATGGACGACACGAACCCCACGAAGGAGGACGTTGAATTCGTCGACGCCATCAAGGAGGATATCCACTGGCTCGGCTTTGACTGGGGCGACCGTTTCTTCTACGGCAGCGATTACTTTGAAAAGGACTATGAGTTCGCCGTCGAGCTCATCAAAAAGGGTCTTGCCTACGTCTGCGACCTGACGCCTGAGCAGGCGAGAGAGTACCGCGGCGACATCGGCAAGCCCGCCGTCTCCCCCTACCGCGAGCGCGACGTGGAGGAGAACCTCGACCTCTTCGAGCGCATGAAAAACGGCGAGTTCCCCGAGGGCAGCCGCACCCTGCGCGCGAAGATCGACCTTGCCTCCGGCAACTTCAATATGCGCGACCCGGTCATCTACCGCATCCGCTACATGCACCATCACCGTCAGGGCGACAAGTGGTGCATCTACCCGATGTACGACTTTGCTCACCCCATTCAGGATGCGCTCGAGGGCATCACGCACTCCCTCTGCTCGCTGGAGTTTGAGGCGCACCGCCCGCTGTACGACTGGGTCGTGAACAATGTCTCCGTGCCGTGCAAGCCGCGCCAGATCGAGTTTGCCCGCCTTGGCATCGACCACACGGTCATGTCGAAGCGTAAGCTCCGCAAGCTCGTCGAGGAGGGCATCGTCTCCGGCTGGGACGATCCGCGTATGCCGACGCTCTGCGGTCTGCGCCGCCGCGGCTTCACGCCCAAGGCCATCCGCAACTTCTGCGACCGTATCGGCGTTGCCAAGAGCGCGAGCGTGGTCGAGTACAGCTTCCTCGAGCACTGCCTGCGCGAAGACCTCAACGAGAAGGCCGAGCGCACGATGGGCGTGCTGCATCCGGTGAAGCTCGTCATTACGAACTATCCCGAGGGCAAGAGCGAGACCTTCGAGGTCGAGAACAACCCGACCGATCCCGCCTCCGGCACGCATGAGATCACCTTCTCCCGCGAGTGCTGGATCGAGGCGGACGACTTCATGGAAGTCCCCGTGCCCAAGTACAAGCGCCTGACGCCGAACGGCCCCGAGTGCCGTCTCAAGGGCGCGTACCTCATCACCTGCACGGGCTGCAAGAAGGACGAAAACGGCAACGTCGTCGAGGTCTACGCCGAGTACGACCCGAACTCGCCGGGCGGCGATCCCGCCGACGGCCGCAAGGTCAAGGGCGCGACGCTCCACTGGGTCGACGCTGCGACCGCGCTCGACGCCGAGGTGCGCGTTTACAGCGAGCTTTTCAGCGACGCATCGCCCGACGGCGCGGACAAGGACTTCCTTGCCTGCATGAACCCCGATTCTCTCGAGGTGCTCTCCGGCTGCAAGGTTGAGCCGCGTATGCGCGACATCGCCGCGGCCTATGACAAGACCGAGAAGAAGGGTAAGACCGCCCCGGGCTTCCAGTTCATGCGCCTTGGCTACTTCTGCCTTGACAACAAGGACTGCACGGCGGAGCATCTGGTGTTCAACCGGTCTGTTACGCTGAAAGACAGCTTTAAGAAATAATCCTGCACCGGTGCAGGGAACGGAAATCAAAGGGGGATACTCTCTTTTCGAAGAGGGTATCCCTTTTGATTCCCCCCTTTGCGGGGGATGGGAGGTTGCAGCGCGCTGCGCTGTATGCATAGTGCGGCGCTGAGCGCCACTGCCGGACAAAGGGGGATACTCTCTTTTCGAAGAGAGTATCCCCCTTTAAATCCCCCGAGAGAAAGACGAGGGGCCTTCCCCCTCGACCCTGCACATTGGCAGTCTTTGGCTCGAAGAGCTGCGCAGCCTGCGGAATGTAAGTGCGGTGTACATGGCTTCGCCATGAATCTTCTGCGTTTCGTTACCGGTATCAACCGCGCGCACTCCGTAGCGCGCGTGTGACGTTCCCACGGCGGCAGACTGCCTGCGGGCGGCGGCATTGCTGCGCTCGCCGCGCTGGGGATTTTTTTAGTTTTCTGCTGAATCGGTACTGCCGATAGGCTCGTCGGGGATGATGTCATGTGCGATGACCTGCTCTTCCGCTTCCAGCAGGGCTTTTTGCATGACTTCGCGGGCGAGAATACCTTTGCCGGCATCGTAAAGGTCAATGGCTTCGCTCATGGAGCGTACCATCAGGTGATAAAGGCTTTTGTAAGTTGTCATTGTGCATCCCTCCTTGACGGTAGTTTATCATATTGTGGAGATATACACAATATTTGTTTTTCGTCCGACTCCATATAATAGGCTCGTAAGAAAGTGGGGTGAGGGCAATCATCAGTTACGAGCCTTTGTGGAAGACGTTGCAGGAAAAAGGTATTTCGCAGTATTATCTGCTGCAAAATGGGCTTGACAATAAGACCTTGGATTCGCTGAAAAAGGGAAAGAACATCACGGTGCTGACACTTGAAAAGCTCTGCAAGCTGATTGACTGCACCCCAAACGATATTATTGAATTTATCTGAAAGCCGCCGACGTTGATCGGTGGCTTTTTGCTTTTTCGGCGGCGAGCGAAGCAATGCCGCCCCGTCCGCGCATCACCCGCCAAAAGGCGGCGAGCGAAGCAATGCCGCCGCCCGCACCGCAGTCCGCCGCCGAGGAAACGTCACTCGCGCCCCACGGAGTAGGGCGCGGTTGCTGCCGGTAACGACTCGCAGAAGACCCGTGGCGCAGCCACGTACACCGCACCTCCACTGCGCAGCGCGTGCAGTCCTTCGAGCTACAGCCCCACAATGTAAATTTTCTCTGGGTGGGTGTAAGGGAGGGGTATCTCTTTTTCAAAAAGAGATACCCCTCCCTTTATCCGCATCCCCTGCATCAATGCAGGAGGATTACCAACTTCTGCGCAGCAGAAAAATTAGATGTTTTCCAGAATCTCTCTGGCAACATAAACGCCGCTCGCGGACGCGTGCGAGAGAGAATGGGTGATGCCGCTGCCGTCACCAATGACATAAAGCCCCTTGTACGGCGTTTCGAGGTGCTCGTCGAGCGCGACCTCCATGTTATAGAACTTGACCTCCACGCCGTAGAGCAGCGTATCGTCGTTCGCCGTGCCCGGCGCGATCTTGTCGAGCGCGTAGATCATCTCGATGATGCCATCCAAAATGCGCTTGGGCAGCACGAGGCTCAGATCGCCCGGCGTTGCCGCGAGCGTCGGCGTGACAAGACCCTCTTCAATGCGCTTGACCGTGCTGCGGCGGCCGCGGACAAGGTCGCCGAAGCGCTGGACGATAACGCCGCCGCCGAGCATGTTGGAGAGGCGGGCGATGGACTCGCCGTAGCCGTTGGAATCCTTGAACGGCTCGGAGAAGTGCTTGGCGACGAGCAGGGCGAAGTTTGTGTTGTCGGTCTGGAGGGCCTTGTCCTCGTAGCTGTGGCCGTTGACCGTGACGATACCGTTCGTGTTCTCGTTGACGACGATGCCGTTGGGATTCATGCAGAAGGTGCGCACGTTATCCTCGAACTTTTCCGTGCGGTAGACGATCTTGCTCTCATAGAGCTCGTCGGTGAGGTGGGAGAAGACGACGGCGGGCAGCTCAACGCGCACGCCGATGTCGACGCGGTTCGACTTGGTGGGGATGTTCAGCTCCCGGCACACGCCCTCCATCCACTTGCTGCCCACGCGCCCGACGGAGACGATGCACTTTTTGCAGCGATAGTCCTCCTCGCCGACCGTGACGCAGTAGCCGTCCTCTTCGCGGGCAATGGTGGTAACGGGGGAGTCAAAGTAGAAGTCGACCTTGTCCTTGAGCAAGGCGTAGAGGTTTGAGAGCACGACGAGATTCACGTCCGTGCCGAGGTGGCGCACGGAGGCGTCGAGCAGGTTGAGCTTGTTCTGGATGCAGAGCTTTTTGAAGCGGGTGCCGGCGGTGGAGTAGAGCTTCGTGCCCTCGCCGCCATAGGCCATGTTGATCTCGTCAACGTAGTGCATGAGCTCGAGCGCCTGTTTTTTGCCGATGTACTCGTGCAGCGTACCGCCAAAGTCGTTGGTGATGTTATATTTGCCGTCGGAAAACGCGCCCGCGCCGCCGAATCCGCTCATGATCGAGCAGCTCTTGCAGCGGATGCAGGACTTGACCTTGTCGCCGTCGATGGGGCAGCGGCGCTTTTCAAGGCTGTGGCCGGCTTCGAACACGGCAACGCGCAGATCGCTGCGCTCTTTCATCAGCTCGTAGGCGGAGAAGATGCCGCCGGGGCCTGCGCCGATGATGATCACGTCATAATTCATGGAAGGGTCCTCCCTTGTTCCGGATTCGCCGGAGGAAATGTCCACCGGCACAAAAATGCACATTATATTATAGTAAAGCAGCGGTCAAAGTCAAGAAAAAACGAGAAAAAAGGACGGAAAAATCCGTCCTGCCGCGCTTACATATTCTTTTTGATGCTTTTGATGGCGTTTTTCTCAAGGCGGGAGACCTGCGCCTGCGAGATGCCGATCTCACCGGAGACCTCCATCTGCGTTTTGCCGTCGGAGTAGCGCAGAGCGAGGATGAGCCGCTCGCGCGCGCTCAGGCGGCTCATCGCCTCCTTGAGCGCGATCTGCTCAAGCCAGTCCTCATCGGTGTTGCGGCTGTCGCGCACCTGATCCATGACGCACACAGCGTCGCCGCTGTCGGAATAGATGGGCTCGAAGAGCGACACGGGGTCGCAGACGGCGTCCATGGCGAAGACGACCTCTTCGCGCGGGATGTCAAGCTCGCGCGCGATCTGCTCGACCGTTGGCTCACGCTGCTGCTCGCGCTGGAGCTTTTCGCGCGCCTGTAAGACACGGTAGGCGGTGTCGCGCATCGAGCGGCTGACGCGGATGGCGCTGTTGTCGCGCAGATACCGCCGGATCTCGCCGATGATCATCGGCACGCCGTAGGTGGAAAAGCGGACGTTCTGCGAAATATCAAAGTTGTCGATCGCCTTCAAAAGCCCCACGCAGCCGACCTGAAAGAGGTCGTCGGCGTTCTCACCGCGCCCCGAAAAGCGCTGCAGGACCGAGAGCACCAGCCGGAGGTTGCCCTCCACGAGCCTTTCGCGCGCCGCGCTGTCGCCATTCTTCGCCCTGCGCAGCAGCGCGTCTGTCTCCGCGGCGGTGAGCGTCGGCAGCTTTGCCGTGTTCACGCCGCAAATCTCCACCTTGCCGAGCATAAAAGTACCCCGCCTCCCTTGCAAGCAGCCTGCATTCAGTATGTCCGCGCGCGGCGGAAACATACCGTGGGGGAGACGGGGATATTTTTTATCGTTCGGCGAAGTACGATGGACTTCGCGCGCTCATCAGGTTCTCAGGCGAGAAGGCCGATGGCAAAGGCGATGATCGCGGCGTTGAAGAAGTCGTTGAAGAGGCCGCCGACCATCGGGATGACGAAGTAAGCCGAGGGGGAGGGACCGTAGCGGCGGGAGACGGCCTGCATGTTGGCCATGGCGTTGGACGTGGCGCCCATGCCGAAGCCGATGAAGCCGGCGGTGATCATCGCGGCGTCGTAATTGCGGCCCATGACCGGGAAGACGACCAGCAGAGAGAAGACGACCATCAGCAGCACCTCGGCGGCGAGGGCGACGATCATCGGCAGCGCAAGGTCGATGAGCTGCCAGAGCTTGAGACCGGAGAGCGCCATGGAGAGGAAGATGGCGAGGAACATATTGCCCATCGTGCTGATCTCGGCGGTGGGGAACTCCATGATCTTGAAGTGGTCGATCACGTTGCGCACGGCGACGGCCACGAGCATCGAGCCGATGTAGATCGGGAAGCTGAAACCGCAGACCTTTGTAAGCCAGACGCTGACGAAGTTGCCGACGCCGACGCAGAACACGAGCAGCAGGAAGCCGTAGACAAAGTTGTTGGAGTGGGTGGTGAAATGCGCGTCGTCGGCGTCCTCTTCCTTGACCTGCTCGACGAGCTCGTCACGCAGATGGTTCTTGACGATGAGCTTGCGCGCGATCGGGCCGCCGAGGAGCGAGCCGAAGATGAGGCCGAAGGTCGCGGCCGCGACGGCGACCGTCGTTCCGCCGATGGCGCCGGCGGCGTCAAGGTCGGGGCCGATGCCCGCCGCGGTGCCGGGGCCGCCGATCATCGAGATGGAGCCGCAGGCAAGACCGAAGAGAGGGTCCTTGCCCATGAGGGCCATCACGCCGCTGCCGACCACATTCTGCAAAATGATCATCACGATACTTAGAATAAGGAGCATGATGACGGCCTTGCCGCTCTTGAGCAGCAGCGGGATGCTCACGGTGAAGCCAACGGTCGTGAAGAACATGATCATGAAGACGGTCTGCAGCGTGTCGTCGAAGGTGATGACTGCCGTACCGGTGGCGTAAAGGATGGTGTTGAAGATCGCGAAGCAAAGGCCGCCGATCAGGGGAGCGGGGATGCAGAAGCGGCTGAGCACGGGGATCTTCTTCGTCAGCACCAGGCCGAGCGCATACATTGCGGCGCCCAGGGCCAAAGCGTGGTACATATTGAGCTGGATCTCTGTCATGTTGTGTGGAAACCTCCGTCAGTAGATGATTTTTCCCTCCGGCATAGCCCGGAGGGAACGAAAAAGGGAAATGCGGTGCGGGGAAAGGGATAGGACGTCCTGTTCCCGGAATAGGATGAAGGGAACAGGAGGGGACGCGCGTGAACTGCCGCTTTGCCGACTTCCGCTGCAAGGAAGTGATCAACATCTGCGACGGCTGCCGCCTTGGCTATGTGGGCGACATAGAATGCAAACTGCCCGACGGACAGTTGACTGCCTTGATCGTGCCGGGGCCGCTTCGCTTTTTCGGGCTCTTCGGCCGGGGTGAGGAATATTACATCCCGTGGGAGTGCATCAAGCAGGTCGGGGACGACATCATCCTGATCGACAAGCCCTTCCCGCGGCAGGAGCCGCCGCGCCGGGAACGCCGTGCACGCCGCCGATTTTAGTGTGTCGGCGGCGAAAAACGGGGACGCCAAAATTTCAGACCTAATATATTATATGGATATTCATCGCATTTGCAAGAGGAAAATTTAGAAAATACGCTTTTTTTCGATGCAGAAGCGGGAAAATCACGGAAAGAACAGAAAAAGAAGCTGGTGATCAAAAAAATGCTTGCAATTTTCTTTTGCTGCGGGTATAATACTCCGGTATTCCGCATGGAGTCCTGACTTCTTGTCTGTGCCATCAGGTTGGCAGGAGGGATGAAGGCTTCAGAGGTAAAAACTAAATTCAAAGGAGAAACTATCCACCATGGCAAACGTTGTATCCATGAAAGCCCTGCTCGAAGCAGGCGTCCACTTCGGCCACCAGACCCGCCGCTGGAACCCCAAAATGGCTCCCTACATCTACACCGAGCGCAACGGCATCTACATCATCGACCTGCAGAAGACCGTTAAGAAGCTCGAGGAAGCCTACAACTTCGTTCGCTCCGTCTCCGAGAGTGGCCAGAACATCCTCTTCGTCGGCACCAAGAAGCAGGCGCAGGAGGCTATCAAGGAAGAGGCTTCCCGCTGCGGCGGCTACTATGTCAACGCCCGCTGGCTCGGCGGTATGATGACCAACTTCAAGACCATGCGCACCCGCGTGGACCGTCTCAACCAGCTCAAGACCATGCAGGCTGACGGCACCTTCGATATGCTTCCCAAGAAGGAAGTCATGAAGCACCTCGCCGAGATCGAGAAGCTCGAGAAGTACCTCGGCGGCGTGAAGGAAATGAAGAAGCTCCCCGGCGCACTCTTCATCGTCGATACCCGCAAGGAGCGCAACGCCATTGCTGAGGCGCACAAGCTCGGCATCCCCGTTGTCGCCATCGCCGATACCAACTGCGATCCCGACGAGATCGACTACCCCATCCCCGGCAACGATGACGCCATCCGCGCCATCAAGCTCATCTCCTCCGTGATGGCCAACGCCATGATCGAGGGCAAGCAGGGCGAAGAGACCGAGGAGAAGTCCGAGGGCGAGGCTCAGGCCTAAGTTTCCGCTCGGAACGACCAGAAACACCTTACGGGGCGAGGCAAAGCCTCGTCCCGTCTCATTTTTACTACACTATTTTTCAGGAGGATATCAGAATGGCTATCACTGCTGCTGTTGTTAACGAGCTCCGCCAGGCCACCGGTTGCGGCCTGATGGACTGCAAGAAGGCCCTCATCGAGTGCGAGGGCGATATGGAAAAGGCCGTCATGTATCTGCGCGAAAAGGGCCTCGCCTCTCAGGCGAAGAAGGCCAGCCGCGTGGCTGCTGAGGGCATGGCTTACGCCGCCGTCATCGACGGTGTCGGCGTTGTGGTCGAGGTCAACTGCGAGACCGACTTCGTTGCCAACGGCGAGCCGTTCAACAACTTTGTCAAGGGCGTGGCTGCTGTCGTCGCCAAGGAGAACCCCGCTGACGTCGACGCGCTCATGGGCTGCCCCTGGGTCACCGGCAACGGCACCGTCAAGGATGCGAAGGACGAGCTGTTCCTCGCCATCCGCGAGAACATGAGCATCCGCCGCTTCGCCCGCATTGCCGACGGCTTCTCCGTCCCCTATGTCCACATGAAGGGTAAGATCGGCGTTATCGTCAACCTGACCGTCGAGGGCTGCGACGCCACCGAGATCGGCAAGGACATCGCCATGCAGATCGCCGCGCTCAACCCCCGCTTCTGGGACAAGAGCCAGGTCACGCAGGACGTTCTCGACGAGGAGAAGGAAGTCCTCCTCGGCCAGATGGCCAACGATCCGAAGATGGCCGGCAAGCCCGAGCAGGTCAAGGAAAAGATCGTCATGGGCAAGCTCAACAAGTTCTATGCCGAGAACTGCCTGCTCCAGCAGGCCTTCGTCAAGGACGGCGACGTCTCTGTCGAGCAGTATATGAACAACGCTGCCAAGGCGCTGGGCGGCAAGGTCAGCTTCAACACTGCTGTTCGCTTCGAAAAGGGCGAGGGCATCGAGAAGAAGCAGGAGGACTTTGCGGCTGAGATCGCTTCCATGGTCGGCGGCAAGAAGTAAGCTTCCCCTCCACTGCAAATAAACGCAAAAAAGAGGTCTGACGAATGTCAGACCTCTTTTTTGCGCGCAGTTGTACATTAATGGCGGACAAAATCCTTTGGAAATAAAAAATTAACAGTTTTCTAATATGAATATTATCCTGAATGCCTTGCATATTCATTTTGACTGGTGTATAATAGACCCTGCTAAACAGCGGCGCAGTATCCTAGTCGGATCTGCCGTTTCCTAAGAAGGGCCTAAAAATCCTTTAAAGGGCACAACTGTGAAGCCTTTGGTGCCTGCTTCTTACGCCCAGTTTGGGGTGGGTGCTGAAGGGAGGCAAAAGCGAGAGCTGCGCCTGCGGACTCCGGGCGACCCCTAATGGCATAGGGGAACCGACCCTGTTTCTGCGGAGACCTGTTGCTGTGCCGAAGCGGACTCCCACTTCGGGTATCGACTTTGGTACGGGACAGGATATGAACCTGCATTGCGGTGCTACCCGGCCTTTGTGCCGCGAACGCTGTGTGCAGTGTAGCCTGCCTTGCGTGGGGAATTCGGATAGGAGAACAACGCACAGACCTCTGGCCAAGAGCGAGGTGCGATCGCTCCTTGAAATTTTTCCTGCAAAAGAGGATAAGAAACGGCTTGACTCCGGGGTGGAAATCACCTAGGCTGTCGCAAGGGCAGCGAGAGGGTTACAGTGCGGACTAAGTGGCAATCGGGTACCCCGTATGGTGACAACGGGGTGCGGTGCTTAAAGGGGAACCGCCTCTATCGGCAACGGGAGGTGCGCCGCAGGGAAAGCCAACCCGACCTATGCCGCAGGATTACCTTTTGCTGCTGCCGCTGATTAGCACATCTAAAAAACAACATTGACGGAGATAAGAGAAACGTGGAAAACGAAGAAGACCGAAAGCCCAAGAAGACGGACAAGACGCCGAGCCATACGCGCTGGGTCGTCCGTGTGTTTTTGATCGCCGTATCCCTCTCCGCCGCGATGAGCCTGTGTTCCGGCGCGCTGCTTGAGGATGCGGGCTATCTGGTCGCAACGCTCATTTTGCTGCTGTTTATCCTGCTCGGCATCCTGTTCGATATCATCGGCGTTGCTGTGACGGCGGCGAATCCCAAACCGTTCAACTCGATGGCGGCGCACCGCGTCAAGGGCGCGAAGGAGGCACTGAACCTCATCCGCAACGCGGAAAAGGTCGCTTCGTTCTGCAACGACGTGGTCGGCGATATCTGCGGCATCGTCAGCGGCTCAACTGCGACGGTCATTGTCGTGCTGCTGCAGCAGAGCTTCGGCTGGCGCAGCATCGTCGTATCGACCGTGGTGACAGCGCTCATCTCGGGCCTGACCATCGGCGGCAAGGCCATCGGTAAAAAAATCGCAATGAAAAAGAGCAAGGATGTCATCTACCTGGCGGCAAGGCTGCTGTCGGTGCTGCATCTTGGCAGATAAAGAAGGACAATAGCTTTGATTCTTGAAACGATCCATGATCCAAACGATATCAAAACCCTGAATGAACCGCAAACGCAGCTTCTTTGTACAGAGCTGCGTGAATTTTTGCTGAAAAGCGTTTCGAAAACGGGCGGACATCTCGCCTCGAACCTTGGCGCGGTCGAACTGACGGTGGCCATCCATCGCGTGTTCGACACCTCGCGCGACCGGCTCATTTTCGACGTGGGACACCAGTGCTACCCACATAAAATCCTGACCGGGCGGCGTGAACAATTCCAGACGCTGCGACAATACAAGGGACTCTCCGGCTTTCCCAAGCCGCACGAGAGCGAGCATGACGCCTTCATCGCGGGTCATGCTTCAAACTCCGTGTCTGTCGCGCTCGGCATGGCGCGGGCAAGGACCTTGCAGCATCAGGATTATTCCGTGCTCGCGCTCATCGGCGACGGCGCGCTTTCCGGCGGCCTTGCCTACGAGGGGCTGAACAATGCGGGCGCGAGCGGTGAGCCGCTGATCGTCATCCTGAACGACAACGGCATGTCCATCGACGGCAACGTCGGCGCGGTGAGCGAGCATCTGGGCCTGCTGCGCTCGAAGCCCGCCTATTACGAATTCAAAAAGGCCTATCGCGACGTGCTCGACCGCAACGCCCTCGGCCGCGCGGTCTATGATTTCAACCACCACCTCAAAACAAATGTAAAAAAGGCGTTGCTGCCGAACTCGACGATGTTTGAGGACATGGGCTTTACCTACCTCGGCCCCGTGAACGGGCACGATGTGGGGCAGCTCTCCAATACGCTCAGGTGGGCAAAAGAGCTCAAATGCCCCGTGCTCGTGCATGTGCATACGCAAAAGGGCAGAGGCTATCTGCCCGCTGAGCGCGAGCCGGAGCGCTATCACGGCGTCGGCAAGTTTGACCCGCGCATGGGCGTGCCGCGCGAGAAGGCGCCGGACTTTTCCGCCGTCTTCGGTTCGGAGCTGTGCAGGCTGGCAAAGGAGAATGAAACGATCTGCGCCATCACCGCCGCGATGCGCGACGGGACGGGCCTGCATGATTTTTCCGAGCAGTATCCCGACCGATTTTTCGACGTCGGCATCGCCGAGGGCCATGCTGTGGCGATGGCTGCGGGCATGGCCAAGCAGGGGCTCACGCCGGTCGTTGCGATCTATTCGAGCTTTTTGCAGCGCGCCTACGACCAGATCATCCACGATGCGGCGCTTTTGAACCTGCACGTGGTCTTCGCAGTCGACCGCGCTGGCATGGTCGGCGCGGACGGGGAGACACACCATGGCATTTTCGATGCGGCCTTCCTCTCGGAGATCCCGAATATGACGGTGCTCTGTCCGTCGAACTTTGCAGAGCTGCGCACAATGCTCGACCGTGCGGTGAATGAGATCAAGGGTTCTGTCGCCATCCGCTATCCGCGCGGCGGCGAGGGGGCGTACAAGGCCGACAGCGGGCGGCAGAACCTCGTTGAGCTGCGCGAGGGGGCGGATATCACCCTCTGCGCCTACGGTATGATGATCAACAACGTGCTCGAGGCGGCGGAGCTTCTTAAAGAGCAGGGGATCTCGGCACGCGTTGTGAAGATCAATGCGATCTCGCCGCTTTACGACCGCGATATGCGCGAGATCGTCGGCAGGACGAGGGTACTGCTGGTGGCGGAGGAGTGCGCGGGCGTCGGCTGTATGGGCCAGCGCATGGCCGCCATCCTCGAATGGAACCGCATCGCGCCGGAACGGCTGGAGCTGTGCAATCTCGGCAAGGTGTTCCCCGCGCAGGGAACGGGCGGGGAATTGCAGCGTGAATTTGGACTGGACGCGGAGTCGCTTGCGAAAAAAGCTGCGGAGGTGCTGCGATGAGCAATAAGACAAGATTGGACGTGCTGCTCGTAGAACGTGGATTGGAGCAGACCCGCCAGCGCGCGCAGGCGATGATCATGAGCGGGCTTGTCTTTGTGGACGGGCAGCGCGTGGACAAGGCGGGCACCGCCATTCCCAACGACGCACAGATCGAGGTGCGCGGCAATACCCTGCGCTATGTCAGCCGCGGGGGACTCAAGCTTGAAAAGGCGATGATGACCTTTGGCCTCAAGCTCGGCGGCTGTATCTGCGCCGACATCGGCGCCTCGACCGGCGGCTTTACCGACTGTATGCTGCAAAACGGCGCGGTGAAGGTCTACTCCGTTGACGTTGGTTACGGCCAGCTCGACTGGAAGCTCAGATCGGACGAGCGCGTGGTGTGCATGGAGCGCACGAACGCGCGCTATCTTGACCACGAGCAGATCCCCGACGAGCTGGATTTTGCGAGCATCGACGTTTCCTTCATCTCGCTCAAGCTTATTTTGCCCGCGGTTCACCGCGTGCTGAAAGCGGGCGGACACGTTGCCTGCCTCATCAAGCCCCAGTTTGAAGCGGGGCGCGAAAAGGTGGGGAAAAAGGGCGTCGTCCGCGACCCGGCCGTGCATCTGGAGGTGCTGGAGCACTTTTTAAACCATGCAAAGGAATCTGGCTTTACAGTACTTGATATTACTTTCTCGCCCATCCGCGGCCCTGAGGGGAACATCGAATACCTCGGCTATCTTGAAAGCGGCGAGTGGGAGGAGAAGACCTTCGACCTAAAAGGCCTTGTCGAGCAGTCGCACGCGGCGCTCGACCACGGGAAGGAGGGCGCGGGATGCTGAAAAAGGTCATCTTATGCCCCAATCCCTACCGCGATGCGCAGCTTCGCGTCGCCAGGGAAGCCAAGCGCGTGCTTGACGAAGCGGGCTGCCCGAATGTAGTGTGCCTGCCGTTCCGCAACCAGGAAAAGATCGAGGGCTTCGGGCTGGCGATCGAACCGCTGCAGCAGGAGCTGCGCGGGGCGGATCTGATCGTCGCCTTCGGCGGCGACGGAACGATCCTCCACCTTTCCAAAACGGCGGCGCACCGGGATGTTCCGGTGCTGGGCGTGAACCTTGGCAGTCTCGGCTTTATGGCCGAGCTTGAAAGCAAGGACCTCGCGCGCCTGCGAGATCTGTGCAACGGAAAGTACGATGTGGAAAGCCGCATGATGCTCGATGTGAATGTGCTGCGCGACGGGCGCGTGATTTACTCGAACCTTGCCCTCAACGAGGCGCTCATCGCACGCGGCAACGTCTCGCGTGTGATTCGGCTGAAGATATCCACCGAACAGGGCAAGCTTGTGGATATTGCGGGCGACGGCGTCATCGTTGCAAGCCCCACGGGGTCGACGGCGTATTCACTCTCGGCGGGCGGGCCGGTCGTGGAGCCGACGGCGCGGAATTTCATCGTTTCGCCCATCTGCGCCCACAGTGTGCACGCCAACGCCTATGTACTCTCGTCCGAGCGGGTCATCACCGTGCAGACGGAGAAAAACAGCTATAAGCCTGTGCTTTTGAGCGTGGACGGCGGACGCGCCTTTTCCCTGCGCAGCGGAGACTGCGTGGAGGTGCGCCGCTCCAAATTTGACACCAAACTGGTCCGGCTGACCAAACGAAGCTTTTGCGAAATTCTACAAAAGAAAATGTTGATGGGAGGACTCAGCAATGAAGAATGAGAGACAGGAGAAGATCCTTGCGATCATTGCCGCCTCGGCGATCGAAACGCAGGAGCAGTTGATCGACAGTCTGCGTCAGGAGGGCATTTCCTGCACACAGGCGACGATCTCCCGCGATATCAAGCAGCTGCATCTGATCAAGGAGCCGACCGGCAACGGTACTTACCGCTATGCCGTGTCCGCACAGAAGGTGAAGCTCAACCTTGCCGACCGCTTGCAGACGATCCTGCGCGAGAGCATCATTTCGGTCGACTGCGCGCAGAATCTGGTGCTCATCAAGACGATGCCGGGCCTTGGTCCCGCGGCGGGCGCGGCTTTTGACGGTATGGACGTTTCGTCCAAGGTTGGCACCGTGGCCGGCGACGACACGGTGCTCGTCGTGATGCGCGAGAACGAGTCCGCCGCCGAGCTGTGCGGCGAGATCGAAGAGATGCAGAGACAGCGCCAGACCAAGTAAGAAAAACGCTTTGCAGGAGAATGAGCGATGCTTGAGCTTTTGCACATTGAGAATATCGCCATCATCGAGCGCGCGGACATTGCCTTCGGCAGCGGCTTCAACGCGCTGACGGGCGAGACGGGCGCGGGCAAATCCATTGTGATCGACGCGCTCGGCGCGGTGCTCGGCCAGCGCACCTCGCGTGAGCTCATCCGCACGGGTGCGGAGAAGGCCTTCGTCAGCGCGACCTTCGGCGGCGTGCCGGCGGAGCTGCCGGGGCTTGAAGAGAACGGCCTTGCGCCGGAGGAGGACGGAACGCTCCTTTTGCAGCGCGAGCTCTACGGCGACGGAAAAAACGTCTGCCGCGTGAGCGGGCGGCCGGTGACGGTCGCGCAGCTCAGGCGCATCGGCGCGAGCTTACTCAACATCCACGGCCAGCACGACGGGCAGCAGCTGCTCGACGAGGAGCAGCACCTTTTCTACCTCGACCGCTTCGGCCGGGTGGATGCGGAACTCACCGCCTATCGTGAGCGCTTTGACGCATGGCGTGCGACAAAGCGCGAGATGGATGCACTCAAAATGGATGAGGCGGAAAAGGCGCGCCGCGTCGATATGCTGCACCATCAGATCGACGAGCTTGAGCGCGCGGACTTGCAGGAGGGGGAGGAAGAAACGCTCCTCGCCCGCCGCAACATCCTGCGCAACGGCGAGAAGTTCCTCTCCGCGATCTCGGCGGCGGACGCCTGTCTGAACGGCGGGGACGAAAGCCTTGGCGCGGTGTCCGCCATCAAGGAGGCGGAGGATGCGCTGCGCGGCCTGCGGAGTCTCGAAGATGAATTTGTAGAACTCTCGGACCGATTGGAATCGCTGCGCTGTGAAGCGTATGACCTTGCGGAGACGATCCGCGACAAAAAGGATGAATATGACTTCTCGCCTCAGGAGCTCGACGCGGTGGAGTCCCGCTGCGACCAGCTCTACCGGCTGAAAAAGAAGTACGGATCGAGCGTGGAGGAAATGCTCTCTTACCTCGAGCGGTCGCGCGAGGAGCTCGACCGCATCGAGTATGCGGACGACCGTCTGGCGCAGCTTGCGGAAAAATGCACGGCGCAGGAACGCACTGCGCGGGAAGCGGCGCACGCGCTCACCGACAAACGCCGCGCGGCGGCGAAGGAGCTGGAGACGCGCATTTCCCGGGAATTATCCGAGCTTGATATGCCGAAGCTGCGTTTTTCCATCGATTTTCAGGAAAAGGAGCTTTCGGAGGACGGTACAGACACGGTCGAATTCCTGATGTCTGCCAACGTGGGCGAGGACCTTCGTCCGATCCGAAAGATCGCCTCGGGCGGCGAGCTGTCGCGCATCATGCTGGCGCTTAAAAATGTGCTGGCCGAGCAGGACAGTGTGATGACCATGGTCTTCGACGAGGTCGACACCGGCGTTTCGGGCCGCGCCGCCCAGCGGGTCGCGGAAAAGCTTGCGCGGCTCTCGCGCACGCGGCAGGTGCTGTGCGTGACGCATCTTCCACAGCTCACGGCGATGGCGGATGTGCACTTCGGCGTGGAAAAGGGCGAGGAAAACGGCCGCACGCTGACGCGCGTGCGCGAGCTTGACCGTGCGGCGCGCCGTGCGGAGATCGCGCGCATGAGCGGCGGTGACCATCCGAGCGAAACGATGCTCTCCGGCGCGGAGGAACTGCTGAGCGCGGCAAAAAGCTTCAAAAATAAACTACAGTAAAGCAAAACTACTTGCAAGATAAGGATGGCTTTTGAACGCTCTTGGGGAAAGGAAAAACGGCATGAATGAGTTTGCTGCGCGCATCGAGCGGGATTTTCCGCTGCGCCGCAAGGAAAAAGAAAAAATGGAGTTTCGCACATGGCTCGTCCACACGTTCAAGGAGCTCGGCTACACGCCGAAGCTTGAGAGCGGGGAGAGCGTGCTTGCCGCGGGCGGCAGCATGACGAATGTGGTCGTGGGCGATATCGACAAGGCGAAGATCGTTCTTGCGGCGCATTACGACACGGGCGTGCGGGAACTCCTGCCGCCGCTCATCTGCCCGACGCGGCCGCTGACGTTCCTGCTCTATCAGGCGCTTTATCCGCTTTTGATGGTGGCGGGGAGCTTTTTGCTCTCCCTTGCCGTGACGTTTCCACTGAATCTGCCGGGCATGATGCTGCCGCTTTTTCTGCTGCTTCTGGTCGTGGCGCTTTTTTATCCGAAGTACGGCCCTGACGAAAAGAACAACCGCAACGCCAACACCTCCGGCGTCGTGACGCTGCTCGAGGTCGCAAAGACGCTGACGCCGCGCTACCGCGGCGAGGCCTGCTTCCTCTTCCTCGATGGCGGCGCGCAGACGGGCAAGGGCGCAAAGCGCCTGCGCCGCGCGTACCCGTGCCTCAAGGAGAAGCCGGTCTTCGTCGTCGACTGCGTGGGCGAGGGGGACGAGCTGCTGGTGCTGCCGAGCAAGGCGACGCGCTGGGACGGCGACCTGCTCGATGCCATCAACGGGAATTTCGTCAACGGCGAAAAGAAGACCTGCTTTTTAAAGACGGACGGTCAGATCATTTTCCCGTCGGACAACAGGGCTTTTCCGCACAGCACGGCCGTGTGCGCCTGCAAGAAGGTCGCGGGCTTCGGCCGCTGCATCCTGCCGCGCGGCACGGGAGAGATCGACGAAGAGAACATTGCCCTTCTGCGCGAAGGGCTTTGCAGGCTCATTATGAACTACCATCCGCAAAAGGCTTGACAAGCGTGAGCCTTTTCGGTACAATAATTGCGTTTACGGTGATGAAGCGGAGAAGTAAGCAAGAGTTTCCTGCAAAGAGAGCCTTCGGCCGGTGAGAGAAGGAGAGGAAACGTGCCAAAATACACCGCGGAGCCGGCGCCCGAACGAAGTTTCTTCCAGTAGGCGCGCCCCGGGAGCGCCCGTTATCGCGCGGGAGTGTGTCTGCACTCCGTGAGGCTGCCTTTGCGAAAAGGCGGCGAACCAGAGGTGGTACCGCGAGTCATGCTCGCCCTCTGTCCGAACGGACAGGGGGCGTTTTTTCTTACCCGGAAGCGCCCGGGAATGTCCGAAAATCAAATGAAAATGAACATAGGAGGAACGAAAATGGGTATTTACGAAGAGCTGCAGGCGCGCGGCCTGCTGGCGCAGGTCACGAATGAGGAAGAGATCCGCGAAATGGTCAACGCGGGCAAGGCCAAGTTCTACATTGGCTTTGACTGCACGGCCGACAGCCTGACGGCCGGCCACTTTATGGCGCTGACGCTGATGAAGCGTCTCCAGATGGCGGGCAACCAGCCTGTCGCGCTCATCGGCGGCGGCACGACCATGATCGGCGACCCCTCGGGCCGCACGGACATGCGCAAGATGCTCACCAAGGAGGATATTGACCACAACGCGGAGTGCTTCAAGCGCCAGATGGAGCGTTTCATCGACTTCGGCGAGGGCAAGGCCATCATGGTCAACAACGCTGACTGGCTGCTGAATCTCAACTATATTGAGCTGCTGCGCGAGGTGGGCGCGTGCTTCTCTGTGAACAACATGCTGCGCGCTAAGTGCTATGAGCAGCGCATGGAGAAGGGGCTTTCCTTCCTTGAGTTCAACTACATGATCATGCAGTCCTACGATTTCTACCACCTCTTCCAGCACTACGGCTGCAATATGCAGTTCGGCGGCGACGACCAGTGGTCCAACATGCTCGGCGGCACGGAGCTCATCCGCCGCAAGCTCGGCAAGGACGCGCACGCGATGACCATCACGCTGCTGACCGACTCACAGGGCCACAAGATGGGCAAGACGGCGGGCAATGCTGTCTGGCTCGACCCGAAGAAGACCTCTCCCTACGACTTCTACCAGTACTGGCGCAACGTGGGCGACAGCGACGTTTTGAAGTGCATCCGCATGCTCACCTTCCTGCCGCTCGAGCAGATCGACGAGATGGACAAGTGGGAGGGCAGCCAGCTCAACCGCGCCAAGGAGATCCTCGCCTACGAGCTCACCGCGCTCGTCCACGGGGAAGAGGAGGCAAAGAAGGCGGAGGAGTCTGCCAAGGCGCTCTTCGGCGCGGGCGGTGATTCTGCCAACATGCCGACGAGCGTGCTCACTGACGCCGACTTTGAAAACGGCAGCATCAACGTGCTCTCCATGCTGGTCACGACCGGCCTGTGCCCGTCCCGCGGCGAGGCGCGCCGTCTTGTGCAGCAGGGCGGTGTGACGGTGGATGACGTGAAGGTTGCCTCCATCGACGAGAGCCTTGCGCGCGAGCGTTTTGAGGGCGAGGGCATCATCGTCCGTAAGGGCAAGAAGGTCTTCCATCGTGTGAAGGCCTGAGAACGACTGATTACAAGGCGTAAACGCAGCAGGTCCTGCGCCAATATCGGCGCAGGACCTGCTTTTTGACGAAATGCACAAACGAGAAAACGGAAAATGAATGTCGCGAATATGGCGAATATCACATGAATATCTGGTGAATGCGGAATGAATGCAGCGTGAATACCGCTTATACCATGACGCCGAAGTCCTGCATCGCGCGCGTGAGGCGCGGCAAATTGCGATCGGAGATCGTACACAGCGGCAGCCGCAGCTCGCCGCCGCAAAGGCCAAGCTTTTCCATCGCTGCCTTGACGGGGATGGGGTTGACCTCGCAGAAGAGCGCCCCGATCAACTCGTGCAGCCGGATCTGGAGCTGGGCGGCCTCCTGAAAGCGTCCGGCAAGGCAGAGCTGCGTCAGCTCGTGCATTTCGCGCGGGACGATGTTGGCGGCGACGGAGATGACGCCCTTGCCGCCGAGCGCCATGATGGCGGTCGTGGAAGAATCGTTGCCGCTCCAGAGGGTAAAGTCCGGCGGACAGAGGTGCAGCGTCTCCTGAATGAGGTCAAAGTCGTCGCTTGCCTCCTTGACGCCCACGATGTTCGGGTGCGCGGCGAGCTTTTGATAGGTCTGCGCCGTGCAGCTTACTCCGGTGCGCGAGGGGACGTTGTAGAGGATGAGCGGGATGTCGACCGCGTCGGCAATGGTGGAAAAATGGCGCACAAGGCCGTTTTGCGAGGATTTGTTGTAGTATGGCGTGACGGTGAGCAGCGCATCGGCGCCGGACGCCTGCGCGGCGCGCGAGAGGGCGACGGCAGAGGAGGTGCTGTTTGTGCCGCTGCCCGCGATGACGGGCACACGATGGTCGACGATGCGCACGCAGCGCTCGATGAGCGCTCTGCGCTCTTCTAAGTTCAGCGTCGCCGCCTCGCCTGTCGTGCCGCAGACAACGATGGCGTCGGTGCCTTGCTGAAGCTGCCATGCAACGAGATGGTCAAAAGCGGGGAAGTCCACCTTGCCGCCCTTGAAGGGCGTGACGATGGCGACGGCACTGCCGGTAAAGACAAGAGGTTTCATGGTTCATCGCTCCTTTTTTGAAATGAGCCGCCGCTTGTACATCGGCGGCTGAAAAGATGTGCGGACGTGCTTGAAAGTGAAAGAGAACTGTCGTATAATGTAAAATACGATTCGTATGGATGCCGGTCTTCCGGGGAGGATGCTATGAGAAAATGGTGCAGGACGTTTCTCCTTTCGCTGCTGTTGTGCAGCGCGATGTGTGCGGGCGCACAGGCCGCAGAACATGATATGCTCAGGGTGGGGCTAAAATACGGCAATGAGGCCATGGACGAGGCGAGACTACAGAATTACTCGCCCTTTGGCGGCTATGCGCTGGGATATTACGACGGCTCCTGCAATTTTGTGCAGCTTGCGGCGCTGCCTGCGAGCTATGAGAAGATCTCCGTGATACGGGATCAGAGCTATCACATCCAGCTTGCAGAGACGTTTTACGACTATGCGCTCGCCTCGGCGCGCGCGGCGCAGTACGGCGGCTTTGTATCCTACGACAACGGTGCGTTCGTGGTCCGCGTGGGCAATTACGGCGACTACGGCAGCGCGCAGGGCGCGCTCTACTCGTTCGGTGCGGGCGGCACGGTCGCCGGCGGCAGCAGCACAGGGGTGACGGTCATTGCCACGGAGTCGGGCGCCATCCTCTTTGAGTTCGACCAGAGCGGCCTTTATTCGCTGGGCATCCGCCCCATCGAGGCAGGGCAGAAGACGGTCACGTGGTTTCGCGGCTACCGCTACTACGGTGGCTTTGAATACCAGCGCGTGACGGGCGGCGCGATCAACGTCGTCAACGTCGTGAACATGGAGGACTATGTCAAGTGCGTCATTCCTTGGGAAATGAGCAAGGACTGGCCGCTTGAGGCGCTCAAGGCGCAGGCGGTCTGCGCGCGCACCTATGCCGCCTGCCAGACGAAGCACCGCTCGCAGGGCTTTGATATCTGCGCCGCAACGCACTGTCAGGTCTATCAGGGCACGGCGGCGAGCAACGCCTACTCCGACTCCGCGGTCGATCAGACGGCGGGGCAGTGCCTCTACTATGGCGGGCAGATCGTGCAGGACGCGGTCTACTATTCGAGCAACGGCGGCGCGAGCGAAGATAGCCTGAACGTCTGGGGCAAGGAGGTTCCTTACCTCAAGGGCAGGATCGACCCCTACGAGGGGCAGATCGCCTCGCACATTTCAAAGTACAACTGGTCGACGACCTACACGGCTTCTGAACTGACGAATCTTCTCGGCAGTAAGGGCTATGGCGTCGGCACGGTGAAAAACGTCTATGTTTCCGCCTTTACCGACATGGGCAATGTCTATTCCGTCACCTTTGTCGGCACGAACGGGACGAAGACTGTTTCGCGCGAAGCGTGCCGGACGCTGCTGAATCTGCGCAGCCAGCGCTTTACGATCGGTGGCGGCACGAGCGGCGGCTACAGTGTCAACGAGAGCGGCGAGAGCGTTGATCTTGGCTCAATGTGCGTTGTTGATGGCAGTGGCGGCACGACGAGCATCGCTGGCAGCGCCTATGCCATCACCGCGAGCGGCACGGCGGCGCTGGGGCAGAGCACCTCGACGGGCGGCGCGGCGAGCGGCAGCTTTACGATCACCGGCAGCGGTTACGGACACAACGTCGGCATGAGCCAGTGGGGCGCATACGCGATGGCAAACCTCGGCCGCAGCTATCGGGATATCCTGCAATTCTATTATACGGGCGTTACGATCGCGTAACGGGAAAGAGAACAATGAAGACCAAAGATTTTGATTACGAGCTCCCGGAGGAGCTGATCGCACAGACACCGCTGGAAAAGCGCGATGAATCGCGCCTGATGTGCCTCGATAAAGAGACGGGCGCGATCTCGCACCAGCATTTCTACGAGCTGCCGGAGTTTTTGAAGCCGGGCGACTGCCTGATTCTGAACAACTCCCGCGTACTGCCTGCGCGCCTTTTAGGCCAGCGCCTGCCGGGCGGCGGTGCATGCGAGGTGCTGCTGCTCATTGACCGGGGGGAGAAGACCTGGGAGTGCATCGTGCGTCCCGGCAAGCACCTGCGCAAGGGTGCGAAGATGCAGTTTGGCGGCGGCGAGCTCACGGCGGAAGTCACGGACGTGCTGCCTGACGGCAACCGCATGGTGAAATTCGACTACGAAGGTATTTTTCTTGAGGTGCTCGAGCGCCTCGGCAAGATGCCGCTGCCGCCCTACATCAAAGAAGAGCTTGCCGATCAGGAACGCTACCAGACGGTCTACTCCAAGGTCGAGGGCAGCGCGGCCGCGCCGACGGCGGGGCTGCACTTCACGCCGGAGCTGCTGGAAAAGATTCAGAAGCAGGGTGTGAACATCGGCTATGTGACGCTGCACGTCGGCCTCGGCACGTTCCGTCCCGTCAAGGAAGACGACATCGAGCAGCATGATATGCACAGCGAATACTGCGTCATCCCGCCGGAGACGGCGGCGCTCATCAACGAGACAAAGAAAAACGGCGGGCGCGTGATCTGCGTCGGCACCACCTCCTGCCGCACGCTTGAGAGCTGGGCGCAGGAGGATGGGCACATGGAGCCGAGCGCGGGCTGGACGAATATCTACATCTATCCCGGCTACCGCTTCAAGGTGATGGATGCGCTTATCACGAATTTCCACCTGCCGCAGTCTACGCTCATCATGCTCGTTTCGGCGCTTGCGGGACGCGAGCATGTACTGCACGCCTACGAGGAAGCGGTGAAGGAGCGCTATCGTTTCTTCTCGTTTGGCGATGCGATGTTTATTTCTTGAGGGTTGAGGATAGAGTATGTTTCAAGTCATCAAATATGAAGGCCGCGCGCGGCGCGGCAAATTCAAGTGCGCGCACGGCGGGGAGGTGCAGACGCCTGTTTTCATGAACGTCGGCACGCAGGCGGCCATCAAGGGCGGCGTGAGCGCCTTTGACCTAAAGGAGCTCGGCTGCCAGATCGAGCTTTCCAACACCTACCACCTGCACCTTCGCCCCGGCGACGATGTGGTGCGGCAGATGGGCGGCCTCCATAAGTTCATGCGCTGGGACGGCCCCATCCTGACCGACAGCGGCGGATTTCAGGTGTTTTCCCTTGCGGGGCTTCGCAAGATCAAGGAAGAGGGCGTGACCTTTGCCTCTCATCTCGACGGGCGCCGCATTTTCATGGGACCGGAGGAGAGTATGCGCATCCAGTCGAATCTCGGCAGCGACATAGCGATGGCGTTCGACGAGTGCGTGGAAAATCCCGCGACCTATGAGTATGCGAAAAACTCCTGCGAGCGCACGCTGCGATGGCTGGAGCGCTGCAAGGCCGAGCATGACAGGCTGAATGCCTTGCCGGATACTGTGAACCCGCAGCAGATGCTCTTCGGCATCAATCAGGGCGCAACGTTCGCGGATCTTCGCGTCTGGCACATGAAGGAGATCGCAAAGCTCGACTGCGACGGCTATGCCATCGGCGGTCTTGCGGTCGGCGAGCCGACGCAGGTGATGTACGACATCATCGATGCGGTCGAGCCCTTTATGCCGAAGGATAAGCCGCGCTATCTCATGGGCGTCGGCACGCCGTCGAACATCATTGAGGGCGTGGCACGCGGCGTGGACTTTTTCGACTGCGTGATGCCTGCGCGCAACGCGCGCCACGGAAAGCTCTTTACCTGGAGCGGGTCGATCAATTTGAAAAACGAGAAGTACAAGCTTGATGAGCGTCCCATCGACGAGCAGTGCGACTGCCCGGTGTGCCGCAATTTCTCGCGCGCGTATCTGCGCCACCTCTTCAAGGCAGAAGAGATTCTTGCGCTGCGCCTTGCGGTGATGCACAACCTCTATTTCTACAATAAGCTGGCGCAGCGCATCCGTGACGCGCTCGACGCGGGCGAATTTGAGGCCTTCCGCGAGGCGTACAGCGCAAAGCTTTCGGAAAGAGTCTGATCTTGGGAAGAAACCCCTTGCACAATGGGGGAATATCCGCTATAATAACAATATCTTTGTGTTGAAAGGAACAACTGTACTATGGATAGCATGATCTTACTGGTCGCAATGATCGCGGTGTTTTACTTCATCATCATTCGTCCGGAAAACAAGCGCAAGAAGCAGGCGGAAACGATGCGCAACAGCCTCAAGAAGGGCGAGCGCATCACCACCATCGGCGGTATGGTCGGCCGCATCGTTCAGGTGAACGACACGACGGTCGTCTTCGAGACCTCTGAGGACCGCGTCCGCGTCGAGATCGCAAAGTGGGGCATCCAGTCCACGGAGTCGATGGAGGCTGCCGCGCAGAAGGGCGGCAAGAAGTCCAAGAAGGACGAAGAGAAGAAGGAAGAAGCTCCTGCTGTCGAGGCGGAGCAGCCCAAGGTCGTGGAAGCTCCTGTTGAGAAGGAAAACAAGTCCTCCTACGATCCTGAGATCAAGTAAGGCAAAAAAGAAAACGGCATAAGCAAACCTCCCCTGGCATACGCTCATGTAGGCGAATGCGGGGGAGGTTTTTTCTGTGGAACAGACGGTATCAACGGCTTGGTATGTGAAAAAATGCGCGCTGGGCACGTTCGTATGCTGTGCAGTCGAATTTGCGCTGCTGGCGCTGATGGCGGCACTGATGCTTGGCGGCGCGATCGGCGAGGAAAAAATCGGCGCGGCGACGCTTGTTTCTGCGGCGATCGCGGCCTTTGCCGGGTGCAGCGTGGGGAGCAGAAAGACGAGCAAGCGCGCGGCGATGACGCTTGCCTGCGCGGCGGCTTCATGGCTTGCGGTGCAGGCGCTTGGCTTCGCGATCGGCGGCGGACTGGAGCCGAAGCGTTCGCTGCTGATGGCTGCGGTGATGCTCACTGGTGCAGCGGTGTCACTGATGCTGCATGGTGGGAGAAAGAAGAAAAGACAGAAAAAGACGGTGCGTGCGCGCCGCAGACGCAGGTGAACATAAATGATATCACCGCTCCCGTGCCTGCCGGTGGGGGAGGAGGAATGCAGAATGTGCGGCGGTTTGCACAAATGGAGGACGGAGCGCTTAAAAAAGCGACTTTTTCCGACGACGGTGGTGGATGCAGCTTGATTTGCCAAATGTGGGGAAGGTGCGTGAAAAGCGCACCATATCTAGTTAAAAAGTAAGAAAGTTACTCATTTGTTGCTATGGTTAACATAATATACTTTACATAACATTTCTACATAATGAACAAAATTGGAAAAAATAGGCAATTCCGCTTGCGCAACGGCTGCAAAAGTCCTATATTTATAGGTACGGTCCGCCGCTCGTCGGCCCTGCAAGAAGCATTGCCTCAGCGTTTTACCAAAGGGGTGATCTGCTTGATCGGTCGGGCGAGACAAAGCGTGCGCCGCGGCGCGCTCATGCATCGCGTGTCGCTGCCGCTCGCGGCTCTGGCGGCTTTTGTTGTGTTTGGTGTGATATTCGGTTATGTGCTCGCACTGCGCTCTTCGCAGCGAGCGGGCGGAGAACTGGCGCGGTATTTTACTGCCTATTTCTCCCTCGGCGCGCGGGAGTCCTTCTCTGTGCGGGCGCTGTGTGAGACGCTGGTGTGCTATTTCCGCGCGCCGGTGATCGTTTTTCTGCTGGGCTTTGCCTCCATCGGTGTGGCGGTGATCCCGGCGGTGTGCGCATTGCAGGGCTTTCTGCTCTCGTTTTCGCTCTTCAGCTTTTCCCTTGCACTCGGGCGGGAAAATTTCCCGCTGCTGCTGGCGCTCTTTGCGCTGCGTCTTCTCGCGCTGCTGCCATGTACGCTCGCGCTTGGCGCGGCGGCGATGGAAAAGTCAAGAGAGCTGCTGCTTCTTTCACTGGGCGGCGGGGGAAAGCGCGCACGCGCGGTCACCTACGGCGGCGCGTACTGGTATCGCTTCGGCGCTTGTTGTGTGTGTTTGCTGCTTGCAGCGCTGATAGAGCTGTGGCTTGTGCCGCAGTTTCTGCTGCTGGCGGCGCGTTGATATCAAAAGAAAGGGGGGAGTGCGTCCATGGCAGATGAACTCAAGCATTATGAAGACTACCTTGCGCTGGAAAAGCACGCCTCCCAGAATACGCTCAGCTCCTATATGCGCGATCTGCACCAGTTCGAGGCGTATCTTACCGAGTTCAGCCCCATGCCACTGCCGCAGGTGACGCAGGAGGTCATCAGCGCTTACGTTGCTTGGATGGGCGGCAAGGGCAAGTCCGCCGCCACGATCACGCGCTCCATTGCGTCGATCAAGTCGTTTTATACCTACCTTCAGCTCTGCGGCGAAGTGGACGTCAACCCGGCCAAGGGCGTCGCGGCGGTGAAGGTGGAGCATAAATTCCCCGAGATCCTCACGGGCAAAGAGGTCGAGCTCTTCCTCGACCAGCCCCAGTGCGTGGACGCCAAGGGCTATCGCGACCACGCGATGCTCGAGCTGCTGTACGCCACGGGCATCCGTGTTTCCGAGCTCATTTCCCTCAACGAGGACGATGTCAACCTCAGCGCGAGCTTCATCCGCGCGCAGAGCAAAGGCAAAGAGCGCATCATCCCGCTCTATCCCGCCGCAGTCAAGGCGCTCGCGCACTACATCCGGGAGGTTCGCCCGCAGCTTCTGGCCGATCCCGAGGAAGAGGCGCTGTTTGTCAACATGAACGGCGAACGCATGAGCCGTCAGGGCTTCTGGAAGATCGTCAAGCACTATCAGGAGACCGCCGGCATCTCCAAGGACATCACGCCGCACACGCTGCGCCATTCCTTTGCTGTGCACCTGCTGGAAAACGGCGCGGACCTGCGCTCCATTCAGGAGATGCTCGGTCATGCGGACATTTCCTCCACGCAGATCTACACGCACGTTGTGAAAAAGCACCTCAAGGACGTCTATCAAAAGGCGCATCCGCGGGCATAAATGAAATACGAAGGGCCGCTTCCGCAGGGGAGCGGCCCTTTTTGACGGCCTTACCCGTTGCATTTCGGACAAATGTTTGATATAATTTCAAAATCAGTATCGTGGGAGGTGATGCGCATGCGGATACTCGGCATCGACCCGGGCATCGCCATCGTCGGCTTCGGGCTGATTGAAGCCGACCGCGGGCAGACGAGGCTCCTCAATTACGGCGCGATCACCACGCCCGCCGGGCTGCCGCTGGCGCACCGCCTTGTGCAGATCGAGCAGGACATGGACGAGCTCATCGCGCAGCTCAAGCCCGACGCCATCGCCGTTGAAGAACTCTTCTTTTCAAACAACATCACCACCGGTATCGCCGTGGCGCACGGCCGCGGCATTATTCTGTGCACTGCGGAAAAGAGCGGCGTGCCGCTCTATGAATACACGCCCATGCAGGTCAAGCAGGCGGTCGTGGGCTATGGCCTCGCCGAAAAAAGACAGGTCATGGACATGGTCAAAAGGTTACTCAAGCTCAGGGCTGTGCCGCGGCCCGACGACGCGGCCGACGCGCTGGCCATCGCCATCTGCCATGCGCGCAGCACCACGTCGCTTTTGAGCCGCGTCAGCGGCGGCGACGTTAAGCAGACCGTCTGAGCAGGAGAGAGGGACAGCTTATGTTTTATTATGTCAGCGGTACGGTCGCCCATGTGGAGCCGTACCTTGCCGTGATCGACTGCGGCGGCGTGGGCTATGCCTGCAAGACCACCAGCACGACGATCTCACAGCTTCAAGTGGGTAAAGCGGGAAAGCTTTACACCTATTTGCACGTTGCGGAGGGCATTTTTGACCTCTACGGCTTTGCAACGCAGGGTGAGCTCGGGAGCTTCAAGCAGCTCATCGGCGTTTCGGGCGTTGGGCCGAAGGCGGCGCTTGCGATCCTTTCGGTCTGCACGCCGCAGGGACTGGCGATGGCCGTTATCACAGGCGATGAGAAAGCGCTCATCGCCGCGCCGGGCGTCGGCAAGAAGATCGCCCAGCGCATTATTCTCGAACTCAAGGACAAGCTTGCCAAGGAGCAGCAGGAGATCGGCATGCCCGCTGCCCCAGGCATTGTGGCCGGCGAGAAGAACAAGGCGGCCGAAGCTGCCGCTGCGCTCGCGGTGCTCGGCTACACGCAGCAGGATATCGCAGTGGCGATGAAGGGGATCGACGCGGAGAACCTGCCGCTCGAAGAGATCGTGCGCCAGAGCCTCAAAAAAATGGTGAAATAGGAGAAACGATAAATGAACGAGAATACAAAAGAAGCCGCCAAAAAAGGCATCACCTTTGGAACCTGTCTTGCAATGGTCATCTCCTATACGACATGGCACAGCATTGGCTGGGCAATTGTACACGGCCTTTTGAGCTGGCTATATGTGATTTATTTTGTGATCAGGTACTGATTATTCCTTCGCAGAGCACAAAAAGGAGCGTGAGCGCTTGAGCATTGATTTCGGAACCGATATTTACGAAGAGCCGATCGTGGCGAAGACCTTCCTGAGCGAGGACGCGCAGGAGGGTTCGCTGCGCCCGAAAACGCTCCGGGAATACATCGGACAGGAAAAGGTGAAGGGCAACCTCGCCGTCTTTATCGCGGCAGCGAAAAAGCGCGGCGAGTCGCTCGACCATGTGCTGCTGCACGGCCCGCCGGGCCTCGGAAAAACGACGCTTGCGGGCATCATTGCCCAGGAAATGGGCGTCAACATCCGTATCACCTCCGGCCCCGCCATCGAAAAGGCGGGCGATCTTGCGGCGCTTTTGACGAATCTGAACGAGGGGGACATCCTCTTTGTCGACGAGATTCACCGTCTGAACCGCAGCGTGGAGGAAATTTTGTACCCCGCAATGGAGGACTATGCCATCGATATCATCGTCGGCAAGGGGCCGAGCGCGAACTCCATCCGCCTCGACCTGCCGCACTTCACGCTCATCGGCGCGACCACGCGCGCAGGTCAGCTTTCCGCGCCGCTGCGCGACCGCTTCGGCGTCACGCTGCGCCTGGAGCTTTACACGCCGCAGGAGCTTTCCGAAATCGTCACGCGCTCGGCGAGTATCCTGAATGTCGCCATTGACCCGACGGGCGCGCTGGAGATCGCGCGCCGCTCGCGCGGCACGCCGCGTATCGCCAACCGCATGCTGCGCCGCGTGCGCGACTTTGCGGATGTGAAGGCGGACGGTATGATCTCGAGGGCGGTTGCGGACGAGGCGCTTCGCGCGCTCGAGATCGACGATCTGGGCCTTGACCCCATCGACCACCGGATGCTGCGCGCCATCATCGAAAACTACGGCGGCGGCCCGGTCGGCATCGAGACCTTGGCCGCGACCATCGGGGAAGAAGCGGTGACGCTGCTCGATGTGTACGAGCCGTATTTGATGCAGCTCGGTTTTTTGCAGCGCACGCCGCGCGGCCGCTGCGTCACGCGCAAGGCCTATGAGCATCTGGGCCTCTCCGTGCCGAAGAACATGGAGGAAGTGCCGGAACAGCTTAGTCTGTAAAGGTAATTTACTTTATATAGTTTTGCGAATCTAAATTTAAGACGAGGAACAAGTATTATGGGAAAACTGTTTGGTACCGACGGGATCCGCGGCGTTGTCGGTGAAAATCTGACCGCCGATCTCGCATTCCGTACGGGCAAGGCCATCGCGGCCGTTCTGAAAGAGGAAAAGGGCAGAAAGCCGCTCATCACGATCGGCAAGGACACACGCATTTCGTCCGATATGCTCGAAAGTGCGCTCATCGCAGGTATCTGCTCCGTCGGCGGCGATGTGATGCCGTTCGGCGTGCTGCCGACGCCGGCGGTCGCGTATCTCACCGTGCTCAAGGGCGCGGACGCGGGCATCGTCATCTCCGCCTCGCACAATCCTTATGAGCACAACGGCATCAAGGTCTTCAACGAGAAGGGCTACAAGCTGCCCGACGCCATCGAAGAGCAGGTGGAGGAGAAGATCCTCACCGACATCTATCCCGCTGCCACGCACGGCGAGATCGGCGTGCTGCGCCACGGCCTGCGCCAGTCGCGCGAGGCGTACATCGATCATCTTGCCGGCTCCATCGAGAGTGACCTTTCCGGCCTGCGCGTGCTTGTGGACTGCTCGAACGGCGCGTCGTCCGCGACCGCGCCGGAGCTCTTCGGCCGTTTCCGCTGCTTCTGCGACTTTATCCACCGCGAGCCGGACGGCATGAACATCAACGAGCGCTGCGGCTCGACGCATCTTGACGACCTTGCACAAAAGGTCGTCGCGGGTGGCTACGACATCGGCGTTGCCTTCGACGGCGATGCCGACCGCTGCCTTCTCGTCGACGAGAAGGGCGGCGTCATCGACGGCGACAAGGTACTCGCCGTGTGCGGCTCTGATATGAAGCGCCGCGGCAAGCTCTCCGGCGGCACGATCGTTGCGACCGTCATGTCGAACCTCGGTCTGCACGAGTTCTGCCGCGAAAACGGCGTGGGTCTTGTCTGCACGAACGTCGGCGACCGCAACGTGCTCGAAAAGATGAACGAGTGCGGCTACAAGCTCGGCGGCGAGCAGTCGGGCCATACGATCTTCTCTGACTTTGCCACCACCGGCGACGGTCAGCTCACGGCGCTGCAGTTCCTCGACGTGCTCGCGCGCAGCGGCAGGAAGGCCTCCGAGCTCGCCTCTGTCTGCCCGCAGTATCCGCAGGTGCTGCTCAACGTCGCCGTTTCGCATGAGCGCGGCGTGAAGGAGGGCATCATGGCGTCTGACGCGCTGCGCGACGCCATTGCGAACGAAGAGGGCAAGCTGAACGGCGAGGGCCGCGTTCTCGTGCGTCCGAGCGGCACGGAAGCTCTCATCCGCGTGATGGTTGAGGCAAAAACGGAACAAATCGCCCGTTTGACGGCCGAGAATTTGGTCAATGTGATAAAGATGCTCTAAAACCATTAGACTAAATACTAAATTTTCGTAAATACTTGACAAATCATAAGCGCAGAAGGTATAATGTATGCAATATCATCAGAATGAGAGCCGCCATCCGGGTCTGGAAGGCTGCACGGACGAGGCGCTGTGCACGATGGCAGCCGGCGGAGACAGGGGAGCCGAAGAGCTTCTTGTCACTCGCTACTACGGAACGGTGCGCGCCTGCGCGCGTCCTCTTTTCCTCGTCGGAGGCGATGGGGAGGATTTGATCCAGGAGGGCATGTTCGGTCTCATTCAGGCGATACGGGAGTACCGACCGGGCAAGGCAGCGTCGTTTCGCACCTTTGCGGATACCTGTATCCGCAACCGCCTGTTCTCCGCACTCCGTGCCGCTTCCCGCGGCAAGCATTATCCGCTGAACGAATCCATATCCCTTGATACCCCTTTCTTTGACAGTACTTCTTACACCCCCGGTACTTTGGACCCCAGCCACACTGATCCCGAGCTTCTTATTGCAGAGCGGGACTACGTGGAAAGTCTTCTTGAAAGTACCCGCAAGCAGTTGTCCGAGTTCGAGGCGAAGATCTTAGGGTACTATTTGGAAGGCCTTTCCTGTCACGAGATCGCAAAGGCCGTGGGTAAGTCCCCGAAGTCGGTGGACAACGCCGTGCAGCGCGTGCGCCGAAAGGCCGCGCGGCACATCATCTCCGGCGATATCAGCAAACGCTGAACGCATATATTTTTTTCTGATTCAAAGAGAGGGTAAAATCATGTACGAAGACAAGACTTTAGTTTGCAAAGAGTGCGGCAACGAGTTCGTGTTCACCGCCGGCGAGCAGGAGTTCTACGCTGAGCGCGGCTTCCAGAACGAGCCCCAGCGCTGCAAGGCCTGCCGCGACGCTCGCAAGAACGCTGCTCGTGGTCCCCGTGAGTACTTCACCGCAGTCTGCGCAGCTTGCGGCGGCGAGGCCAAGGTTCCCTTCGAGCCCAAGTCCGACCGTCCGGTCTACTGCAGCGAGTGCTTCGCCAAGATGCGCGCTGAGCAGTAATTCTTGTAAACGTTTGATCGAAAGACGTCCGCTTCGCGGGCGTCTTTCTTTTTTCGCCGTACGCATCCTTCTTTTTTCGCATTTCCTATTGAAAAAGTGCGAAAAATGGGATAAACTATCTGCATCGATTTTCACGGAGGTGAATCAATATGATCGAGATCACGCGCGAGACCATCATCGGGGATATCCTTGATGTTGCGCCGCAGACCGCGCCGATCTTCTTTTCCATCGGAATGCACTGCCTGGGCTGCCCCAGCTCCCGCGGTGAGACGGTGGAGGAAGCGTGCATGGTCCACGGGATCGATGTGGACAAGCTGCTGGCCCTCGTCAACGAAGAGGCCAACAAGCCCGTCGAACAATAAGGAAAAGACGCATACGGGCTTTCCCGTATGCGTCTTATTCGGTCGAAGGAAAGGAGAAGGGCAGTGAAAAACGAACGATTGCAGCTTCAGCCGCGTTTGCAGTGCATCGCGTCCCTCGTGCAAAAGGGCGCGCGCCTTGCCGATGTTGGCACCGACCACGGATACCTGCCGGTGTACCTCTTGCAGGAGGGGACGATCGAGCGCGCCATCGCCTCGGATATCAACGCCCTTCCGCTCGACCATGCGCGCGCGACGGCAGGAGAATACGGCGTGACGGAGAAGATCGATTTTCGCCTTTGCCCCGGTCTCGCCTTCATCCGCGCGGACGAGTGCGACACGGTTGCGATCACCGGCATGGGTGGGGAGACGATCCTCGGTATCCTGGAGGCCGCGCCTTGGACGCGCGACGGCGCGCACACGCTCATCCTACAGCCGCAGACGAAGGTGGATCTGCTGCGCCGCTGGCTCTGCGAGAGCGGCTACCGTTTTCTCGAAGAAAAGCTCGTGCGCGACAAAGAGCAGCTCTATGTCGTCTTTCGCGTGACCGGCGGGGAGGAGCGCAGTCTGAGCGAGGCGGACGCGCTCGCGGGCTTTCTGCTGGGCGATGACCCGCTCTACGGTGAATACCTCGCGCAACACCTTGCAAAGCTCCGTCGGGCCGCGCAGGGGCTTGCGGTCTCATCGCTTTTAGACAGGGATGCGCGCATCGCGCATTTGCAGCAGCTCATCGAGGAGCTGGAGAGAAGAGAAAGGGAGTGGACACGTGGCAACGGTACATGAGATCGAACAGAGCCTTTTTTCCTGGGCGCCGCGCGAGAGCGCGATGGACTGGGACAACGTCGGTCACCTCGTCGGCGACCCTGAGCGGGAGGTCACGCGCGTGCTCGTCGCGCTCGATATCACCGAGCGCGTGGCGCGAGAGGCCGTCGACCTCGGCGCACAGCTCATCGTGTCGCACCATCCGGTGATGAATGTGCGCTGGCATGAGCGCGAGATGCAGACCCTGCGCAGCGACACGCGCCTCGGCGGTCTTTTGACGATGCTCGTCAAAAACGACGTTTCCGCCATTTGTATGCACACGAATCTGGACGCTGCGGACGGCGGCGTGAACGACTGTCTTGCCAATAAACTCGGCCTGAACAATGTTTTTTTGCTCAACGACGAAAAAATCGGCCGAATTGGCACACTTTCCTGCGAAAAGGGGCTTGAAGAGTTCCTGCGGGATGTGATAGAATTATTAGGATGTGGCGGCCTGCGCTACCGAAGCGGCAGCGGGCGGGTGCATCGTGTGGCCGTGGGCGGCGGCGCGTGCGGAGAGTATATCCCGCAGGCTATCGCACAGGGCTGCGACACCTTTGTAACGAGCGACCTGCGCTACAACGATTTTCTCGATACGCAGGGGCTCAACCTGATCGACGCGGGTCATTTTCCGACGGAGAACGTCGTCTGCCCGGCGATCGCAGCACATCTCAAAGCGCACTTCCCGGAGGTTCAAACCATCATTTCGACCTCGCACCGCGATGTCATCCAATATTATCTGTAAGGAGAAATCACTATGTCCGGACATTCCAAGTGGCACAATATCCAAAAGACGAAGGGCGCGGCGGACGCCAAGCGCAGCGCCGCGTTCACCAAGATCGCCAAGGAGATCATCGTTGCTGTCAAGCAGGGCGGCTCGGGCGACCCCAATAACAACTCCCGTCTTGCGACCGTTGTGGCCAAGGCCAAGGCTGCGAATATGCCCAACGACAACATCAAGCGCACCATCGACAAGGCGCTCGGCTCGGGCAACACCGACAACTACGAGTCCGTCACCTATGAGGGCTACGGCCCCGGCGGCGTTGCCGTCATCGTCGAGGCGCTGACCGACAACCGCCAGCGCACCGCGCCGGAGGTCCGCCACTATTTCGATAAGTATGGCAAGGGTATGGGCGCGCAGGGCTGCGTGAGCTGGTCGTTTGATCGCAAGGGCGTGATCATCATCGACAACGAGGACGGAGACTACGACGAGGACGCCGTCATGATGGACGCGCTCGACGCCGGTGCCGATGATTTCAACGCCGAGGACGACGTTTTCGAGATCACGACCGATCCTGACGCCTTTAACGATGTTGTTAAGGCGCTCGAGGAGAAGAATTATGCCTTCGTCAGCGCAGACATCAGCCTTGTCCCGCAGACCTACGTCAAGCTCGAGAGCGACGAGGACATCAAGAACATGGAAAAGCTCCTCGATATGCTCGAGGATAACGAGGACGTCCAGAACACCTACCACAACTGGGACCAGGAATAAGTGGATAAACATGAAGCGGGACTTGCCGGTATAACTGGCAAGTCCCACTTTTTGTTTTATTATCCAATGAAAAAGGATGAATATTAGGCTTGCAATCGCGGCGATAGTTTGGTATCATATCTCGGCACGTCGGGCGTCCGTTTTCGGCAGAAAAACCAAGCATACGGCTAAGGGGAGTTCCTGCGGTATGCTCCTGCCGTCAGTTTCATACGCGGGCGGCCTACGAAAGGAGAACCTTATGAACCAGAAAAACACCAACACGCAGAAGATCGTCGGTCTTGGCCTGTTCACGGCCATCGTCGTTGTGCTGCAGTTGCTGGGCAGCTTCATCAAGTTCGGTACGTTCAGCGTCTCGCTGGTGCTCGTGCCGGTCGTGATCGGCGCCGCTCTCTACGGCGCGGGCGCGGGTGCGTGGCTCGGCTTTGTATTCGGCGTGGTCGTTTTGCTCAGCGGCGACGCGGCTGCATTCCTCGGCGTCAACGCGCTCGGCACGATCCTGACGGTGCTTGCCAAGGGCGCGCTGGCCGGTCTTGCTTCCGGCCTTGTCTACAAGGCGATCGAGAACAAGAACCGCACGCTTGCCGTGGCGCTTGCCGCCGTTGCCTGCCCGGTCGTCAACACGGGTGTGTTTCTGATCGGCTGCCTGCTGTTCTTCATGGAGACGATCAGCGCTTGGGCAGATGCGGCGGGTCTTGGCGCCAACGTCGGCCAGTTCATGATCGTTGGTCTTGTGGGCGCGAACTTCATCTTTGAGCTGCTGTTCAACGCGGTGCTCAGCCCCGTGATCCTGCGCCTCATCCGCATCGGCAAGAAGGAAGTCGAATAATTTTTTTACCATAGAGAAAAGCGGCGCGAAAGCGCCGCTTTTTTCATCTTACAAAATAAAGTAAGAGAGGGACAGCGTAACTGCGCCGTCCCTCTCATATTTTGCGCGAGCAAGACTGTAAGCCGGGTTCTGTATTTGACAGTCATCTATCTACGCGCCGCGTTGCCGCAGCGCTCCAGCCACCCCGGGAGCGGCCGGGCAAGCCTATTGCTCCCATACCGGTGTTGCTCCGGATAGAGTTTACAGCATCGGACACTCTCGAGCCGACGGGTGCGCTCTTACCGCACCTTTCCACCTTTTCCCGCAGCACTTTGCCTTTCCCGGCCTGCACTTCCGCCCTCCGTTACGTCGGAAGGGAGGTTGCAGACCCGGAAAGACAAAGTGTGCAGGTAGTCTATTTCTGTTGCACTTTTCCTCAGATCGCTCTGGGCGGGCGTTACCCGTTATCCTTGCCCTGTGGAGCCCGGACTTTCCTCACAGCGAGCCTTTCGGCTTCGCCGCGCGACTGTCTGTCTTACTCGCAGACTTATTTTAGCGTATCGCTCGGGGCTTGTCAACGGAAAATCCGTTGCTATTTTACGCTTCCTGTACTATACTAATACTGATTTTTCATATGCCCGGATGAAAGGACGAACGTCTATGACGATACAGGAATATTTGGCATCTTTACAGGGGAAAACAGCGGCGGTGCTCGGCATCGGCGTGAGCAACACGCCGCTCATCGAGCTTTTGTGCCGCAGCGGCGTGCAGGTCGTCGCCTGCGATAAAAAGGGCCGCGAGGCGCTCGGCGAGCGTGCAGCGCAGCTTGAGGCGCTGGGCGCGAAGCTCTGCCTCGGGGAGCACTATCTGGACGATCTGCGCGCGGACGTCATCTTCCGCACGCCGGGGATGCGGCCGGATGTGCCGGCGCTGCTCGAAGCGAAAAAGCGCGGCAGCGTCGTGACGTCGGAAATGGAGATCTTTTTCGAGGTCTGCCCCTGCACGATCATCGGCGTGACGGGCAGCGACGGCAAGACCACCACGACGAGCATCATCGCGGACATGCTGCGCGCGGCAGGGAAGACGGTCTACCTCGGCGGCAACATCGGTCATCCGCTGCTGTGCGACGCGGAGAAGATGCAGCGCGGTGATATCGCGGTCGTCGAGCTTTCGTCGTTCCAGCTGCTCGACATGAAGCGCTCGCCGCACATCGCGGTGATGACCAACCTTGCGCCGAACCACCTCGATATGCACCGCGACATGGCGGAGTACATCGAGGCGAAGGAGAACATCTATCTCCATCAGAGCGCGGACGACATTGCCATCTTTAACGAGGACAACGACATCACGCGCGCGCTTTCTGAAAAGTCCCGCGCGCACACGCGCCTTTTCAGCCGCCGCGGCGCGGTCGCGGACGGTGCGTTTCTGCGCGGCGACGCGATCATTCTGCGCCATGACGGGCGCGAGGAAGAGGTCATGCACCGAGAGGATATCCGCCTGCCGGGGCTGCACAACGTCGAGAACTATCTTGCTGCCGTGACGGCGCTGGACGGCATCGTGCCCTATGATGTGATGCGCGAGAGCGCGCGCAGCTTTGCGGGCGTGGAGCACCGCATCGAATATGTGCGCACGCTGCACGGCGCGAAATGGTACAACGATTCCATCGCCACAAGCCCCACGCGCACCATCGCGGGGCTGCGCGCGTTTGATGAAAAGGTCATCCTGATTGCGGGCGGATATGACAAGCATATCTCCTTTGCACCACTTGCGCCGGAAGTGGTGCAGCACGTTAAGCTGCTCATTTTGTGCGGCGCGACGGCGGACGCCATCGAAAAGGCGCTGCGCGAGAACGCGCGCGAGGAGGACCTCCCCGAGATCGTGCGCTGCGAGGATCTTGCCGCCTGCGTGCAGACCGCTTACGCGCGCGCCGGAGCGGGCGATATCGTGACGCTCTCGCCCGCGTGCGCGGCCTTCGACCGCTTTGCGAACTTTATGGAGCGCGGAAAAGCCTTCAAAGCGCTCGTGATGGCGCTGGGCGAATAGGGAAAAGCTCTGATTTCATAGGCTTTACCGAATCGAGGTGGAGCCTATGAAAATGGGAAGGCGCCGTCCGCTTTCGGGCAAAAAGCGCGCGGTGCTGCTCGCTATCTTGCTGCTGCTCGCGCTTTTGGTGCTTGCCGTCGTCGCGATGATGCACCTAAAGCCCGTGCTCACGTCGCTTGCGACGGCGCGGGTGTCAAACACGGTCAACGGCATCGTCACCGCCGCCGTGAACGAAACGGTCTACCGCGGCGACGTGGATTACGACCGGCTCATCTCCTTTGAAAAGGACAATGAAGGGCGCATCACGGCGGTCAAGAGCAACATGGCGGAGTTCAACCGCCTGCAATCCGCCATCATCGACAAGGTGCTGGAAAAACTCTCCGAGGTGACCACCAAGGAGCTTTCCGTCCCGGTCGGCACGCTGCTCGGCTCGCCGTTTCTCGCAGGGCGCGGACCGCTCATCCGGGTGCGGATGCAGTCGGTCGGCTCGTCGAGCGCGCATTTTGAGAATGCCTTCACGTCGGCCGGCATCAACCAGACCAAGCACCAGATCTATCTTGTGGTGGATGTGTATGTCAGCATCCTGCTGCCCGGATTTTCCACAACGACGAAATTCAGCAACACCTACGCCGTGGCCGAGACGGTCATCGTCGGCTCTGTGCCGGACAATTACACTTATTTCAGCAACGGCGCGGACATGGAGCAGAATGCGGAAGATTATATCATGAACAACGGCTGAGCGCGCCCGGCGCGCATATGAGAGAGGGAACGCACTATGGACAAAAACCTTCGTATCGACGAGATCGTAACACGGCTGAATGCCGCCTCCGACGCCTACTACGGCGGGCAGGAGGAGCAGATGACAAACTACGAGTGGGACGCTCTTTTTGACGAGCTGACCGCGCTTGAAAAAGAGACCGGCTACGTCCGGCCCGACAGCCCCACGCAGGTGACGAGCCATTCCGGGAACGAAATGGACGGCGAGGGGGAGAAGGAGGCGCACGAATATCCCGCGCTCTCGCTCGCCAAGACGAAAAAGGTCGCGGAATTGCAGGACTGGGCGGGCGAGCGTACGATCTGGCTTTCATGGAAGCTTGACGGTTCGACCCTCGTTGCGACCTACGACGGCGGGAAACTCACGCGCGTTCTGACGCGCGGCAACGGCACGGTCGGCACGAACATCACCTATATGGCCGCTGCCATCCGCGCCATTCCCGCGAAGATCGCGGACAAGGGACACCTCGTCGTGCGCGGCGAGGCGACGATCTCCTACGCGGATTTTGAAGCCATCAATGATACGCTTGAGGATGCGGACGACCGCTACGCGAACCCCCGAAACCTTGCCGCCGGTACGCTGGCGCTCGACAAGACGAATCTCGACAAGGTACGCGAGCGCAACGTGACATTCAACGCCTTCACGCTCGTCCACACGGATGAAGAGCTCCGCTCCTGGGGCGCGCGCATGGACTACCTCGATTCGCTGGGCTTTACGACCGTCGAGCGCGAGGAGACGGACGCAGCGCATCTGCCGGACGCCATCGCACGCTGGACGAAAAAGGTTGACTCCGGCGAGATGGGCATCCCTGTTGACGGTCTTGTCATCACCTATGACGATACCGACTATGCCGCGACCGGCAGCGTGACGGGGCACCACGCCACGCGCGCGGGCCTTGCCTACAAGTGGGCGGACGTCTCCGCCGAGACGGTGCTCGACCACATCGAATGGTCCTGCGCGGCCTCGACCATCACGCCCGTCGCGGTCTTCGACCCCGTGCAGCTTGAGGGGACGACCGTTTCGAGGGCATCTCTTTGCAACGTGAGCGAGCTTGAGCGCCTCGGCATCGGCGCGGACAGGAAGACGACGCTGTGCATCATCAAGGCCAACAAGATCATCCCGAAGTGCATCGCGGTCGTCAGGGCCGAGGGCAGCTATGAAGTCCCGACGGCCTGTCCCGTCTGCGGCGCGGTGACCGAGGTGCGCGTCAGCCCCGTGAGCGGCGTGAAGACGCTGCGCTGTACCGACGCGAACTGTCCTGCCAAGCACTTGAAGCGCTTTGTCCGCTTTGCGAGCAAGGCGGGGCTCGATATTGACGGCCTCTCCGTGCAGACGCTGCACGAGTTCGTCAACCGCGGCTACCTGCGCGATTTTTCCGACCTCTACCACCTGAGCGACCACGCAGGAGAGATCGTCACGCTTGAGGGCTTTGGCGAAAAGTCTTGCGCCAATCTGATGGCGGCCATCGAAAAGAGCCGCAAGGTCGATCCCGTGCACCTCATCTTTGCGCTCTGCATCCCGAACATCGGCGCGGACGCGGGTAAGAAGCTCATTGCGGCGCTTGGCACGAAGGGCTTTCTTGCGCGTATCGAGAGCAGCGAAGGCTTTGAGGACGTGGACGGCATCGGCGTGGAGCGTTCGAACGCGCTTCTGAACTGGTTTGCAGACGAGGGAAACCGCGCGCTCTTCGAGCGCTTGATGCGGGAGCTTCAAGTGAACGAGGTTGCGCCAAAAGTCATAAGCGACGGGTCATGTAAAGGACTTACCTTTGTCATCACCGGCGACGTGCATACCTTCAAAAACCGCGACGACTTCAAGGCCTATGTTGAGCGACAGGGCGGAAAGGTCGCGGGAAGTGTCTCGGGGAAGACGGCGTACCTCGTCAGCAACGACGGGGAATCCGGCTCATCAAAGGCGAAGAAGGCGAAGAATCTGGGCGTTCCGGTGCTTTCCGAGGATGCGTTTATCTCTCAGTTCGGCGGGCCGGATGGGGAACCGGTCACTGCAGATGAAGAAACGCAAACAAGTATAGAATCGTTGTTGTAAAGCAAAATCGCTGTACAGAAAAAACTCTGTTCCGATCGGAACAGAGTTTTTTCTGTATCAATATCTTACATCAGGTCCTTGATATGGCTGAGCCGCTCAAGCGCCTCGTAGAGCGTTTCATCCGTCTTGGCGAAGTGCAGACGGATGATGTTGTTGATCGGCTCACTAAAGAAGGAACTGCCCGGCACCGAGCCGACGCCCGCCTTGCGCGCAAGCTGCTCGCAGAAGTCAACGTCGCTCTGACCCTTCTTGAGGTAGGGGGAAATATCGGCCAGCACGAAGTATGTGCCCTCGGGATCGGTGAAGGGAATGCCGATCTCGCGCATGCCCTCGGTGAAGATCTTCTTCATGTGCGCGTAGTGCGCGCCAAATTCGTCGTAGTAGCTCTGCGGCATATTGAGTCCCACAACGGCGGCTTCCATCAGCGGGGAAGGGCAGCCGACGGTGGTGAAATCGTGGTACTGGCGGATGCGCGTCATGATGTTCTCCGGCGCGATGGCATAGCCGAGGCGCCAGCCGGTGATGGAATAGGTCTTGGAAAGCGAGGAGCAGGACACCGTGCGCTCCCACATGCCGGGGAGGCTGTTCATGTAAACGTGCTTGCGGCCGTCATAAATGATGTGCTCATACACCTCGTCCATGATGGCGTAAACATCGTAGCGGATGCAGAGCTCTGCGATGGTCTTGAGCTCTTCCTCGGTGAAGACCTTGCCGCTTGGGTTCGAGGGGTTGCAGATGATGATGGCCTTTGCACCGCCGCGGAAGGCGTCCTCGAGTACGTTCGGGTCGAAGGAGAACGTCGGCGGGTTCAGGGGGACGAAGACAGGCTCGCAGCCGGCCATGATGGTCTGGGCGCGATAATTTTCAAAGAACGGGGAGAACATTACAATGCGGTCGCCGGGGTCGGTCAGGGCAAAAAGCGTGTCGACCATAGCCTCGGTCGAGCCGATGGTGGCGACGATCTCGGTCTCAGGGTCGATGGTGCGGCCCATGAAATGGCCGCACTTGCGCGCGATGGCCTGACGGAAGTTCGGTGCGCCCATCGTGATGGGGTACTGGTGGGGCCCTTCGTGGCTTACGACCTCGAGACGATCCATCATTGCCTTGGGCGGATCAAAATCGGGGAAGCCCTGCGCTAAGTTGATCGCGCCGCACTCGTTGGAGATGCGCGTCATCCTGCGGATGACCGAATCGGTAAAATGCTGGTTTCTGCTGCTCATTTCCTGCATGGGAGTTTGCCGTCCTTTCCGATGCGTGCAGTGCGGGGATCAGCTCGCAGCGCCGCGTGAAGTAAAGTTGCTTTTATATTACACGAGGGGGAAAAAATGTCAAGGACCTCCAAAACGCGCGGGGAAACTTTGGCGCTTTGCCGCGGTGGAGCAGGAACGAAAGCGGCGCTTTTGTATAGAATGGAACAGGCAGACGCCGAAAAGAGAGGGGGAGAAGAGCCATGTATTCCGGCTTTGGGCCGCGTCCGCCCGGTTTCGGCCCGTGGCGCTGCGCGGGACTGTGCGCCCTGGCGCTGGGGCTCGGCATTTTCGTCGCAGCCGTTTTCCCAGTGGGGGCGCTGATGTTTCTGGTCGCGTTTCTTCTCATCGTCTGCGGCATCGGCTGTTTGCGCAGATTTTAGGGAGGGATTCTGAGATGAAGATCGTAGTATGGAAGTCTCCGAAGGCGCTCAGCGCGCTGCTGCGGTGCGTGTTCGGCGTGCGGAAGGAGGCATAAAGCGCGTCCGCGCGGCATAAGGTGAAGCAACACAATGCCGAAGGAGAGGACCGCAATGGAATTGGAGCTGAAGAAGGAGCAGTTTGCCTGCTGTCGGGCCCTGCCGCCGCTGAACAACACACATGAGGAGACGGCGGAGACCATCGTCCCGGATTACTTACCGGATATCGGACGAATCGTGGACGTATGCGGCTGTTTGCTGCTGCGCAGCCGCGAGATCGTGAACGGAAGAGCGAGCGTATCAGGCCTTTTGCGCATGACGCTTCTGTATGTGGCGGAGGATGGACAGGGGCTCAAGTCCTTTGCCTACACGCTGCCGCTTGAGCACACCATGGACGGCCGCATTTTGGACGGCGCGGCGGACAGCTGCCTGGAGGGCCGCCTCTGCTCGTGCGAGGTGCGCCTTCTCAACCCGCGCAAGATCCTCACGCGCGCGAGCGTGGAGCTGACGCTTTCGCCCTATGCAAGCGCTGTGATGAGCGTGTGCAGCGGCGTGAGCGAGCAGGAGGCCTACCGGATCGAAACGTTGTGCGAAAAGCGCGAGCTTTCGATGATCCGTGCCATCCGCGAAAAGGACTTCACCTTTTCCGACGAGGTGCTGCTCTCAAGTACGAAGAACCCCATCCGCGAGCTTCTCTGCACAAAGTGCACGCTGCGCGTGGCCGACTGCAAGGTTGTCGGCGGAAAGCTTGCGCTCAAGGGCGTTGCCTATCTTGCGCTGCTGTATCTCGACACGAACGGAAACGCGCAGCGCTCAACAAGCGAGCTGCCGTTTTCGCAGATCCTTGACGGCCTTTCGGAGACGAGCGGCGAAACGACGGCGCGCGCCTCGCTGCGCCTGACGGGGCTTGAGGTCCATGTCGGCAGCGAGAGCGAGCCGGACAACGAGCGTCTTATTTCGCTGCGGCTGTATATCAGTGCCTTTGCCGTGCTGCGCGAGGTGCGCAGCGTCTGCTGCATCGCGGATCTCTACAGTACGCTCTACGATCTGGCCGTCAAGTCGGAGAATGTGGAGCTGAGCGACGATCCGGTGCTCTTTACCCGCGAGCAGAGCGTGCGCGAGAAGATCGAGACAGGGGCGGAGGTGCAGAGCATTCTCTCTGCCGACGTTTCCTTCGTAGAGGCCGGCGTCAGCGGCAGCGGAAACGATGCAGAGCTGCGCACGAGCGCGGACCTGCGCGTTTTGTACCTCGACGAGAACGGAACGCCGCTGCTCTCAGAGCGGCGCATCGATGTGCTGCTGCCGACAGATCTGCCCGTGAGCGGGCGCGTGCGGCTGCAAGGCGTGAGCGCAGGGGAGATCTCGGCATCCGTCAGCGACGGTGGCGTGGAGCTGCGATTCCCTGTCATTTTCACGCTGGCCGACGCGGAAGCGCCGTGCTATCCGTGCCTCATCAGCCTACAGGCGGAAAAGCGGACGGAAAAGGACGAAAGCGCGCCCTCGCTCGTGCTGCGCGCGCTCCGGCAGGGGGAGCGGCTGTGGGACCTTGCCAAGCAGTACCGTACGACGGTCGGCGACATTCTCGCCGCAAACGACCTTGCGGAGGAAACTGACGCAGCGGTCGGAAAACTCCTGCTCATCCCGCGCAGACGCTGAGAAACGGAGGAAGAGGCAATGAGCATGAATACTGAGATCTATCAGGATATTTCCGTTCGCACGTCGGGGGATATCTACATCGGCGTGGTCGGCCCCGTGCGTGCGGGCAAGTCGACCTTCATCAAGCGCTTCATGGAAACGCAGATCCTGCCGAACATCGACAACGCTTACCGCCGCGAGCGGGCAAAGGATGAGCTGCCGCAGAGCGGCAGCGGCCGCATGGTGATGACATCCGAGCCGAAGTTTGTGCCCGAGGAGGCGGTCGATATCGCGCTGGACGGGGGCGGGAGCTGCTCGGTGCGGCTCATCGACTGCGTGGGCTATATGATCCCCGGCGCAACAGGCGAACTGGAGGGCGAAAGCCCCCGCATGGTCTCGACGCCGTGGCTCGACCACGAGGTGCCGATGAGCGAGGCGGCGGAGATCGGCACGACGCGCGTCATCCGCGAACATTCGACCATCGGCGTTGTGGTGACGACGGACGGCAGCATCACCGAGATCCCGCGCGAGGACTACATAGAAGCCGAGGGCCGCGTCATCCGCGAATTGCAGGCGATCGGCAAGCCTTTCCTCGTGCTGCTCAACGCGGCAGAACCGGAAAGCGAGCGCGCGCAAGCGATAGCAAGGGATATTGCTTCACGGTATTGCGTGACGTGTCTGCCGGTGAACTGCCTGACGCTCGACGACGCAGCGGTGAGCCGTATTCTCAAAGCCATCCTCTATGAGTTCCCGCTGTGCGAGCTGGACCTGAGCATCCCTGCATGGGTCGAGGCACTCGACGCCGCGCATCCGATCAAAAGCGGTCTTTATCAGGCCATCCGCGAGAAGACGGAGGAGCTGCGCTGCATCCGGCAGGTGCAGTCCTGCATCGCGGCGCTGGGCGCGTGCGAGGGCATCAGCGGCTCGAAGATCACGTCCATTCAGCTCGGCACGGGTATCGCCGCGGCGGAATTGCAGCTGCCGCGCGCCCTCTTCTATCAGACGCTCAGCGAGCAGTCGGGCTTCACCGTTTCGGACGACGGCGACCTCATGAGCCTGCTCACCGAGCTTTCCTCGGTCAAGGCGGAATACGACAAGGTGGCGCAGGCCATCCGCGACGCGCGCGAATCGGGCTACGGCATCGTCGTTCCGACGGTCGACGAGCTTGACCTCGAGGAGCCGGAGATCGTCAAGCAGGGAGGTCGCTACGGCGTGCGGCTCAAGGCCAGCGCTCCGTCCATTCACATGATCCGCGCGGACATCGAAACGACCGTTTCGCCCATTGTCGGCAACGAAAAGCAGAGCGAGGACATGGTCAACTACCTCTTGCAGGAGTTTGAGGGCGACACGGCAAAGATCTGGCAGTCCAATATCTTCGGCCGCAGCTTCCACGAGATCGTGAACGAGGACCTTCAGGCAAAGCTCAAGCATATGCCGGACGACGCGCGCGTCAAGCTGCGACAGACGCTCGAGCGCATCATCAACGAGGGCACGGGCGGCCTTATCTGCATTATCCTGTAAAGTAACAAAGAGAGAGGTGCTTCCTCTCTCTTTGTTACTTTCCTGTAACCGAATGTCATCGCTTTGTAACTTGTCATTTCCGCCGTCCGCTGTTATGCTGTTCGATAAGAAGGATAACAGGAGGAAGAGGATATGAACCGAAAGATCGCGCTGCCGCTGCTGGTGGCAGCGGCGCTTGTCAGCATCATTTTAGCAAGCCGCATCCCGCAGCTTATCGCGTAGGAGAAGGCGGACGCGCACGACGCTGCCGCTCACCACGGATATTCTCGGCGAGTGGTTTGCGAACGACTGACCGGAATGATATAAAAAAGGAACCGATTCTTTACGAATCGGTTCCTTTTTTATCGGAAATCTTACTTGGCCAGCACCTTTTTGAGCTTGGCAAAGCGGGGGAGAGAATCCTCCTTCGGGAGCTTCGGCTCGCCCTGGATGAGGGGCAGCACATAGTCGATCAGCTCCTGCTTAACGCCGTTGTGCGCGTCGTTGATCCACTCGAGCGGGATCTTCTTTTCATAGTTTGCAACAGACGTGAGCGGGAGGAGCTTCGTCTTGCAGGCGTAGTGACCGTTCACGGTCTCGCGCTCGAAGGCGACCATCTTATCGGTGATACCGGCGACGGCGTTCTCCACTGCGGCGCGGCCTGCCATGACGGCCTCTTCAATGTCCGTCTCGGAGGCCAGGTGCGCACCGCAGCGCTGGAGCAGCGAAAGCTCGATGCCGCGCACCTTCGCGCCGGTCTTTTCCTTCACGATGCTCGCCAGCAGCGCGGCGAGGCCGCCGAGCTGCGCGTGGCCGAAGCCGTCCGTCGCGCTGGTCTTGGCCTCGGAGACAAAGCTGCCGTCGGCGTAGTGGATGCCCTCGGACACGGCGACCATGCAGCTGCCGGTCTGCTTATAAACGCGCTCGACGTCAGCAAGGAAGGAATCCATGTCAAAGTCGGTCTCCGGCAGGTAGATGAGATCGGGACCTGCGCCGTACTCCGTCGCAAGCGCGGCGGCGGCGGTCAGCCAGCCGGCGTGGCGGCCCATGATCTCCACGATGCAGATCATGCCCGTGTCGTAAACATGCGCGTCCTGATAGACCTCCATGAGGCTCGTTGCGATGTACTTGGCAGCGCTCGCGTAGCCGGGGCAGTGGTCGGTGCCGTAGAGGTCGTTGTCGATCGTCTTGGGCACGCCCATCACGCGGCACTCGTAGCCGACCTTCTGCATGTACTTGGAGATCTTGTTGCAGGTGTCCATCGAGTCGTTGCCGCCATTGTAGAAAAAGTAGCGTACGTCATGCTTTTTGAAGACCTCGAGAATGCGCTTGTAGTCCGTGTCGTCCTCGTCGGGATCCTTCATCTTATAGCGGCAGGAGCCGAGGGCGGAGGAGGGGGTGTATTTCAAAAGCTCCAGCTCCTTTGCATCCTCCTGACTCATATCGAAGAGCCGGTCGGCCAGAACGCCCTTGATGCCGTGCTCTGCACCGTAGACATTCGTAATGCTGCCGGAATCGAGCGCCGTGCGGATCACGCCGTAAGCGCTCGCGTTGATGACGGAGGTCGGGCCGCCGGACTGGCCGATGATGCACGCGCCTTTCAATTCACTCATATCGTTTCTCCTTCTTTAAGCCTTGCCGGCGCAGCCAAGCACGTCGATGAGCTTGTGGCGCACCATTTCCTTGATGTTGGCGCGGGCGGGCTTGAGATACTCGCGCGGGTCGAACTTGTCGGGGTGCTCGTCGAGGTAGGCGCGCACCGTACCGGTCATGGCGAGGCGCAGGTCAGAGTCGATGTTGATCTTGCAGACGGAAAGCTTTGCGGCCTGACGCAGCTGCTCCTCGGGTACGCCGATGGCGTTGGGCATCTTGCCGCCGTGCTCGTTGATCATCTTGACATACTCCTGCGGGACGGAGGAGGAGCCGTGCAGCACGATGGGGAAGCCGGGCAGACGCTTGGAGACTTCCTCGAGCACGTCGAAGCGCAGCGGGGGCGGAACGAGAATGCCCTTTTCGTTCACGGTGCACTGCTCGGGCTTGAACTTGAAAGCACCGTGGCTCGTGCCGATGGCGATGGCGAGGGAGTCGCAGCCGGTCTTGGAAACGAATTCCTCAACCTCCTCGGGGCGGGTGTAGGACGCCTCGTGCGCGGCGACCTTGACCTCATCCTCGATGCCGGCGAGCGTGCCGAGTTCGGCCTCGACCACAACGCCGTGGTCGTGGGCATATTCGACGACCTTCTTCGTGATCTCAATGTTCTCGGCGAAGGGCTTGGAGGAGGCGTCGATCATCACGGAGGTGAAGCCGCCGTCGATGCAGGACTTGCAGGTCTCAAAGTCCGGGCCGTGGTCGAGATGCAGCACGATGGGGATGTCAGGGCAGCACTCGACTGCGGCCTCCACGAGCTTAACGAGGTAGGTGTGGTTCGCATAGGCGCGCGCGCCCTTGCTGACCTGCAGGATCACGGGCGCGTGCTCTTCCTGACAGGCCTCGGTGATGCCCTGCACGATCTCCATGTTGTTGACGTTGAACGCGCCGATGGCGTATCCGCCGTCATAGGCCTTTTTGAACATTTCGGTAGATGTTACGAGCGGCATAATATCTTCTCCTTTTTGAAAATATGATTGTGGGAAAAAGAGAGACAAAGCAAGCTGTTTTGTCTCTCTTTTTTTGCATCAGATGTTCGCCTTGACGGTCTCGGCGATCTGGTCGGCCGTCAGGCCGTATTCGCGCAGCACGTCCGCCGCCTTGCCGGACTGGCCGAAGCGGTCGTTCACGCCGATCTTGTGGAACTTGCAGTTGACCTTGCCCATGAGGACATCGGCCACGGCGTCGCCAAGGCCGCCGATGACGCTGTGCTCTTCAACGGTAATGACTTTGCCGCATTTTTCAGCGTACTTCGTCACGCACTCCGCGTCGATGGGCTTGATGGTGTGGATGTTGATGACGGCAGCGTCGATGCCCTCGTTTGCGAGCGCTTCGACAGCCATCAGGGACTCGTTGACCATGAGTCCGGTCGCGAAGATCGCAACATCCTTGCCCTCGCGCAGGACGTTTGCTTTGCCGATCTCAAAGGGCTTGACCATGTCTCCCTCGAAAACGGGGGTGGCGAGGCGCGCAAGGCGCATATAGACCGGGCCGTCGACCTCGGCGATGGCCATGGTGGCGGCCTTGGCCTCGTTGGCGTCCGCAGGGCAGATGACCGTCATGCCGGGGATAGCGCGCATGAGCGCAAGATCCTCGATGCACTGGTGGCTGCCGCCGTCCTCGCCGACGCTGACGCCCGCGTGGGTGGCGCAGACCTTGACGTTGAAGTGCGGGTAGGCAACGGAGTTTCGGATCTGCTCATAGGCGCGGCCGGCCGCGAACATTGCAAACGAAGAGCAGTAGGGGATGAGGCCCATCGTGGACATACCGGCGGCAATGTCGACCATGTTGGCCTCGGCAATGCCGCAGTTGTAGAATTTTTCGGGGTGCGCCTTGGCGACCTTGCAGGTCTGCGTGGCGTTGGCGAGGTCGGCGTCGAGCACGACGACCTTATCGTTCTTTTCGACCAGTTCGATCAGCGCTTCGCCGTAAGCCTGACGGGTTGCAATTTTATCAGCCATGTTCTTAGTCCTCCAATTCCTTCAGTGCCTGCTCGCGCTGCTCGGCGTTCGGCGCCTTGCCGTGCCAGCCGACCTGGTTCTCCATGAACGAAACGCCCTTGCCCTTGACCGTGTGGGCGAGGATCGCCTTGGGTTTGCCGGGCATGGTGGGCTTGGAGAGCGCCGCCTCGACCGCATCAAGATCGTTGCCGTCGGGCAGCTCGATGAGATCGAAGCCGAAGGCGCGCAGCTTGGCGGGAAGATCGCCAAGGCTCATGACCTGGTCGTTCGTGCCGTCGATCTGGAGCCCGTTGTTGTCGATGATGACAGTCAGGTTGTCGAGCTTATAGTGCGCAGCGGCCATATAAGCCTCCCAGATCTGACCCTCCTGGCTCTCGCCGTCGCCGACGAGGGCAAATACCTTCGTATCCTTGCCGAGGTGCTTGGCGCCGAGCGCCATGCCGACGGCGATGGACACGCCCTGACCGAGAGAACCGGTGGAAGCGTCCACGCCGGGGACCTTCTTCGCATCGGGATGACCCTGCAGGATGGAGTGGAGCTGGCGGAAGTTTGCATACTCGTCGCGGGAGATGAAGCCCTTGGCGGCGAGCACCGCGTAGTAACAGGGGGCGGCGTGGCCCTTGGAGAGCACGAAGCGGTCGCGGTTGGGATCGTGCGGGTTCTTGGGGTCAACGCGCATGTGGTTGAAGAAAACGCTGGTCATCAGTTCCACCGCAGACAGCGAACCGCCGGGGTGGCCGCTGCCGGCGTTGGCGGTCATCGTGATGATGTCGCGCCGCACCTGCCGGCAGATGGGAGAAAGCTCTTGAGTCGTCATGGAAACCCTCCTTATATTATAGAGCGATCAAATGCATTTTACTAATAATTCAGTATATCGGATACGCCATGGAAAGTCAATTATAACCGGAGCAACGCGTATAAGAAAGCAGCCTGTCCCGCTTGATCTGCGGGACAGGCTGCAAAGGGAGGGGAAAAACCTTCTTACAGCTCGGGGAAGAGGTCGTTGAGCAGTGCGGTGCAGAACTTTTCTTCCCACTTGTACATGCCGGAATACTCGCCGTAGTTTTCATCCTCGGGAGAGCCCATACCGGTCATGGCATAGTAGATCACGGTGCCGGTGCTGCGATCCATGAACATACCGGCCAGCAGGCCGTAGGCCTCGCCGAAGTGACCGGCGAGAACGACGTCGCGGTCTTTGAGCAGACGGTCATAGTGCGTGCTGGACATGGTCTGGATACCCAGACCGTAGGAGTAGAACAGGCCGCTGGTGTGGCCGTTCTTGGTCTCGTCGTTGTAGGTCCAGACGGGGGTGAACATCTCGTCGACAGACTTCTTGGTCAGGATCTGCTTGCCGTTGACCTTGCCATCGTTGAGGAACATTTCGATCAGGACCTTCATCTCGTTCGGGGAGACGCGCAGGCCGCCCTGGGGAGAGAAGAGAGAGCCGTTGGTGCCGACCTTGTAGTCCTTGACGGAAGCGACGAGGTCGCCGTTTTCGGCCTGGAGCACGGGGTTGGTGACAACGACCTTATCGCGGTCAGCCGTCTCGCCGTTGCGGTAATCGTCGATCTGGGCGATGTAGGGACCGTTGACATTCCAGACGTTCTTGTTCATCTTCTGGTAGAGCGTGGCGATGTTGTCCAGCTCTTCGGCGTCAAAGTCGCCGGGGTTGTAGCTGGCCTTGATGCCCATGGGCTCAAGAACGTTCTGCTTCATGTAGATATCGAAGCGCTGGCCGCTGAGCTGCTCGATGATCGTGCCGACCAGAGCAAAGTTCAGGTTGCAGTAGCAGAAGTACTCGCCGGGCTTGCAGGCGACGCCGTCCTCGGTGTCGGCGAAGTGCTCGCCGTCAAGCCAGAATTTGCCGTCGGGGAAGAAGAACTCGCGCAGACTGTACTCGGGCGGGATGGAGTAGAGGCTGCCGTCGCGCAGGGAGGAGGTGTGGGAAAGCAGCATTCTGGTGGTGATGGCGATGTCGGGATAGTTGGGGTTGCGCAGCTTGTAGCCGAGGTAGGTGCTGACGTCCTCATCGAGGTCCAGCTTGCCCTGCTCGACAAGGCGCATCGCTCCGACCGTGGCGAACACCTTGGAGATGGAAGCGGTGCGGTAGCGGCTGTCCAGCTCGAGGGGGAGATTTTTGGAGGAATCGTTGGCGTCGATGTAGCGGTCGCCGCCGGTGCGCTGATAGATGAGCTTACCGTCTTTGTAGGCCATCACGGCAAAGCCGGTGATGGGCGCGACGGAGTCGTTCAGGATGGCGTTGAGGTCAGCGGCAACGTGGTCCTTGGGAAGCGAAGAGAGCGCGGAGACCGCGGTCTTGAGCTCAGCCTTGGAAACGTTGGCGTTCAGGTTCGCGCCCTTGGGGAGGATGCCGTAGGCAGAGGCCCAGGAGGCGGCATCGTCGGCCCACTTGGAGGCGTTCTTGCCTGCCGCGTCGTCGCGGTTGGTCAGGGGCAGGTTCGCGATCTTGGCGTAGCGGTAGAGCACGGTGACGAGCTGCTGCCAGGTCAGCGAAGCGTTCGGTGTCATGCGGTTTTCACCGACGCCGAGCATCAGGCCGTTTGCGCGGGCCCAATAGAGCGCGTCGGATTCGTCAAGACCCGCAACGTCAGTGAGGGTCGTCTTGCGGTCGGCGTCCGACACCGCCGGCTTGCCGGCGAGGGTGTAGACCGCCTGCGCAGCTTCCGCTCTGGTCGCCGATTCGGCAGCCTTCGCAGGCGCTGCCAGCAGGCTGAATACCAGCGTCAGGGACAGAAGAAGGGAGAGCGCGCGTTTTTTCATGGTATGGAGCTCCTTTGGTGAGATTTAACCGCCGCCGCATCATGAAACGATCGCCCAGCCGCGCAGAACTGCAACAAAAAAACCAGCGGCAGCAGAAACGGCGAAAGATCCGTCCTGTGACCACTGGTTTTCAACTGCTGGGAAGGGACTGAGGGTCCGATCTGGCAAATTGAAGCAGTTCTTCGTATGCTGTTGGACATTCTGCATAATACTGCTTTTGGTTAGTTGCATAAACTATAACAGGCGCGGCAAAGACTGTCAAGGCATTTTTTAACAAATTGTTAAATCTGGTCAAAAGCAGACTGAAATTTGATGGCAGCTCACCCGCGGTCCGGGCGGTTTTTATGCAGTTTCACATGTGACAAGGGATTTGCCTTAGCAGCCACGCGCAGTGCGTCGTTATCGATGTGCGTGTAGATTTCCGTCGTGTTGAGATGCTCATGTCCGAGCACCTCCTGCACGGCCTTGACATCCACACCGTTTTGCAGCATCAGCGTTGCCGCCGTGTGGCGCAGCTTGTGGGAGGAATACTCCGAGGCGTCGAGTCCCGCGGCGCTCAGGTGCTTTTTGACGAGTGCGTGGACGCTTGAGCGGCTGATGCGCTCGTTGCGCGAGGAGAGAAAGAGGGCGCTGCTGTCGCGTCCCGTGATGGGGCGGCGCACGGCAAGATAGTCCCTGAGCGCGTCTTTGCAGGCGTCGTTCAGGTAGACGATGCGCACCTTGTCTCCCTTGCCGAGCACGCGTAGCGCGTCGTCCTGAATATCCTGCAAATCAAGGCCGCAGAGCTCGGAAATGCGCAGCCCGCAGTTCAAAAAAATCGTCAGGATGCAGTAGTCGCGCTCGCGGTTCTGCCCGTCGACCGACTGGAGGAGCTGCACGCTCTCATCAAGCGTCAGGTATTTCGGCAGCGTCTTTTTGATCTTGGGGGAATCGAGGTCTTTGCAGGGATTTGCGTCCAAAAGGTGCGCTTTATTGGTCAAATACCCGTAAAAAGAGCGAATCGTCGCGATTTTTCGCGCTCTGGAGGCGGCGTTCAGGCCATAGCTGGATGCGTCGCTGTTCTGGTGCAGCACGCGGTCGCGGCTTAAGTAGGTCATGTAGGCGTAGATATCGGTCAATGTTACACTTTTCACAAAGTCGAGATCCACGTCCATGATGGAGATCTCGCTCAGCGGGAGATCGCACAGGGAAGGATCGCGCGATTGCTTGAGGAAACGGAAAAAGTTCCTGAGGTCGAGGAAGTATTCGTCGACCGTTTTCTGCGAGTGTGCCTTGATGGTCTCATGGTAAGATAGAAAATCGCGCAGAATGGGCGGCGATTCCAAGCGGTAGTCGTTCATGTTGTCAAATGGCTGGTATGGCTGTCAAATGGATCGTGCGATCGCAGCGCGCAATGCGCGCCGAAGAGACAGGGAATGGCCGTTTTGTCCCCTATATATAATTGAACAAAATAAAAATTTTGTTCAATTCGGGGGAGGGAAATTTTGCCACTTCCCCGGAAATCGCGTATTTTGACGCCGTTTCAGCCGCAAACCTCCTTGTCTGAATGTGGGATGATTGCGATGCGCTTCGTGCAGATTTTTTGGCTGCACGAAGCGCTATACGGATGCTGCCGATTGCTTGCGACGGCGCTCACGCCTGTACGATGGCGCGCATCGCCTCGGCAATGTTGCGCGCTTCAATGAGCGCAAGACCCTGCGGCGCGCGGATCTGATCTCTGCGCTGCTTTGGGATGATACAGGTTTCAAAGCCCAGACGGTGCACCTCGCTCAGCCGCTCGCTCAGGTGGTTCACGCTGCGGAGCTCACCCGTGAGGCCGACCTCGCCGATGGCAGCGACGTGGCTTCCGATAGGCTTATCAAGATAGCTCGACGCGAGCGCCAGCACGGCGGCAAGGTCTGCCGCCGGCTCGTCCACGCTCAGTCCGCCGATGACGTTCAGAAACGCGTCACAGCCGGATACCTTGAGCGCGCCGCGCTTTTCGAGTACCGCCATCAGCATGGCGGCGCGGTTGTAGTCAAAGCCGTTGCTTGTCCGCCGCGAAACGGACTGCGCCGCGGGCGCGAGCAGTGCCTGCACCTCGGCCAGCACCGGGCGCTGGCCCTCCATCACGCAGGTCACGCAGGTGCCGGGCGCGTCATCTGGGCGGCCCGAGAGCAGCATTTCCGAGGGATTCGGCACCTCGACAAGGCCTTCGCTGCGCATTTCAAAGACGCCGATCTCATTTGTCGCGCCAAAGCGGTTTTTCGCCGCGCGCAGGATGCGATAGCTCATATGCGCTTCACCTTCGAAGTACAGCACGCAGTCGACCATGTGCTCCAAGACCTTCGGGCCTGCGATCGAGCCTTCCTTATTGACGTGTCCGATGACGAAAACGGTGATGCCCTCCCCTTTGGCGAGCTGCATCAGCTCCAGTGTGCAGGCGCGCACCTGTGCCACGCTGCCGGCGGGTGATTCGAGAGAATCCTGATAGAGCGTCTGGATGGAGTCGACGATCAGAACGTCGGGCTTTTCCTCCTCGACCGACTGCAATACATCGCCAAGGCAGGTCTCCGACAGGACGTACAGCTCGTCCGACTGTACGCCGAGGCGGTCGGCACGCAGCTTGAGCTGGCGCGGCGATTCTTCACCGGAAACGTATAGAATTTTTGCGTTTTCACTCAATTTCCCGCAGATTTGCAGCATCAAAGTCGATTTTCCAATGCCCGGCGCGCCGCCGACGAGCACGAGCGAGCCCTGCACGGCGCCCCCGCCCAGCACGCGGTCCAGCTCCCCCATACCGGTGGGAAAACGGATCTCCTGCGCGCTGTCCAGCTCGCCGATGGGGCGCGCCTTC